>NC_007761.1:2465000-2835000 GCF_000092045.1 Rhizobium etli CFN 42 | reverse complement strand
CGCTCACCAATCGCATCGACGACAAGATCTTCAAGCGCGATTGCCTGGAGCTCGATCTTCTGATCGGCGGCCGACCGCTCTCGCTCTACGTCGTGCATTTCAAATCGATGGGCAACCCCCGTGACGGATTGGACGGGCGGCAGTCGACGCTGCCGCTCCGTCGTGCCGAAGCGCGCGCCGTGCGCCGCATCATCGAGGACAGGTTCGGCGCCGGCCGCACGGCCAAGAAGAGCTTCGCCATTTGCGGTGATATGAATGATTATCAGGAGCGCGTCGATGTTGTTGGCCGGCGCGGCGCCGGTTATCGTTTCGAGCATCAGCCAGAGGCCGAAAGCGCGCTCGACGTGTTCAGTCATGACGGCTTTGCCGAAAATGTCGTGGTCCGTCGCCAACCCCTTGATCGTTGGACGCTCTATCACGCGCGCGGACCGCAGGAGCAGCACCTTTGCCAGCTCGATTATATCTGGCTTTCCCCCGCGCTTGCCGCCCATAATAGCGGCCGCGTGCCCGAAATCATCCGCAACGGCCAGCCCTACCGCACCGTCTTTCCGCCAGGCCAGGAGGTGGAGCGATATCCACGCACTGGCTGGGACCGGCCGAAAGCATCCGATCACTGCCCCGTCGTCATGACACTGGATCTCCCATGAAAACGAATTTGAATATGAAATTTCCGACGAGCGATATCTCCGATGATTTTTTGGACTGGCCGCCGGAAGCGACCGTTTTCCCGATCGCCGGCGTCGACCTGCGTGTGCTGCCCGGCACCCATCCCTTCGTCACCGCCGAGGAAGCGGCGATCCGTGAAAACTGGGCGAAGGAAACCGCCGCCAACCCGGCGCTGTTCGATGGCCGCCTGGTGTTCCAACAGCGGCTGTCGTTCAGCCAAGAGGGGATTGCAGGCGAGGGCTACGTCACTCCATTTTCCGCCTTCATGTGGTGGCGCCGGCAGCCGCAGCGCCAGGGCGGCCTGCACATCTTCGCCTATCCGGTGCTCGAAAGCTCGGACGGCGCGCTGGTGGCGATCCGCATGGGCGCGCATACCGCCAATCCAGGCCAGGTCTATTTCGCGGCCGGCTCGCTGGAGCCGGAGGACATCATCGACGGGCGCTGCGACATCGAGGCCAATATGCGTCGCGAAGTTCACGAGGAGACCGGACTGGACCTGGCCGATGCGGTCGCAGCGGAAGGGCTCTTTGCCAGCCATGCCAGGCGCACGGTGACGCTGCTCAGGCTCTTCCGCTTCGACATGACGGCGGACGAGATGGTGGAGCGGATCGAGGCCCACATGCTGGTGGCCGAGGACAAGGAAATCGCAGGTGCGGCGGCGATCCGTTCGGCCGATCCAGCGGCCCATCCCTATAACGTCGCCATGCTGCCCGTCATCGACTGGTATTTCGGAAGCGGTAACCGGCGCTAGCGCCTTGCACTCGACCGCTTGGTCGGGCAGGTTGGCGGCGCGATGACGATTCAGGGAGGCCGATGTGGCGCGAAGCTACAGCGTCTATGACGTGTTCACCGATCGAAAACTTGCCGGTAATCCACTGGCGGTGGTCTTTGACGGAGACGATCTCAGCGACGAGGCGATGCAGGCGATCACCCGGGAGATCAATCTCTCCGAGACGGTTTTCGTGCAGCCCTCGACCAATCCCGCCTATGCGGCGAAGCTCCGGATCTTTACGCCTGGCCGCGAACTGCCCTTTGCCGGTCATCCTACAGTTGGCACTGCGGTGGCACTGGCCGAGCGGGCTCATGGCGCAGCGGCGGTCGATCTCGTTACCGTGCTCGAGGAAAATGTCGGGCCGGTGCGTTGCGCCGTGCGGCTGAGAGAGGGTGAGGCGAGCTTTGCCGAATTTGACCTGCCGCGCAAATCGCAGCAGGCCGTAATGCCGCTCGACAAGCTCGGTATTGCCGATGCCCTGTCGTTGAAGGTCACCGAAATCGGCTTCGAAAATCACGTCCCCTCGGTCTGGAGCGCCGGCGTTCCGTTTCTGCTCATTCCGGTGCACGATGTCGGCACGGCGCAGCGGGTGGAATTCGATCCGCAGCTTTGGGAAAAGATCGTGCCCTTCGTCGATGGCGCGCTTGCCTCGGCCTATGTCTATTGCCGCGGCGGCGTCAACCACGTGGCGAAGTTCCATGCGCGCATGTTCGCCAGCGGCATGGGCATCGTCGAGGATCCGGCCACCGGTGCGGCGGCGGCCGCGCTTTCCGGCGCAATCCGCCATTTCGACCGGCTGACGGACGGGCACCACCCGATCATGATCGAGCAGGGCGTCGAGATGGGCCGTCCGTCTTTCATCCACCTGCATATCGATGTCGAAGGCGGGACGATTTCCAACGCGCGGATCGGCGGCCAGGCGGTGCGGCTGGCGAGCGGCACACTCGACCTTTGAGTTTATGCGAGCGCCCCGCTCCGACAGGCGGGACGCTCTATCACCTTGAATTGGCGCGTCATCCCTCTTGGAGATCAACTCCGATTTCCAGGATTGTGCGCCGCATTTCGGCGCTGCGGAAAAATCTTTGAGATTAACCAAAGAATTTTCGTTGATGCGCTGGACAAGCCAGCCGATCCTGTTTATACGCCCCGTCACACCGCGCAGCCAAGCGCGAACGGGTGATTAGCTCAGTTGGTAGAGCAGCTGACTCTTAATCAGCGGGTCGTAGGTTCGAGCCCTACATCACCCACCAAATCTCTTGATAAGATTGATTGAATTGCATCAGCGTATGGTCTCGTTTCGAGACCGGCAGTTTCGGCGCGACTGGCTGCGTCGACCTGCGCATCCTATCTCCTCCTCGTTAACGGGAGTGGTCCATGAGAACCGTCATATTCGCCGTGGTTTTATCCTTGCCACTGCCGGCCTTTGCCGCCAGCGCAATGGAGGTCAGAGCGGGGGACCACAGCTGCAGCGAGCTTGCGCAGATCATCCGACAGAACAAGAAGGTCTTTGTCCGTGTCGGCCTCGGCGGCCGCAGCTTCCGCTACCCGCCGGCGCAGTGCGGCATGGGCGACAAGCGCAGTACCGCAAGCGTTCGCGATGCCGAAGGGAGCGCTTGCGTTCTGGACTATGCCTGCGTGTTCGACCCGGCGTCGCCCTATAAATTTCCGTGAAATCAGAATTCGTTTTCAGTTGCGTGGGATATCATCCGAAACCGCTCTCGTTTTTTTGCTGCCATCACGCTCTCGCATCCAGGAGTTCCCATGAAAAGCGTCTTTTTGGCCTTCGCCCTGTTGTTTCCGTCCGCAGCCCTTGCCGTCGAGGCGGTTGAGGTCAATGCCAGGGATCACGGCTGCAAGGAGCTTGCGCAAATCATCCGAAAGGACAAAGCCGTTTTCGTGCGTATGGGCATCGGCGGTCGCAGCTTCCGTTATCCGCCGGCCCGATGCAATCTGGGTGACAAGTACGACAATGCAACGGTGAGGGATGGGGACGGGAAGATGTGCGTTCTCGACTATGAGTGCGTGTACGATCCGCAGTCCTTCTACAACAGGATTCCCAATTAATATCGGGCTGCAGGTTACGCTTCACGCGGGGACCGTGAAATCGCTCAGTCTTCACCAACAGGCCAAGAAAAAAGGCCGGGCGAAACTCGCACCGACCTTCCTCGATCTGTCTCAATGACGGCTGCCAGTACATCCGTGGTCAGCCGTCAGAGACAAATTTCATAATCTCTAAATAAGTGCCGATTGCGGTTATTCAAGGGCCGGCCGGTAGAAAGAAGCCGTGCGTCACTCTGAGGTGGGGTCCCATACTCTATTCGATGCATAGATCCTCCTTGGCGTGTCCTGCCGGATACGCCAAGGAGGCATCTAGCGCGGCTTCTTACGATCGGCAGCGGTTACTGCTGGGCAGGAGCGGCCGGCGGGGTGGCCGGTGCAGGTGCCGGAGCAGGCGTTGCGCTGTTGTCGGTCGGAGCGATCGGCTTAGCCGGGGCCGGCTCGGACTGGGTCGTGGAGGCTGTCGTATCCGGCGAAGTGCCGGGAGATGTGCTGCTCCACTGCGAATAGGCGAATGCAGCAACAGCGATCACGGCCAATGCAGCAACCCAAACAACCCACGTATTGCTGCTGCGCGGCGTCGGCGTCGTGCGCAGGTCCAGGTTCGGGTTCAGCGGGCGGTTCGGATCGTTGGCATTATTGGGGTCGTACGTCATGGTACTTTCTCCTCTTTCGGTGAGGAAGAAATGGATGAGTGGGACTTTTGTTCCATTCTGGGGCCGAAGCGTTTGTATTGGCGGGGTTTTTGGCCCGCGAGTGACTTATGGGAGAGCTTTATGTCGGGGGCTGAGGAAGTTTTAACAGCGAGGCGGGCGCGGCTGTGGTTGATGGATGCAACGAGCAGCGCTGCGCGCGTCCTTCGAGGCTCCGGCCTTTCGGGTGCACGGTAAGCCGCGGATACACAGCACGGCTGTCATACGGACAGCATAGCAGTCACGTAAATAGGCACCAGCGCCGGGGAAGCATCTTCCTTGACAGGAGGGAATGGGTTTGCCAATGCTTTGGTTCTGGGGTTGCGATCACCCCACGAGGCGACATGCTGAAGAATCGCGTCCGGTAAAGCCGATCAACGGAGGGACGCGTCATGCCGTCATTTCTCGAAATATCTCCCGACAAGCTCAACCGCCTCATCGGCACTCCTGGGGCGCCCCGCATCATCGACGTCCGCACGGACGAGGATTTCGCGCTCGATCCGCGCCTTGTGCCGGGCTCGATCCGGCGCGACCACGCCGAGGTTGCGTCCTGGGCTGATAGCATCGATGCCGATGCCGTCGTCGTGGTCTGCCACAGGGGAGCCAAGCTCAGCCATGGTGTCGCCGCCTATCTCAGGCATGCGGGAATTGAGGCGGAAAGCCTCGCCGGCGGCTTCGAAGCCTGGGCCGCGGCCGGACCAGCGGTGCCCGAGGCGAAGCTGTCGCGCCGTGACGCGCAGGGGCGCACCGTCTGGGTGACCAGGGCGCGGCCGAAAATCGACCGCATCGCCTGTCCCTGGCTGATCCGGCGCTTCATCGATCCGAATGCCGTCTTCCTGTTCGTGCCGGCCCCTGAGGTTGTCGCTGTCGGCGAGCGCTTCGGGGCTGCGCCCTTCGACATCGAGGACGTGTTCTGGAGTCATCGCGGCGAGCTCTGCACCTTCGACGTGATGGTCGAGGAGTTCGGGTTGGCATCTGAACCGCTCTTGCGCCTGGCGCAGATCGTCAGGGCGGCGGATACGGCCAGGCTCGATCTCGCGCCCGAGGCGTCCGGTCTGCTTGCCGCTTCGCTCGGCCTCTCCAGAATGTATTCCGACGATCTGGAGCAGCTCGAGGCCGGAATGCTTCTCTACGATGCCTTCTTCCGCTGGTGCCGCGATGCGACCGAAGAGACCCACAACTGGCCTGCACCGAAAAAGAGGGCATGAGATGGTCGACATGACGGAGAATGCGCCCGCCGGACAGGCGGGCAACAAGGACGCGGGCGAGGGGCATCACCACGGCGTTTCGTTTGGGGAGGCCTTCCGGGTGTGGCTGCGTGTCGCCGCCTTGAGCTTCGGCGGCCCGGCCGGCCAGATCGCGGTCATGCACCGGATCATCGTCGACGAGAAGCGATGGATCGGCGAGCACCGCTTCCTGCATGCCTTGAATTATTGCATGCTGCTCCCCGGGCCCGAGGCGCAGCAGCTTGCCGTCTATATCGGCTGGCTGATGCACCGCACATTCGGCGGTCTCGTCGCCGGCGTGCTCTTCGTGCTGCCGGGCTTCCTGTCGATCCTCGGCCTCAGCTATGTCTACGCTGCTTACGGCAGCATCGGCATCGTCGCCGGCCTGTTCTTCGGCCTGAAGGCGGCCGTCCTTGCCGTCGTCGTGCAGGCCGTCATCCGCATCGGGAGCCGGGCGCTGAGAAACCGCGTCATGCTTGCCGTCGCGGCCGCCGCCTTCGTCGCCATCTTCTTCTTCCACGTGCCGTTCCCGCTGATTGTGCTGGCCGCGGGAATCATCGGCTTCTTCGGCGGCCGGCTCGGCCTCGACACCTTCAAGGCGGGCGGCGGCCACAAGGCCGCAAGCGGCGCGGTGCTGTCGGATGCCGAGTCGGCGCTTGGCGAGGGTATTCCGGCGCATGCGCGCGCCAACCTCGCCTGGTCGCTGCGCATATCGGCTATACTGCTCGCCCTCTGGCTGGTGCCGGTCGCCGTCCTTTACACGTTCTTCGGACCAGGTGACGTCTTCAGCCAGATCGGCCTCTTCTTCAGCAAGATGGCGGTCGTCACCTTCGGTGGCGCCTATGCCGCGCTCGCCTACGTCGCGCAGCAGGCCGTGCAGCATTTCGGCTGGCTGAAACCCGGCGAGATGCTGGACGGTCTCGGCATGGCCGAGACCACGCCGGGGCCGCTGATCATGGTGCTCCAGTTCGTCGGCTTCATGGCCGCCTTTCGCAATCCCGGCTCGCTCGATCCGATGCTTGCCGCCACCCTTGCCGCGATCCTGACGACATGGGTAACCTTCGTGCCCTGTTTCCTCTGGATATTCCTCGGTGCGCCCTTCATCGAAAAGCTGCGCGGCAATGTGGCGCTTGCCGGGGCAATGTCGGCGATCACGGCGGCGGTGGTCGGGGTCATACTCAACCTCGCCATCTGGTTCGGGCTGCACACGCTGTTTGCCGAAGTCGCGCAGGTCAGTTTCGGAAACCTGCGGCTCGATATTCCTGAGCTGCAATCTGCCGTACCGGCGGCAATCGCGCTCTCCGTCGCTGCCGCCATCGCGCTCTTCCGCTTCAAGACCTCAGTTATTGCGACGCTCTTCGGGTGTGCGATCGCAGGCATGCTCTGGACGCTGGCGATGAATTGATCAGGCCTCTGCTCCCTCGGCGGGAATGCGGGTTGCGAGCATCTTGTCGATGCGCATGCCATCCATGTCGAGCACCTCGAAGCGCCAGTCTTCGAAAAGGAAGGTTTCGCCGGCTTCCGGGATATGCTGGAGCTGATGCAGCGCGAAGCCCGCCAGCGTATGGAAATCGGCGTCGGGGCGATCCTTGAGGCCCAGTCGTTCGAAGGCGTCGAAGGCCGGCATCATGGCGTCGATCAGCAGCGAACCGTCTTCCCGTACGACGATGTCGGGCTCCTCGTCGGCGCCCGGCAGATCGCCGGCGATGGCCTCGAGCAGGTCGGTCTGGGTGACAATACCCTCGAGGCTACCATATTCGTCGACGACGATGGCGAGGCGCACGGGCGACGCCTTGAAGCTGTCGATGACGCGCACGACCTTGCTACCCTCATGCAGCACCAGGGGCTGCTTGATCACCTCCAGCGGCCTGACCTTGCCGCCGTCGAGAACCTGATCGAGAAGATCCTTCTTCAACACCATGCCGATCGGCTCGTCGATCGAGCCGCGCGCGACCAGCAACTGCTCATGGCTGCATTCTCGGATCGTCTTCAGAATCTCCGCCTCGCTGTCGTCGGCATCGAACCATTCGATGTCGAGACGCGGGGTCATGATGTCGGAGATCGGCCGGTCGCCGATGTTGAATACCCGCTCGACGAGCTGCTGCTGCACCTGGTTCAGAAGACCGGCCTCCTGGCTCTCGGCGACCAGCAACTTCAACTCCTGCGGCGAGTGGAACGAGGATTCTCCAGTTCCGGCGCGAAGGCCGACCGCCCGCAGCACGAGGTTGCCCATACCGTTCAAGGTGAAGATCGCCGGCTTGAACAATAGCAGGAAGAGGCCGAGGGGACGCACGACCGCAAGCGAGGTGGCCTCGCTGCGCTGCAGCGCCAGGCTTTTAGGCGCGAGCTCGCCGAGCACGATATGCAGCGCCGTGATGATGACGAAAGCGATGACGATGGCGACGGTATGGGCGCCGGTCGTTACCCATGGCTCAGGCAGCCACGAGAGCAACGGTTCGATCAGATGGGCGAGTGCCGGCTCGCCAACCCAGCCCAGAGCCAGCGACGAGATGGTGATGCCGAGCTGGGTGGCGGCGAGATTGGCATCGAGATTGTCGATGGCGCGCTGGAGAGCGGAGGCATTCATGTGACCGGTCGCGACAAGCTCGGCAACACGGCTGCGCCTCATCGAAACCAGTGCGAATTCGGCGGCGACGAAGAAGCCATTGGCAGCGACGAGAAAGAACACGGCTAGTATCCCGACAAAGTCGAAGAGCCCGCCCGCGGATTCGGACATATTCTGCTTACCCCTGAATTGATGCGAGTCCGAAACTACACGCTCGCACAGAGCTGGCAAGGCGCGGCCGCCATTCTTGCGATCCCGCGGCGCTTATCGCTTCGGCGCTTCGAAGAGCTCGACAGGGTTTCCGGCCGGGTCTTCCAGCAGGATCTGCTTGCCGCCGATGCCCTGGACTATGTCGTTGCGAAAATTCGCGCCCGCCTGACGCAGCTTGGTGACTTCGGCTTCAAGGTCGGTGACTTCGATCTGGATGCGGTTCCATCCGCCGGGCTCCGGCTTTCGTCCGTCGGGCATTGCCTGGGAGGCGCCGCCTGGTCCGGTCGTGCCGCTGACCAGCAGACGAAAACCGCCCCTCGTCAGAATGGCGAAGCTCGGGGCCGGGTGAAGCGCGACCGAGAAGCCGAGATGCCGCGTGTAGAATTCCAACGCGGCGTCGACGTCGTCAACGATATAACGCATGCTGATGCCGGGCATGATTTCCTCCATCATCTCTTAAGTCGAGCGATCCCTCGCGGCGGGTCCGACCGCGCCAGGCGCTCGATCGACGGCGCGGAACAACGCTCCGTTATGTGAATCTGCGCCCAATTCCGCAGAAAATCGAATCCGATCTTTGGGACTATGCGTCGATTGTATCGTGCCGGGAAAGCGGCTGTTCGGTGGGATGTATAGGATTAAACCAAGATATAAGGTTCTACCCCGCAGACGCCTCGCGGCTATCGCTGGGTCCGCGCCGACAAAGACTTTCTACTGATCGGCGTTGCCAGCGGGGTCATCTCCAGCGTCATTGTGGGACGTTGAGTGGTGGATGGATGAGGGCGGCTTCGGCCGCCTTTTCGAGTTGGGCGAGGGGTACAGAGACTTCGACTGGCCCGAGCCTCCGCGCCGCGATAAGCACCGTCGCTCTCCCCGCCCTCCCTCATCTCTGTGACGAGCACAGGGATGCGGGTGGGCGAGGTGGCGCCTGCCCTAAACCTTCCGGCCCAGAGCGGCGATGATATCAAGCAGTCTCTTGGGTCTTCCGGCATCAACCTTTACATCCCCCTCGTGCGTCAACGGATGCAGCCCCTCGATCGGCGGCAACGGCTCGCATTCCTCGCAGATGCAGCGATAGCGTTTCGCCGCCGCCTTCATGCCGCCTGCCTGTTCCAGCTGATGAAGGGATCGGGCAGGTTGCGCCAGCGTTCGGGTGTGAAGGCATCGCTGTCAACGAGACAGGCGTCGAGTTCTCTCCTGATCCAGGCCTCGTCCATCGGATTGGCGCCGATGAAGACGATTTCCTGGCGGCGGTCGCCCCAGACAGGGTCGAGATAGGGGCCGATTGCGCGGAGGAAGCCTGGCTCCTCGGGCCATTGCTCGCGTGGCACGGCCGCCCACCAGAGGCCCATCTTGCCGGTGCGCACGATCGCGCCGGCCTGGCTGACCTCGCCGACATAATGCGGCCGGGTCGCCAGCCAGAAGAAGCCCTTCGAGCGCACGACGCCGGGCCATGCCCGATCGAGAAAGGCCCGCAGCTTCGCCGGATGGAAGGGCCGCTTTTCGTGATAGACGAAGGAGCGGATGCCGTATTCCTCGGTCTCCGGCACATGATCCCTGAAGCCGTGCAGTTCCTTGTACCAGAGCGGGTGGGTCTCGGCTTTCTCGATATCGAAGCAGCCGGTGCCGAGCACCTGCGCGAGCGGCACCCTGCCGAAATCCGCCTCGATCAGCTTGGCATCCGGATTGAGGCCGATGATGATCTTGCGCGCGGCGTCGCGGTCTTCTTCGCTTGCCGTGCCGATCTTGTTCAGCACCACGACATCGGCAAATTCGATCTGTTCGACCAGCAGGTCGACGATGGTTCTGTTGTCGCCATCGCCCGCCGTTTCGCCGCGGTCGGCGAGGAAATCGGCCGAGGCATAGTCGGCAAGCAGATTGGCGGCGTCGACGACCGTCACCATCGTATCGAGCCTTGCGACGTCGGAGAGGCTTTCACCATTCTCGTCGCGGAATTCGAAGGTGGTGGCGACGGGCAGGGGCTCGGCGATGCCTGTGGATTCGATCAGCAGGTAATCGAAGCGGCCCTGATTGGCGAGATCGCGCACTTCCTTCAACAGGTCGTCGCGGAGCGTGCAGCAGATGCAGCCATTGGTCATTTCGACTAGCTGTTCCTGGGTGCGTGAGAGATTGGCGCCGCCATCGCGCACGAGCGCGGCGTCGATATTCACCTCGCTCATATCGTTGACGATGACGGCGACGCGCAAGCCCTCGCGATTGGTGAGCACGTGGTTCAGCAGCGTCGTCTTCCCGGCGCCGAGAAAGCCGGAGAGCACCGTGACCGGAAGTCTGTTATCCATGAGAACCTCATTGGTATTAATGTTATATCATTACATGTCTGGTGCCGAAAAAAGGCGGAACGGGGTCATCCGCCTCTTTCCGCTTCAGCTTTCCCCGGGGCGCTTTCTACTTGGGTGCTCCCGCGCGTCGCATGAATATCATGCGCTGGAAAGGCAAGCCTTGATGCTGTCGGCGATGCCGCGCATGAGGGTGAAGTAGAGATCAGAGCCGGCCTTCAGCGTCGCCGCTTCCGGATCGAGCACGCCGGATTTGGCGCTTGTGCCTTCGATGACGACCTTGACGAGGCGCGGCTCGAATTGCGGCTCCGCAAAGACGCAGGTTGCGCCGAGTTCGCCGACCTTGCGGTGGATTTCCGAGACGCGTTCGGCGCCGGGAATGTTTTCCGGGCTGACGGTGATAGAACCGGCGACGCGAATGCCGTAGCGGTGCTCGAAATATTGATAGGCGTCGTGGAAGACGACGAAAGGTTTGTCCTTGACGGGAGCGACGGTGGCGGCGATCTCCCTGTCCAGCGCCGTCAGCTTATCATCAAGCGCCTTGGCATTGGCCTGATAGGTCAGCGCATTGGCGGGGTCGGCGGCGACCATCGTGGTGGTGATGACAGCGGCCATCGCCTTTGCGTTCATCGGGTCGAGCCAGAGATGGGTGTCGAAGGCGCCGTGCTCATGCTCTTCATGATCATCATGATGCGCTTGCTCGGCCGCATGATCGTGACCTTGGTCATCTTCGGCGGCATCCGCATGCTCGGGAGCGCTTTCATGGTCCCCGTCGTCATGCGCCTCGAAGGCGCCGCCTTCGCGGAAGGGCAGCCTGGTCAAACCAGGCGCATTGTCGAGTTCGACGACACTGGCGTTCGAGCCCAGCGCCTCGAGCGGCTTTTCCAGGAAAGCCTCCAGGTTCGGGCCGACCCAGAAGATGACCTTGGCCTCCTGTAGCGACCGCGCGTTCGAAGGCTTCATGCTGTAGGTGTGCGGGGAGGAGGCGCCATCGACGATCAGCTCTGGCTCGCCGACGCCCTGCATGATTGCCGAAACCAGTGAATGGATCGGCTTGATCGAGGTGACGACGACGGGCGCATCGGCTGCCTGCATCGTGCCGGCAAAGAGCAAAGCAGGGATCGCGAAGGCCGGGATGGCGAGGGTAGTCGGAATTCTGAGGGCCAGGCTGTGCCAGGCAGGCCCCAAGGCGCGTTTCATCATGTGCTCCGCTTGAATTGCGAGTGTTATGTTATTACATTGATTGCGTTATGCTATAACGTGTGCAATAGCAGGATGCAACAGCGCTTTCGGAAAATTCGATGCTCTCTCCCGCAAATGCCAAGAACCAACGACTGGTTTCGCTCGAAGATGTCGGTGTCCTGCGCGGCGGCCGCTGGCTCGTTCGCGGCGTCGAATTTTCGGTCTCGCGCGGCGAGATCGTCACGTTGATCGGGCCGAACGGCTCCGGCAAATCGACGAGCGCCAAGGCCGCGATTGGTGTGCTGAAGCCCGACGAGGGGAGGGTGGAGCGTCTTTCCGGCCTCAAGGTCGGCTATGTTCCGCAGAAGCTTTCGATCGACTGGACGCTGCCGCTGACGGTGCGCCGGCTGATGACGCTGACTGGGCCGCTGCCGGAGCGCGATATGCAGGCGGCGCTCGAAGCCGCCGGCATTGCCCATATGATCGGCGCCGAGGTGCAGCACCTTTCCGGCGGAGAGTTCCAGCGGGCGCTGATGGCCCGGGCGATTGCCCGCAAGCCTGACCTGCTGGTGCTTGACGAGCCGGTGCAGGGAGTGGATTTCTCCGGCGAGATCGCGCTTTACCACCTCATCAAATCGATCCGCAATGCCAGCGGCTGTGGCATCCTGCTCATCTCGCACGATCTCCATGTCGTCATGGCCGAGACCGACACGGTGATCTGCCTCAACGGCCATGTCTGCTGCCGCGGCACGCCCGAGGCCGTCAGCCGCAGCCCGGAATATGTGCGCCTGTTCGGCAGCCGGGCGGCCCAGACGCTCGCCGTCTACAGCCATCATCACGATCATACGCACCTGCCAGATGGGCGTGTGCTGCATGCGGACGGCTCCGTGACGGACCATTGCCATCCCGAAGATGGACATCACGCTCATGATTCCCAGGAGCACGCACATGGCCAAGATCATGTGCATGCGCATGAGCACAGTCACGACGATCATCATGGGCACGACCATGCTCATGAACACGCCCATTCCCGCAGCGGGGAGGGCCGCCATGCTTGACGATTTCTTCGTGCGCGCCATCCTTGCCGGCGTCGGGCTGGCGCTGACGACCGGACCGCTCGGCTGCTTCATCATCTGGCGGCGCATGGCCTATTTCGGCGATACGATCGCCCATTCGGCGCTGCTTGGCGTCGCATTGTCGCTGCTCTTCGAACTCAATCTGACGCTAGCTGTCTTCGCCGTCGCCGCGCTCGTCTCGGTGCTGCTGCTCTTCCTGCAGAAACGCCAGGCGCTGTCGGCCGATGCGCTGCTCGGCATTCTTTCGCATGCCACGCTGGCGATCGGCCTCGTCATGGTCGCCTTCATGAGCTGGGTCAGGATCGATCTCATCGCTTTCCTGTTCGGCGATATCCTGGCCGTGTCCACCACCGATATTGCGCTGATCTGGGGCGGCGGGCTGTTCGTGCTGGCGGCGATCGCCTGGCTGTGGCGCCCGCTCTTGGCTGCCACCGTCAATGCCGAGCTTGCCGAGGCCGAGGGGCTGAGACCCGAGGGGGCGCGGCTGTTCTTCATGCTGCTGATGGCCGTCGTCATTGCCATTGCCATGAAGATCGTCGGCATCATGCTGATCACTTCGCTGCTGATCATTCCGGCGGCGGCCGCACGGCGCTTCTCGGTCACGCCGGAAATCATGGCTGTGCTCGCCTCGCTGATCGGAGCGGCCGCCGTCGTCGGCGGGCTGTTCGGCTCGCTGACCTACGACACGCCGTCCGGCCCCTCAATCGTCGTCGCGGCGCTGATCCTCTTCATTCTCAGCCTGCTTCCCGTCAGGCGCCGCGCGCTCGCGCAAGGACAAGGCTCATGACAACACCGCAACTCACAAAGAACCAGTCGCTGGTCTTCGAGGTGCTTGAGAAGGCCGAGGGGCCGCTCAGCGCCTATACCATCCTCGACAAGCTGCGCGACCATGGTTTTCGCGCGCCGCTGCAGGTCTACCGGGCGCTGGAGAAACTGCTCGAATATGGCGTCGTGCACCGGCTCGAAAGCATCAATTCCTTCGTCGCCTGCGCCCATCCGGGCGACAATTGCCACAGCCACGGCATCGTCGCCTTTGCCATCTGCGAAAGCTGCGGCCAGGTGATGGAATTCCACGACCACGAGGTCGACCACCGGCTGATGGGCTGGGTGCGCGGACAGAATTTCAAGCCCGAGAAGACCACGATCGAGATCCGCGGATTGTGCGAGGCCTGCGCGGCGTAAGACGGGAAACCGTTCCGTTGCCAACGATAGGGCGATCAAAAAGATAGGGCCGGCAAACCGGCCCTCCACTTGTTGACCACCTTTTTCCGTCCGAGTCATCCTCGCGCTAGCTTCGAGGATCTGCCTCGTGTCGACCGTACGGAGATGCTCGCGACAAGCGCGAGCATCAGGAACGAGGGGTTCGCCCGCTGCCGGCCAGCCGAGTGGCGCGGACAAACCGCCTCAATCGTTCCGATCAGTTTTTGCCGGAACCGCCCTTGCCGGCGCCGTCATTGCCGCTGCTGCCCGCATCGTCGTTGCTGCCCTTGCTGGCGCCGTCGTTGCTGCCCTTGCCGGCGCCGTCATTGACGCTGCTGCCCGCGCCGTCGTTGCTGCCCTTGCCGGCACCATTATTGCCGCTGCTGCCCGCACCGTCGTTGCCGCCCTTGCCGGCGCCGTCATGGCCGCTGCTGCCCGCGCCGTCGTTGCCGCTCTTGCCGGCATCGCCATTGCCGCCGCTGCTCGCGCCGTCGTTGCCGCTCTTGCCGGCATCGCCATTGCCGCTCTTGCCGGCATCGCCATTGCCGCCGCTGCTCGCGCCGTCGTTGCCGCTCTTGCCGGCATCGCCATTGCCGCCGCTGCTCGCGCCGTCGTTGCCGCTCTTGCCGGCATCGCCGTTGCCGCCGCTGCTCGCGCCGTCGTTGCCGCCCTTGCCGGCATCGCCATTGCCGCTGTTGCCCGTGCCGTCGTTGCCGCCCTTGCCATGGCCGTGATCTTCCTCGTCCTTGCCGCCCTTGCCGCCCTTGTCGCCCTTGTCGCCCTTGTCGCCCTTGCCGCCCTTGCCGCCCTTGTCGCCCTTGTCGCCCTTGTCGCCCTTGCCGCCCTTGCCGCCCTTGCCGCCCTTGTCGCCCTTGTCGCCCTTGTCGCCCCTGTCGCCCTTGTCGCCCCTGTCGCCCTTGTCACCCTTGCCGCCGGTGCCGCCCTGGTCACCGCTGCCGCCCTGGTCACCGCTGCCGCCTTGATCGCCGCTGCCGCCTTGATCGCCGCTGCCGCCCTGGTCACCGCTGCCGCCCTGGTCACCGCTGCCGCCCTGGTCACCGCTGCCGCCCTGGTCACCGCTGCCGCCCTGATCGCCGCTGCCGCCTTGATCGCCGCTACCGCCTTGATCGCCGCTACCGCCTTGATCGCCGCTGCCGCCTTGACCGCCGCTGTCGCCCTGGTCACCGCTGCCGCCCTGGTCGCCGCTGCCGCCCTGATCACCGCTGCCGCCATTTTGGCCGACGTCTTTGCTGTCCCCGTCATCGCCACCGTTGCCATTGCTGGATGTCTTCTTGCCACCCGCGTCATGGCTGCTGCGATCCTTATCGTTCGGACCGAATTTGCTGTCGGTCTGTATTGCCCGCGTGGGCATGCACAGCCTGTATTCGAGGGTGCCGCGGACTGCGGCCTTGCAATTAACGACTGTGGGGGCTGCCGTTGCCAAGCTGCTGCTTGCCAGAAGGGACGCCACAGCGAGGCTGAATTTTACTGCTCTGCTGATCATTTCACTCGTCTCCCAAGGTTAATTAACCGTTAATGGGGAGATCATTTATACTAACAAGGGATTAACATGAAGAATAAACAATGGTTATCTGTTTCAATCACCAAATACAGTTAAATTTGCAAGTATAAAATTTTAATAAATTTTTATACTGGCTGTGTTATTCTCCCGTGACGAACAAAGGGAATCGGCCATGAAGCGTCTCCTTTCTCTTGCGGTATTTTTGGTGATTGTTCCGCATTTTCAGGCATTTGCGGGATCGTCGCTGCCCGTGACGCGAAGCATCGGCGCACCGGTGGGATTCGCTGCGGCCTGCGCCAAGTACAAGTGGCTGTGCGGCAGGACGGTGGCGCAAGAGCTGAACGATCAGGCGGGAATAGCGCTTCTTCAAAAGGTCAATCGTGCCGTAAACGGACGTATCGTTTCGGCGGAAGATCGCTCGTCATCCGGAAATGGGGATGTCTGGTCACTACCGGTTGCCGGCCGTGGCGACTGCGAGGACTATGCGCTGCAGAAGATGAAGGACTTGATCGAGGCGGGTTTTCCATCGAACAGGCTGGCGCTTTCCGTGGTGATCGGACCGCATGATCAGAACCACGTCGTTCTGATTGCCCGCACGGCCGGCGGCGATTATGTGCTCGACAATCTGACCAGCGCCGTGAAGCCCTGGCGCACGACGGGTTACACGTTTCTGGCCACCCAGGATTTCCAGTCGCGCACCGGCTGGCGCGTGACGCTTGCCGGTCCCCGCGCCGGCGAGTTCTCCTGAGCTGAAAACCGCAAGGCGGCGCGCCCGCTGCCGCTGCCGAATGCTTCAGCCGCGCAAGGGAATTCGTCTGTGACCAAAACCGAACTTGCCGATCTCTACCGAGGCTATGTCGCTTGCCTGAACCGGCAGGACTGGCCCGATCTCGGCCAGTTCGTCGACGAGGATGTGGTCCATAACGGCCGGCGGCTTGGGCTTGCGGGCTACATCGCCATGCTGGAGCGGGATTTCGACGACATTCCCGATCTCTTTTTTTATGTGCGGATGCTTCTTAGCGATCCGCCATACGTTGCCTGCCGGCTGGGTTTCGACTGTTCGCCGAAAGGAAAGTTTCTCGGGCACGACGTGAACGGCAGGCGCCTTTCCTTCGCCGAGAACGTGATCTACGAATTCTGCGACAGAAAGATCATCGAGGTCTGGTCGGTCATCGACAAGGCGGCGATCGAGGCTCAACTTGCGGGTGGGCGTTAACCGAGCGGAGGCGGGAATTCGTCAGATGATGGCGACGCGCTTGCCGAAGGGCGTATCCTCGTCGAAATTGCGGGTGCCGATCCGCTCGCTTTCACCTGACAGGAGCGCCTGTTTCGCGTCTTCGCCGGCCTCTTCGCTTTCGCCCGATCGCGCATGGCCATGCCGCTTTCGTGGATGCTCCTCGTGATCGATGAGCAGATCCGCATGCGGAACAAGATTGCCTCTCCTATTCGTCCCCGCGGCTCCCTTCCATGCCTGCTGATCGGCCGTGATCTGCGACTGGCGGGCGGCAACCCAGGCATTCTCTGGTTCCGAGCCGATCGAGGTGCTGATGCCGACCTTTGTGGGCTCGGACGCGGCTGTGGAGGAGATGCTGCTGACGGCTTCGACCATGGGGCACTCCTGCTGGTGTGAACCGGCGGAGAAGTTGAGCCGTCATCCGACGGCTTATTGCCGATCCAGGATTTCAAATATTGGGCCTCAGCGGGAAAACGCAAGGCGGCATGGCTGCCCTCTGGAAAAGGCGGAATCAGGTGCAAAGCCGGGATATTCGACAATGGATTGCATGGCCGGCAAGCTGCCTGGCGCCTGCAAGATGTAAGAATCAGAAACACTTTGTGACTAAGCTACTACAAAAGCTGCGCTTTTCGACTTGCGGGGCAAGTAGAGATGACGGATATTGCTCTCATGTTGAGGACGCTCTCATGATCCGAATGATAGAAGACCCTGCCGAACTGGCTGGCGAAGACATCACTGGCAAATATATTCTCCGTAGGCTGAATTACCATTGGTTCGCTTACGGCAAGGCGGCTATCGTGACCGCCTGCAAAGGCACGATCCTCCACCTCGATCGGGAGGAAACGGTGTTTTCCGAGCGCTGGGGCCGTCGCGCCTATACAGGGACCGGTAAGCGTTATCCCGGCGGTATCTGCCCCATTTCGGCGGTCGCCTGTGTTTGCGATACTCCCGATGACGTCAATGCCGTCATTCAGCTGGATGTCGAAGCGCAGGACGAATTCTATCAGCTGATCGCCAAGACGGAAGCCAGGGTTCGGGCGCTTGCCGCTTCGTCGGGAGAGAACCAGTTTTTGGAAGCGGCCGAATAGGCGGTTTTTAACGATATCCAATACTGCCGCAACGGCAGTCCCCGACCACGCACCTGCGGAAACAATGACCTCTGTTATCGGAGGCGGTTTCATATGCCGCCTTGCTACCCGTTGTTGCGCGCGTTTCGCTTCCTAAATCAGGCATAGGACCGTCAGACCTTTGCGGCCGCTGCTGCAGCAGAAGGCGCTCGCGCCGGTGGAACGGAAAAACCGTCATGACGCAAAAACACAGCCAGCTGCGTCGCTCGGCGGCGCCGTCGCTCGGATCACTTGCGATAACCGTCGCAGTGATGGTTGTCGCACTGTTCTGGCCCGCCGGCACGTTCGCTTGGCCGCGCGGCTGGATCTTTCTCGGCCTCTTCCTGGCGCTGACTGCAATGGCTATCGTCTGGATCTGGCGGACGAATCCGGAATTGTTTGCGGCGCGCAGCCGATATCAGAAGGGAACCAAGAGCTGGGATGCCGTGGTCGCGACGCTGACGATCATTCTCTTCGCTGCCATTCTTCCGGTCGGCGCGTTCGACGATGGGCGTTTCCACTGGGCGCCGCAACCCTGGTGGGTCGTTTTCCTCGGCTATCTCCTGATGAGCGCCGGCTATCTCGGCCTCACCTGGGCTCAATCGGTCAACCGGCATTTCGAGCCGACAGTGCGCATCCAGACCAACCGTGACCACAAGGTGATCGACAGCGGGCCCTACGCCGTGATCCGCCACCCCGGCTATGCAACCGCCATTTTGCTTGCCGCCGGAACGGCGCTGTCACTCGGGTCGCTCTATGCATTGATCCCCGTGGGGCTGCTCGTCGTCGTGCTCTTTGGCCGGACGCTCGGAGAGGAGGCGGAGTTGCGCAAAGGGCTTGAAGGATATGCGGAGTATATGGAACGGGTGCGCTGGCGCTGGATTCCCGGTGTTTGGTGAGCGATTGGAAGCGCCTGTCACCCGCCCTCGGCCTTCGAGGCTCCGGCCCTTGGTCTGCGCATCCGAGGATGAGGGTTGATCAGTATGCCGTGTGTGGCTCGGCCTGCGCCAAATCCGAGGTTGCCGGCCGGCCGCTTCGAAGGACGTGGGCGGCCACCGGCAATCACCCAATCACCCTGAGATCCCGCGCAAACCGCTGCCAATTCGCCACATAATTTTCCGCCGAACGGCGGATACCCTCGACAGCCTTCTCGTCCAACACCCGCACCACACGGGCCGGCGTGCCGACGATCAGGGAATTGTCGGGAAATTCCTTGCCCTCCGTCACCAGCGCACTGGCGCCGACGAGGCAGTTGTTGCCGATCTTGGCGCCGTTAAGAATGGTCGCGCCCATGCCGATCAGCACGTTGTCGCCGAGCGTGCAGCCGTGGAGGATGGCGTGGTGGCCGATGGTGCAGCCCTTGCCCGTCGTCAGCGGAAAGCCCATGTCGGTATGGGCCATGACGCCTTCCTGGATGTTGGTCCCGGCGCCGATCGTGATCCTTTCATTGTCGCCGCGCAGCACCGATCCGAACCAGATGCCGACATTTTCGCCGAGCTCGATATCGCCGATCACATGCGCATCCGGCGCGATCCAGTGAAGGCCGGCGGGCGGCAGTTTCGGCGTCAGGCCGCCAAGCGCGTAGACGGGCATGAGCCTCTCCTCAGACGATGTCGACCGAAAGCGTCGCTACACCCTCAATGCCGCAGGTGATGCGGTCGCCCCTGGCAACCGCGCCGACGCCGGCCGGTGTGCCGGTCATGATCACGTCTCCGGGCGCCAGCGCGAAGAGCTTCGACAGTTCGGCGATGATCTCCGGCACCTTCCAGATCATCTGGTTGAGGTCGCCGTCCTGGGCGCGCCTGCCGTTCTGCTCCAGCCAGATCCGGCCATCGGCGGGATGGCCGACGCGGCTCGCCGGCACGATCGCCGAAACGGGGGCGGAATGTTCGAAGGCTTTGGCGAGCTCCCAGGGGCGGCCGAGCCTCTTGGCCTCGCCCTGCAGGTCGCGGCGGGTGAAATCGATGCCGACGGCATAGCCGTAGACGCAGTCAAGTGCATTCTCGGCCTGGATGTTCGCGCCGCCCGATTTCAGCGCCAGCACGCATTCCACCTCGTAATGCACGTCGCTCGACAGCGGCGGATAGGGGAAGGCATTGCCGGGCGGCAGCAGATTGTCGGCGTTCTTCTGGAAGAAGAAGGGCGGTTCGCGGTTGGGATCATGACCCATCTCGATCGCATGGTCGGCATAATTGCGCCCGACGCAATAGACGCGGCGGACCGGGAAACGCTCGTCGCTGCCTTCGACCGGCAGCAAAACCGATGCGGGACGCGGAATGACGGTGGCGGGATGGGGCATGGCGGGCCTTCCTGTTCAGCGAGTCTTTGGGCGCATCTTAGACGGAAAACAGTGCGGCGGGGAAGCGTGCTTGGCGGATTGACGCTGTTGCCGGCGGGCGATAACTTACGTTCATGAGCAGGATTTTCGCAGTCTCCACGACGTCTACGACCACCGTTTGGCGGTCGGTGGCAGACGCGTGAACTGAATTCCGTTCATTGCAGAACCAACCCGCCGGAAACGAGCGGGTTTTTTGTTGCCGCTCGTCTCCCGCCTCCGAGGACGAGAACGTGGACGACATCCAGAAACAGATTCTTGCCGAGCGGGCGCTCGCCGCCGCCTGCCGCTCTCTCGCCAGCCGCTATGCCGGGGCCGCCTTCGCCTATGTTTCCGGGTCCATCATGCGCGGCGAGGGGGCTGCTTTTTCGGATATTGATCTCATTGTCGTGTTTCCGTCGCTCGGCAGAGCCTGGCGGGAATCCTTCACTGAAGACGGTTTTCCGGTCGAAGCCTTCGTCCATGATCCGCAGACGCTGGCGCATTATCTCCATCAGGACGCGGAGAGCGGCTGTCCTGTCATGGTCAATATGGTTGCGACGGGCAGCATTATCGGGCCCGATATCGAGCGTGGGCGCCTCATGCAGGCGAAGGCGGCGGGCGTTCTCGCTGCGGGGCCGAAGCCTCTCGATAGCCCGAGCTATGATATGCTGCGCTATCAAGTCACTGATCTCGCCGACGACCTGCGCGGCGACCGGACGCCTAAAGAAATCGCTGCCATCGCGGCGGCTCTCTACCAGAAGCTCGCCGATCTGATGTTGCTTGGGCGCGGCGCATGGACCGGCCGCGGCAAGTGGGCGCCGCGGCTCATGATGAAGCTTGATGCGGAACTGGCCGCGGAATTCGATGCCGCGTGCAGGCTGGCGGTGCAGGGTGACGGCGCCTCGCTCCTGGCTCTCGCCGATCGGGAGCTTGCCCTGCATGGCGGGCGCTTTTTCGACGGCTTCAAGCAGGAGGCTCCGGTGGAGGCGCGGCGGCTGGAATAGGTGCAAGTGGTCAAGAGAGCCTCACCCTGAGGTGCCCCGTAAGGGGCCTCGAAGGGCGAGGCGGTCCGCCGGCATCGGATGTAGGCAAGAGGCAGCGTTGCGGGCGCGTCCTTCGAGGCTCCGGCCTTTGCCCTGCGCGCTCAGGATGAGGGATGTTGGAGGATGCCGCGTTCCAACGAGAGGGGAGGAGCATGGGCGAGAACGTCGCTACAAACTCCCTCATTCCTGTGCCTGTCACAGGAATCCAGCCACCGGCGAGTGCGCTGTCGCCACCACTCGCCGCCTGCCGTATCCTAACCAAGCCCACCTTGCTCCGCGCAAATCCTGTCAATCAGCCCATCGAGTTCACCCCTCGGCGGCCGGCCCTTAGCAAGGCGCTGCTTGAGGTGCATGATCGAGTCGGCCAGGATTTCATCCAAGCTCTCGGCGCAGGTGAAATCGCCCGCCACGCGCTTGACCTTGGAATTGTCGAAAATGGCCGTCCAGGCCTTGTCGCCGAGGAGCGGGCCGATCCATTCCGGATTGTACTTGATCAGCGTGTCCGTCGGCACGTGGACGATCTTGGCTTCCACGCCCAGCAATCTTCCGATGGTCTTCTGAATATCGTTCCAGAGGTGCGCACGATCGGAGGTGATGTGAAAAATCTCTTTTAGCGCCGCCTCTTTGCCGAAAAGGCCGACGAAAGGCACGGCGAAATCGACCGAGCGGGTGAGCGTCCATGGCGTGTGGCCGTCGCCGGCCACGAGGATGGGGTCGCCGTCCAGCATGCGTCTTGCCATGATATCGCTATCGCCCATCATGATCGGCAGGCCGGTGCGGATGGTGTGGCTGGGGCGGACGATCGTCCATGCGAGGTTATCGTACTTCTTGAGCAGTTCCTCGCAGGCGATCTTGGCCTGGCTGTATGGCCAGTAGGGATTGATCGCCGGCGTCTCCTCGGTGATCACGTAGTGGCGCGGCGGTTTTTCGTAGACCGAAGCCGAGGAGATGAAGGTGTATTGGCCGCAATTGCCCGAGAAGACCTCGATATCACGCGCCACCTGATCCGGCGTGAAGGCGATGAACTGGCAGACGACATCATAATTGGTCCTGGCGAGATCGGCATAGGCGCTCGACCCCAATTCGCCGACGATCGAGGTGACACCGGCGGGCAGGGCGGCGTCTCTCAAGCCGCGATTGTAAACGCTGACATGGTGGCCTGCAGCAGCGGCGCGTTCGACGCAAGGATAGGAAATCTGGCCGGTGCCGCCAATGAAGAGAACTTTCAAAGCCATGGGAGTGACCTCGGAGGCTGGGGGCGGGAACGATGGTCACCTTTCATAGCGCGAAAGAATGTCATCGTCTCCCGCAAATCTCTGCATCGCCGAGATCATGAGTGGCGTCGTGCCCGGCTTCCAGCGGCGGCAGGCCTACCGCCGCAAGAGCCGGATAGTGCCTATGCGTGCGCCTTGCGAAAGGCCGCGACGGCAAGCCAGATCGAGGAGAGCAGGAAGTAGAATGCGCCGAAACCCGCATAAGGCACGATATCGAGGATCGTCGGCGTGGCCGTGCCGAGCGATCGGCCGATCATGAAGCCGCCGGCAAGGGCGGATTGCGCGCCGCTCAGGATCATCACCCATTGGGCGCCTTCAGTGCGCCAGCGCCTCACGCCGGTATAGAGCTGCAACAGGCCGGAGAGGATGGCCCAGGCCCCGAAGACGGCGAGGACGGCATGGGTGCCGCCGCCAAGCGCGATAATGACGGCGAGCGCCGTGACCGTGCTGACCGCGACGTTCAAAGTTTGGGACGGGTTGGAGCGCAGGCCGCCATTGACCCGGGCGTCGACCAGATTGGCGAGCGCATCCCACAAGGGATAGATCACCAGCAGAAAGGCCGCCGCGCCCGGCTGGCCGGCAAAGGCAATGGCGGCGGCAATCCAGATGACCGAGAATGCGGCGCGAAAGAAATAGTAGGATCGCAGCCAGTCGGACTGGTTCGAAGATTCGGTTCGCATGGGTAGGCTCCTTGTTTGTCTACTAACTAGTAGGTAGGCTACAAAGTGGAGTCAATGCGGTTTCCGTACACCTTCTTGTGAAGGGAAACGGAGCACAAGGCCTTGACAATATCCCTACCAAAAGGTAGGCGACGCTATGAAATCAACGGCTTCGACATCGGACAAGATCCTCGATATTGCCCAGTCGCTCATCGTGGCGGGCGGCTATAATGGCTTCAGCTATGCTGACATTGCGGATGCGATCGGCATTCGTAAGGCGAGCATCCACCATCATTTTCCGACAAAGGCCGAGCTGGTCTCGGTGCTGGTGGATCGTTACACCAAGCAGGCGGCGGCGGGCTTGCAGTCGCTGCGCGAGCAGGCAGCAAGCCCTGCCGATCAGCTGCAGTTCTACATCGACTACTGGCGTTCCTGCATCGAGAACGCCGCGCAGCCGTTCTGCGTCTGCGCCATGCTTGCCAGCGAAATGCAGATGCTGCCCGACGAGGTGGCATCACGGGTGCGCGCCCATTTCCGAAATCTGGCGGCATGGCTGACCTCGGTGCTGCAGGCCGGCGTCGAGCAGGGGCTGTTCCGGCTCGACAGGCCGGAAGACCAGGCCCAGATGCTGATGGCTTCGGTTCATGGGGCTATGCTTTCGGCGCGGGCTCTCGGCGAGCCCGGATTGTTCATCGCGGTGGTTGGACCTGAGGTCGCGAAGTTGCGGGCAGTTACTCCTTAAGGCACCGCCGTCAACGAGGCATGCGACTAGATTGAGGCCGGGATCGGAGTGATCGAATGAGAACAAAAATAGCTGCGTTTGTCTTTTCTTGCCGCTGGTGGAATTAGTCCCCGACTTATTCCCCGCCATCGCCAACCAGCGCATCCTGCACGATCGCGTAATAGGCGGCAAGCTCGGGAATATCGCCGGCCAGTTTTTCGAAGATGACATCCGATGGTGCAAGCGTCCCAGCATATTTTGCGTCGATGAAGGCCTGATGAGCCGCCAGCGCTTTGGCGTCCGCTTTGTGCACGACGGTGAAGATGGGCGAGGGGACCGTGCGGCCCTTGACGATGATGCGGTCGAGTTCGACGATGATGTAAGCATCGGCGACCAGCCTTGCGGTTTCCTCGCCGAGCAGCAGCGCCACGCCGTAATTCTTCGAGGCGCCTTCGAGGCGGGAGGCGAGGTTGACGCTGTCGCCGAGGCAGGAATAGTCGAAGCGGCGGGTCGAGCCCATGTTGCCGACGATGCATTCGCCGGTGTTGATGCCGACGCCCATCTTCAGGACGTGCGGCTTGCGGCCAAGAGCTGCCGCCTCACGCTCCAGCTGGCCGTTCAGCCTCGATATGGCCGCCTGCATGGCGAGCGAGGCGCGCACGGCGTGAAGCGCATGGTCGGGATCGTCGAGCGGCGCGTTCCAGAAGGCCATGATGCAGTCGCCCATATATTTGTCGATCGTGCCGCCGTGATCCATCACCACATCGGAAAGCGGCGTCAGCAGCCGGTTGATCAGGCCGGTCAGCTGCTCCGGATCGTCCTTCAGCGTCTCGGCGATGGTGGTGAAGCCGCGTACGTCTGAGAACAGCACCGAGAGCGTGCGCCGCTCGCCCCCGAGCTTCAACTGCGTGGGATCGCTCGACAGGCGCTTGACCAGATCGGGCGAGATATACTGGGCGAAGGCGCGAGTGATCTGGCGCTTGTTGCGGCGCTCCTCGGCAAAATCGAAAGCGGCCTGGCCGAAGACGACGGAGATATAGGCGACCGTAGGCCCAAGCGGCGAGACGAAGACATGGGCCAGCCGGATGCCGGCGGCACTGACGGCCGCGAAGGCGAGGAGGGCGGTCGCACTGTTCACGACCGTCAACCATCCCGTCGAGCGCCAGACGGTGGCGGCGGCAAGCAGCACCGATATCAGAATGCAGGCGGCAACCGTCGGCAGCCCGGCCTCGGCGATCGACAGGCCGCGCCGGATATTGTCGTAGATCGTCGCCTGGATCTCGACGCCGGAGACGAGCTTACCGGTGTGAACGGTATAGGGGGTCGCGAAGGCGTCGACGCCGCCTTTGTCGATTTCAGGCGCATTCTGCAGGCTGAGGCCGACGAGCACGACCCGATCCTTGAAATAATCGGGAGGCAGCAGGTTCTTCGGGTCGAGCGCCTGATAATAGGAGACGGTGGGATAGCTGCGGGCTGGGCCGAAGGATTGGATAAGCCGACCGGCTGGCAGGGCTTCGGGCGCCACTCCCGAGGCCTTTGCAAGCATGGTGGCAAAGCCATCGTCGTAGCCCGGAATGCGGCGGAAGATGCCGTCGCCGCTGAGATCGATCGAGGCGATGCCGGTGACGGCGCCTGCGTCGGTCAACTGCGGCAGGGGTGTGGCGCGGATCAGTTGCGAGGCCTGTGGCGTCTCGATCAGCGTCTCGTCGCCAGCCAGCACGACATCGGGTCCGACGGCCCTGGTGATCGCCGCGTCATTATCCGGGTTCGAGGGCTCGGCCATGATGATGTCGAGGCCGATGACGCGGGCGCCGGCGGCGCGCAACTGGCTGATGAGCTCGGCATGGAGGCCGCGCGGCCAGGGCCATTGCGCATTGATATCTGCAAGCGAGGGTTCGTCGATCGCGACGATGACGGGTCCGCCGGGTGGCGGACGGGGATCGTCGACGGTCGAGAGATAATCGAAACTTCTGAGCTCCAGCAGCGACCAGGCGGGCAGGCGCGACAGCAGCGAGATGGCGATCAGCGTGGTGAGCGACAGCACCAGCAGCCTCAGATGACGGCCTCTGATCTGCCTGGCCTGCCGATGCTTGTCCCACACCCGCATCAGAAGCGGACTTTGAGCGTGCCCTTGAAGGCGCGGCCCCAGCCGGGCACGCCGGGCGTGACCTCGAAATCCTCGTCGAGCAGGTTATAAGCGGCCGCTTCCAGCTCGATGCGCTTGTCGAACGGCTCCCAGACCAAGTGGGCGTCGAGGCTCCAATAATCGTCGAGCTTGGTGCCGAACCGATCGCCGTCGCGCTCGCCGATATAGTTGGCGGCGACCGTCGCCTTGACCTTGGCCTCGTTCACCCAGGTCAGGGCAATCTGCCCGGAATTCTGTGGTATGAAGGGAAGAGGGCCGCCATAGATCGGCTCGAGCGGGTCCCTGTTCTCCGAATCCATATAGGCATAGGTGGCTGAAAGACCAAAACCGTTGCCGAGTGCGACGTTGGCAGTGACGGAAGCGCGATCGATGCTGCCACGCGAGATCGGCAGGCTGGTATCGGAGGGAAGCGAGATCAGCGGAAAATCGACCGAGAAATCGTGCAGTTCCTGATGCTGGTATTCGACCGATGTGAAGAGGCGGTCGGTCCATTCTGCATCCCATTGCAGGGCGACCGTGTCCGTATAGCCTTGTGGATTGGTGGAGAACTGGTTGGCCTGCAGCCCGAGTATGCCGATCGGGGCAAGGGTCGGCACGGTGGTGTCAAAGCTTTGACGCATGAAGGCGGCGCGCAGCCAGTGGTTTTGAACCGGCGTCCAGGCAAGACCGAAGCGCGGCTCCAGCCGGCTGATATCGATGCCATCGCCTTCCAGGCGCGTGGCGAACAAGGCGTATTCGCCCTTGAGATCGGGCGTGATCTCATGCAGCACATCGACATAGCCGCGGCCGATATCGACGGTATTCTCGGCGCGATCGGGAGGAGCTGTCACGCCTAAGAGCGTGGTATCGACGCTGCTGCTGGCATCCATCCAGCCGCCTTCGATGCCGTAGCGAAATGTCAAAGGTCCGGCACCTATGGAATGGCTCAAAGCGCCGATATAGGTATGAGATTCGGCCTCCTGAATGACGTCGGTAAAGGGAACGATGAAGGGAACCCCTGCGCCGATAAACACCGGGTCCAGGTCGACATCGAGCGCACTGTTCGTATTCGATTTGCTTCCTGAATAAAGCAGTGCCCCATTCAACACGTTTTCATACGCAAACGTGTGGCTCCAGCCGATGCCAGCATATGTGGTTTCTCGTAGAGTCTCCTCTGTTGTGTAGAGAGGCAGCGGGATAGGGACACGGAACAGGAGCTCCATGAACCCCGTGTTTGACGATAACGCGTTCAGTGTTCCATCATTCTTGCCATGGTTGACGAAGGCTACCACGCGATCGTCAGGCGTGACCGTTGCCGTCAGATAACCGTTGGCGCCCAGCAGCTTGTTATCCGTCTGGACACCGCCGGAATCCCGGTAGTCGCGGTCGAGCGCCAGCTCTTCCCAAGTCAGGTTGCCGTAGAAGCTGATCGGGATAGTGGAGTTAGAATAGCCCTGGATCTCGGCTTCGCCGATCCGTCTGGTGTGGCCATCGACGCTGTTGATACCGCCGCCGAGCGAGCCTTCGATGAAGGGCACATCGAAAAACGTTGTCGAACGCGAACGGCCGGAGAGCATGTGCGGATTGATCAGCAGGCCCTGGATGAAGGATGAGTAGCTCGATGCGTTGCCGCGGTTCTGAATGATGTTGTCGTCGCTGAAATTGGTGGCGTTGACGAAGGGAAAGATGCTTCCCTTGATCGACTGGTCGATATAGCCGCTGCCTTTGAAAGGATCGAATACGGCATCGCCATAATAGCGGCCCCAGGCATCCAGGCCCTGCAGACGGAAGGCATCGTTCAGGGTCGAGCCGGCGCTCGCATTGGCGCCTAGCGCGCTGTAATCGCCGCCGCGAGCACGCGAGCGGCGCAGGAATTCCTGGGCATTGTGAATTGCGCCATCGGCGTCGTAGTCGTCGATATCGACAGCCGTGCGGAAGGCGGAGATGGCGGGGTCGTTCTTGTCGAGCCGGTCGGCATTGTCGACCGCCTGGTTGGAGGGAAGGCGGTCGCCCTTTTCCAGATGCGCGATGGCGAGCCCCAGTTGCGCCGCCGAATAGCCGGGATTTGCGGTCGAGGCGGCCAGCAGGTCGTCAAGCGCTTTGTCGGTCTCGCCGTTCTGGAGGTAATAGCGGCCCCGCGCAAGTAGAGCGATGTCGAAGGAGGGATCGACGGCAAGAGCGGTGTCGATCTCGCGCTTGGCTTCCTTCATCCTGGACTGGTCGAGATAGAGAATGGCAAGATTAGCGTGTGGGGCTGGATCCTCGGGATCGAGTTCGATCGCCTTCAGGAAGGCTGCCTCCGCCTCGCCGTTGGCGCCGCGGTCGGACTGGAGCAGACCGAGATCATTCCAGTTCATCGACGAGCCCGGCATGTCGGCAAGAGACCGGCTGAGATCAGCAAGCGCCCCTTTGGTGTCGCCTTCATAGCTCTCGCGATAGCGCGCCCGCGCCTGCAGGCCGTCGGGATCGCGAGGATCGATCGAAAGTGACCGCTCGACCGCTTCCTTCATCTGAGCGGGGTCGTCGATGAGTTGGGCCAACAGCGCGCGCCGCGCCGGAAGAGTCGCATCGTCAGGATATTGCTTTTCAGCCTGTTTCAGTACCTCAATGGCGGCAGGGATATCCTTCAGGAAGCCAGCAGTATAAGCCTTGGCGATGGCGCCATTCGGGCCGATGGCGGCAGCGGCCGGCGGACTTTCCACCCGTTGCGGATCGGCGAGCGCACGCGAATAATAACCGCCATAAGTTGCAATAGCGCGGCGTTGCGGATCGAGGTGTGGCAACGCTTTTTCAAAAAGCCTGGCGGCTTCGGCATAACGCATCCGCCCGCCTGCGATCAAAGCTTCGATCAGCTCGGCGCGGGCGCGTTGGGCGGCCGACAACGGCAGGTCGCGGGTGCGGGCAAGGGACGCTAGCGCATCCTTGGCGCCATCGAACGTCAGCTGCGCCTCGGCAAGCGTCAACCAGTCCGCAGCACTGCGGCTTTGCGCCGGCACGGCGGCGATGCGCCCACGCTCGCTGCGCATGGTCGCCGTCGGCAGCGGTGAGGCGGGCATCAGGGCAAAGCCGTTGCGCAGGGTGAGATAGAAGAGCATCTGCTCGCGATGATCTGGTGTAACGATGACGACCTTGCGCGGCGCCTGCCCAATGGTGGCAGCCGCCCCTTCGCCCTCGTTCACCTCGACGCTGCCCTGCGGGTT
Source organism: Rhizobium etli CFN 42 (assembly GCF_000092045.1). Lineage (NCBI taxonomy): Bacteria > Pseudomonadati > Pseudomonadota > Alphaproteobacteria > Hyphomicrobiales > Rhizobiaceae > Rhizobium > Rhizobium etli. Next base: position 2,805,857 of record NC_007761.1, on the reverse strand, counting down.
GGAGAGCGCCACCCGGCCTTCCAGCACGATCATCGAAGTCTTGGCGCCCTCGACCGTCATCGTCCAGTCGGTGCCGCGGATCGCGGCTGCCGCCGCAGGCGTCTCGACCGTCAATCCCTGGCCGCCACGCTCGGCGCGCGCCCAGATCGTGCCGGACTGAAGATTGAGCACCGTATCGCCGCTCGCCGCCATCTTCTTGACCTGCAGCGAGGAATTGCGCCCGAGGCGGACCTGGGTGTGATCGGAAAAGACGATGGCGAGCTGGCCGTTGGCATTGGTGCGCAGCACGTCGCCGGTCAGAAGATCCTGGTGCAGGTCGACGACGCGCCAGTCCGACACATCGATGAAGCGGACCTCCTCGCCGGTCTTGCGGGCGATGACCGAGCCGGCGACGGGCGTTGTGCGCGGCACGGGATCGGCCATCGCAGGCAGCCCAAAACTGGGCACCGCAACCGCCAGCGCAAAGCCGACGCGACAGATGTTATTGGAGTAACCCCTCATGATCTCGACCCCATCCCCGCTTTCCCCTTTGTCGGTGTAGAGTGAAAAAGTCAAGCATGTTGCACACGTGTTCTTGCTTTCGTTTCAAAGTGTAATATCAGGGAAACACTGTAGGGGATGGAGTATTCAGGTGAGTGAATTCGAGAGTGCTTCGGAGGTTATGCTGAGCAGGCCGTCGAGCGGGGACGTCAGTGCTGAGTATTTCGACCACATCAAGAAAATCAACGACATATTCTATGATCAGGTCAAGATATCCGACCAAAAGGCTGCCTACATCTTTACTTTCATGCTCGCCTTCTTAGTGAGTTCCAGCGAGGTGAGGGCGGTTTTTAGCCTGGCACGTTATACGGGCGGTACGCCGGGAAGTATGCTTTTCTCCGGCCTGCTTGCCGCAGCCTCGGTCTTCTCCATTCTCTCGGCTATTCTGGTTGTGCTGCCGCGTCATTTAGGCACCTCGACCTCGCTCTTCTGGGGCGCCTGGCCGAAGCACCGCGACCTGTTTTTCGATGCCGCCGTGCGGCGAGACGAGCGCTATCTTTTCGACCAATATCTAGAAAATGCCAACACCCTCTCGACGATCGCGCGCAGCAAATATCGCTGTGTAACCTTCGCCTTTCGCGGGTTGATGGTCAGCGTCGTTGCCTATGTGCTGCTGTTGGCGGCAGGGTGAGGTTGCGCTGCCACTCTCCGAGGTAGCCATAGGGACGGGGGCGCGCTGAGGCGCCCCCGTCCCTCGTCAATCAACAACCTCGAGAACGAGCTCGATCTCGATCGGCATGCCGAGTGGCAGGCTGGCAACGCCAAGGACCACCCGGCCGGACAGTTTGTCTACACCGAAGACCTGGAGCAGCAGTTCGGATGCGCCATCGGCGACCTTGGGGTGGTCGCGGAAGTCGCCTTCCGTCGCGATGTAGACGCCGAGCTTGACGACCTTCGCCACCCTGTCCAACGAACCGAGATAGTCCCTGACGGCCGCAAGCCCGCTGAGGGTCGCCGTCTCGGCAGCCTTGCGGCCCTCATCCACCGTCAGCGCCCCGCCGACGCGGCCGAAATAGCGGGGCTCATGGCCGACAACCGGCAACATCCCGCTGAAGAAAACGAGGTTGCCGGAATTCGTCGCCTCAACATAGGCGCCGAAGGGTGTCGGCGGTGGCGGGAGGACGATGCCGAGCTGCTGCAGCCGCTGTTCCGCGCCGGCTGCCGGGGCTTTCGTTCCGGTCACCATTTGCCCAGATGTGCGCCGCCGTCGACGTGCAGCACCTCCCCGGTGACACGCGGAGCCTCGGTCAGGAAGACCACCGCATCGACGATTTCGGCAACGTCGGAAATGCCTGACATCGGCGAGAGCGTCTTCAGGAACTCCTTCGGATTATCCTTATGCAAGGGCGTGTCGACCACGCCCGGAGCGACCGTGTTGACGCGGATTCCATCGCTCGCATATTCCATCGCCAGGTTCTTGGAGATTGCATCGATGCCGCCCTTGGTCATCATCGAAACCGAGGCGGAGAAGCCGGCGATCGGATGGTCGATCAGCGGTGTGGTAATGCTGACGATGCTGCCGCCGGTCTTCTGGACGAGCATCTGCCTGATGACAAGCTGAGTGAGATGGATGAAGCCTTCGAGATTGGTCGAGGAGAGCTTACGGAAATCCGTCATCGTGTAATCAATGAAGGGCTTGGTGAGGAAAATGCCGGCATTGTTGACAAGGGCGTCAATCGAGCCAAAGCGGTCGATCGCCGCCTTGGCCACACGCGCCGCGGTCTCGGGATCGCCGATGTCGCCGTCGACCACTGCCAGCCTGTCGGAAGCGTTGAGAGCATCCGAAGCGCTGACTTGGCGCGAGGTGGCGACAACGTTGTAGCCGCGCTCGACGAAGGCGTTGACGAGGCCTGCTCCGATACCTTGGGAGGCGCCCGTAACGATGACAGTTTTATGCGTAGTCATGTTGAACTCCATTGATCTGGTTCGGGCAACGCGGGCCTTGCGAAGGCGAGGTCGCTCGAGATGGGGCCGCCGCGATCGCGACGCCATCAGCTGTTGCTTGTTTTTCGCAGAGTGAATATGGCGAAAACCCGATTGCGCGATTAGATGGAAATATCTGGATTCTCTTTTGCATTGATGCAAAAGTGGGGCATGGCGGACCTCAATGACATCGCTGTCTTCGCGAAGGTGGCGCAGTACGGCAGCTTCAGCCGTGCGGCCCATTCGCTCGGCATGCCTGTTTCAACCGTCAGCCGTAAAGTGACCTCGCTCGAGGAACAGCTCGGCGTAACGTTGATACAGCGTACGACCCGAAAACTCAGCCTTACCGCGCAGGGGCGGGCTTATTACGACAGGTGCAGCGAGCCGCTGTCCCACCTCCTCGATGCTGAGCAGGCGCTGGGCGAAACGCAGAGAAAGCCGGGAGGCCTCTTGAAGATCTCGGTGCCAGTCATCTTCGGACAGGAGGTCTTCTATGAGTTCATATCCGCCTTCCTGAAGACCTATCCCGATATCCAGGTTGATCTCTTCGTCACCAATCTATTCCTCGACTTGGTTGCGGAGAATATCGATGTCGGAATCCGTTTCGGCGACCTAAAGGATTCGTCCATGATCGCGCAGCGGCTCGGCAAGAGCGTGCGCTATCTGGTCGCGGCCCCGGAATATCTGAAGGGCAGGGCGATTCCCGCCAAACCGGAAGACCTGACGGAGCATCGCTGCGTACTCCTGAATGGCCGCAACGGCGAAGCGGAATGGCATCTCGTCAGCGGCCGCAAATCGCTGGACCTGCGTGTGTCGGGGCCGGTCTCGAGCCGGGATTTCGACGCGGTCAGCGCCTTCACTTATCGCGGCCACGGTATCGGTCTCCTGCCTTCGACCTATTGCGACGAGCAGATTCGAAGAGGCGAACTCATCCGCCTTCTTCCTGAGTGGTCGTCGCCGGAAATTTTCGTGCATGCCGTCTATCCTACCCGCCGCTTCCTGCCCTTGCGCCTGCAGGTCTTCCTCGAAGCGCTTAAGGCATGGAACACCCCGCTGTGGCTGCCATTGCATTGAGAGTTTCGGAATCGGTGCCGTTGAGAGACGCGACGCATTTTCATCACCGAAAATTGAAGCCCAGTGCCTCACCGTGCATCCTGCCCCGGCCAAGCTGTGGTAAAGTCTGTCGGCTTGGGGTGGCGCGGGGATTTGCCGATGCTGACAACTCTTGCGGTGCTCATGGGTGTTTCAGGAGTCGTGGCGGCCGCTGAAACCGCGCCAGCTGAGGTCGATGTGACGCTGGTGCTTGCCGTCGACACCTCGCGGTCAATGGATTTCGAGGAGATCGGAATTCAGCGCGACGGTTACGTCGAGGCGCTCAAGCACAAGGAATTCATCGATGCGGTCAAGGGCGGGCTCACCGGCCGCATCGCCATCAGCTATTTCGAATGGGCGGGCTATGTCGTTCAGGATTCGATGATCGATTGGCAGGTGATCGAGACGGAACAGGATGCGATCGCCTTTGCCGACAAGCTCGATGCCCGGCCGATTGCCACGCAACGGCGCACCTCGATCTCCACCGCCATCAATCAGGGCGCCAGCATGATCACCACCGGTCCCTTTCGCGGCAGGCGCGAGGTGATCGACGTTTCCGGCGACGGCCCCAACAATTCCGGCGATCCTGTCATACCCGCCCGCGACAAGGTGGTGGCGTCAGGCATGATCATCAACGGGCTGGCTATCATGCTGCGTCCTTCCGATGCCCCCGGAGGGCTCGACAAATATTACGAAGATTGCGTGATCGGCGGCCCCGGCAGCTTCGTGTTGCCGGTCCACAGGATCGAGGATTTTGCCATCGCCGTGCGTCGCAAGCTGGTCCTCGAGATCAGCGGCATTTTACCCTCGCCGACGGTGGAGAGGATAGCCGCCGACGCGCCGACGGCCGATTGTCTGATCGGCGAGAAGCAGTGGCGGGATATATTCGATCGGTGAGGCGCGACCTGGGATGAGCGCGGAGAGGGTATGCCGTGTGGTTGTCACATGGCATACCGGTAAAGCAAAGAAGAAAGTATCTGCCGCTCGAAGAGCCTCACCTTGAGGTGCCCCGAAGGGCAAGACAGCTGCTCCGCGCTGTCACCTACAACGGCAGCTGCCTGCCGGCCTGTTCGCTGACCATGTATTCGGCGTACCAGTCCGGCCAGTTCTCATCGTGTTTGCCGCCATTGCGTTTCTCGTGTTCGCCGTGGGCCTGGGCGGCGCGGCGGAGGGCGGCGGCGAGGTCGCTCGATGTCGGGAAGGCCGTCTCATCGGCATCGATGCGTCCCGGCAGGCGCGTGGTGACTTCCTGGAACAGCCAGCCGTTGCCGTCGGGATCCTTGAAGGAGGCGAAGGAACGGTAGCTGCGGTGGTCGGGGTCGCGGCCGGCAATGCGCAGGCGCCCGAAGAGATAGGGCTCGTCCTTGCCGGCATAGACGCCTGAAGCATCGTGGAAGACCTCGCTCACCTCGACGCCGCGGGCGATGAGATCGCGCCTTGCGGCCTCGATGTCGGAGACGATGAGATAGAGGCCCTGGGCGGAGCCGGGGGCGGCGGCGGTGACATTCTTGCCGAAGATGATCGCGCAACCGGAGCCCGGTGGGGTGAACTGGATCACGCGGAAATCGGCATCATTGGCGAAATCGGCGTCGAGCCTCCAGCCAAGGCTCTCGTAAAAACGTTTGGCGCGGTCGACGTCGGAAACGGGAATGACGACCACTTCGAGCTTGGTGTCGACCGGTCGTGTTTTCATGGATTCGGTGGTGGGTTCACTGCGCATTGCATTGCTCATCTTCAGCTCCCTTGAGGTTTGGATGCATTAAGAATGGCGATACATGTCGCGGTCGAGTGGACCACAGCGCGGGTGGGGCGTCGAATCAATTCTTCTGTCGATGTGGAGAAGACGGCGGGCCCATCCCGCCGTCTGTTGCGCTAGCTTCTAGGCCGCAAGGGCGGCGCGCGTTTTCCCGATCATCAGAGCGGCGCGCGCAGCCTCGCGGCCCTTTTCGACGAAATGGGCGCGGTAGATCTGCGTGTGATGCTCGGTTTCCTGATAGTGATGCGGCGTCAGCGAGACCGACAGCACCGGCACGCCGGTATCCATGCCGGCGCGCATCAGGCCGTCGACCACTGCCTGGGCGACAAATTCGTGGCGATAGATCCCGCCATCGACGACGAAGGCAGCGGCGATCACAGCGGCATAACGGCCGGTGGCGGCAAGATCGCGCGACAGGAGCGGCATTTCGAAAGCGCCCGGAACATCGAACACGTCGATCTGCTCGGCGGGAACAAGCTGTTGGAAGCCTTCAAGCGCACGGTCGACGATATCGGCGTGCCAGCCGGCTTTGACGAAGGCATAACGGGTGGGTGTCATGGTAATCTCCTTTGGCGTACAGACACATCACCCAAGGCGATCACGAGCATCCGAAGCCAGCCCGGAGGGCAGCAGCAGCGCACGTTCTCTTTCATCCGGACTATGACCGTCGGCTCAGGCATCTCACCTGATCTGCTGACCCTTCCGAGGAAGGCGCTCGCGGGCTCGCAATCGAAACTGCATACCGCCGGTAGGGACTTTCACCCCGCCCTGAGAACGGCGCGGACAATAGGGGCAAGGCGGCGGGCTGGCAATAGGGGAATGGATTGGTCGTGGTGCGGGCAGCTGCGGCGAGGTGTTACCGACACTCAAGAGGCGCTTACCACAGGGAGGTTGCGAATGCTGCGCGTTGCTTCAAACTCCCTCATCCCTGTGCTTGTCACAGGGATCCAGCGCACCCAAGTCTCCGGGCGCGGGAGAGTCACTCACGGCGCGGACGCGCCGTGGCTGGATTCCTGTGACAGGCACAGGAATGAGGAGGAGAGATGTGCCCTAGCAGGCTCCGAAGAGAGCGAGGTGGGAGCATCAATCCCAGTGAATGCAGGATGCAGCGCTGGAGAGAGTCCTTGGAGGCTTCGGCCCGCGCGCTTCGGGATGAGCGAGGTTGGAGGTAGCCGCCCGCCCCTTGCTGGACGCATCTTCAAGCCTACATGCTGCCATTGCGGGCACCCACGTCAATATAGCCTGATACGATAGCATGATACGCCGTTCCGAGACGGGGCGGCAACCATGGAGAAAGCGATGCCAGAGTCTTTCGTCGTGCGCCGCGAGGCGCATCTTGCGGCGCCGCCGGCGGCGGTGTTTGCGCTGATGACCGATCCGGAGAAGATCCTGCGCTGGATGGGGACGGAGGCCGAGGTCGAGCCGGAGCCCGGCGGGCTCTATCTCGTCAACGTCACCGGCGCCCGCTTTGCGCGCGGCTCGTTTCGCGAGGTGGTGCCGGTGCATCGGCTTGCCTACAGCTTCGGCTGGGATGGGAGCGAGGTGGTGCCGCCGGGATCGAGTCTGGTCGAGATCGACCTGATCGAGCAGGGAGGCGGGACGCTTTTGCGGCTCACCCATAGCGGCCTCCCAAGTGCGGAGCAGTGCGCCGGCCATGAGGAAGGCTGGGCGCATTACCTCGGACGGCTCACCGAGGTCGCCGCCGGGCGAGACCCCGGTCCAGATCCATTTTACGGCAGGCGATGAACGGCTTTCGGCAGGCGGCGGGACGCTCCTCAAGCGCTTGACGCTGCGGGAAGAACGGTCCGCCGGCGGTCGAAAAGTGCTGCTTTTTCGCCCGCAAACATGAACGTGCAATTCATCTCCAGTTCAATTTGGCGGTCCTAAGGTGATTGCGGCTGGATGAAATGGAGTTTTCGATGAAGGCACTTTCTATCGCGGCTGCCTTGCTCGCTGGCAGCCTCTCGATCGGTACGGCTCAGGCGATGCCGATCGGGGCAATCAAGGTTGAGAGCACTGTCACAAAGGTCGACTACGCCTGTGGTCGCGGCTGGCACCTGACCCGCTGGGGCGAATGCCGTCGCAACTGGCGCCGCCCGCCGCCTGTGGCTTTCTATGGCGGTCCGCCCCGCTGGGGCTGGGAACGGCGTCATCGCGATTGGGATGGCCCGCGCTGGCGCTATGAGCGGCGCTGGGATCGTGAACGCCGCTGGCGGGACGACTACTAAAAGCCGTTGACAGAGGCAGAGAAACGAGGGCCGGTGCGACGTTTCGCCCGGCCTTTATCTGTTGAAATACCGCGCTCAGATGCGGCTGACGAGCCAGTGCTTTCCGTCGATCAGCTCTTCGAGCTCGGCCGGATCCTTGACGCCGAACTCGAACCATTCGATGAGTTCCTTCGCCTTCCGCTTGCTTTCCTCGGCCGTAAACTCGATCCCATAGCGCGCACACCACCGCCGAAGGATCGACGTCAATAGCGTCATGTCATTCCCGTCAAGCGGGTCTTTCGGCCAGTATGTCGTGCCCATCGCAACCCCTCAATTGCTAAGGACAATCTGGCACATAATCGAATCGATGTCGCGCAATTTAAAAGTGTTTTCCAGATTTTTTTCCACCGCGGTGAATGGTTTTCCACAGAGTTGTTGAGCGGTGGGGTTGACAGGGTCGCGGAGGGACTCGGCGGGAGCAAGTGCCGACAGGAAATCCCCCCACGGTGTCCTCTGTTTGCCGGCAAAGTCACCTCCCTCATGCTTGGTCTTGCGCCGAGCATCTGACCAGGGCAATTGCTTGACAGAAACCCCTTTGTTTTCAAATCCGTAACGGGATCGTCGCAGATCCTCGGCACAAGGCTGAGGGTGACATCTCGGGCTTTGGCTGCCAACAGGCGGATACCGGAGACCCTCTTGAGAGGCCGCAGGAGTGTCCGTGGCTGATGTCCCGGGGTTGCCCGCGTCGTGTTGCAATGCCAATGTTAACCCATGGATCTGCCTTCCTCCATTGCCTGGCTGATTGACGAGGCTGCGGCTTCGCCCGGTCCCGAACGGTTTCTGGCCGAGCTCGGGCGCCGGCTGCTGGCCGATGGCCTAGCGCTTTCCGGCGGCGCGCTGACACTTTCGGTGCCGCATCCGATCATCGCGCGGCGCACCTGGCTGTGGCGGGCCGAAACCGGAGCCGTCATCGAGGCGCTGGGATTTGCTGCCGCACCTCAAAGCGATGGCGGGCGCGAATGGCTGGTTGGGCTCGGGCCGGTTTGGGAGGAGAGGGTTGGAGCTTCTCAGGACGGCGCCGTGCTTGGCTGGGCGGGCATCGGCAAGGGGGCAGGGGCGGATGAATTTTCTCGTGATGAAGCCGCGCGGCTGAAGGAGGTCGCGCGTTTTGCCGCCGCGCCGCTCGCAGCCCTTGCGGCGCGGGAGGCGCGGGCAGCACTGCTGGAAGCCTATCTCGGTCGGCGCAGTGCGGCTCGGGTTCAGTCGGGTGCGCTTGCCCGTGGCACCGGTGAGACCATTCGCGCCGCTCTTCTCTGCGCCGATTTGCGGGATTTCACCGCGCTTTCTCAGGTGACGGAGCCGCAGGCGATGATATCAGCGCTCGATGCTTATTTCGACCGCGTTGCCGGCGCCGTGCACGCCTTCGGTGGCGAGGTGCTGAAATTCATCGGCGACGGCGTGTTGGCGATTTTTCCCGTCACTGCCGCTTCCGGTGACGAGGCCCGGGCTGATCGAGAGGCTTGCGAGGCGGCGCTTCGGGCCGTCGCCGCCAGCCGCGCCGGCATGGTCCATCTCGATCGGATCCGTGAGGCTGAGGGGCTGGCGCCGCTGCCCTTCGGCGCTGCCCTGCATTTTGGCGAAATCCTCTGGGGCAATATCGGTGCCGCCGACCGGCTTGACTTCACCGCCATCGGCCCGGCGGTCAATCTGGTCAGCCGGCTGGAGGGGCTCTGCAGGCCGCTCGGCCATAGCGTGCTGATCTCAGGCGCGGTGGCTGCGAATACCGAGGCCGCGCTGATGCCGCTCGGCAAGCACGCTCTGCGCGGCATCGCCGAGCCGTGCGCCGTCTTCACTTTGGCTGAGGATTGAGTCCTGCAGTGCCATCTTTTCCCAAAAGCCGCGGCAAAAACATGATTGTTAAACTCCGCTTTTTTGGCTAAAGCCTCTGCCCGTCAGAGGGGAGTTTTCAGATATGACTCGATACGCACATAAATTTTTCTCGGCCCTAGGCCTGTCCGCAATGCTCATGGCAGGGGCCGCGCAGGCCGACGACGGCAAGAAAGTCTCGGTCGTCGACGACCGCGGCGTCACCGTCGAAGTCCCGGCACAGCCGAAGCGCATTGCCTCGATTTCCTATTTCGCAGATGACGTCGCGCTGGCACTCGGCATCAAGCCGGTCGCCAGCACCTATATGACGAAAGGCCGCGAGCCCGATTTCCTGCTCGGCCTGACCTCCGGGATGAAGCAGATCGGCCAGCGCGCCAAGCCCAATTTGGAACTTCTCTCCGAAGCCAAGCCGGATCTGATCATCGCGATCCGCCGCTATACGGCCGGCAATGCGGCGCAGCTTCAGAACATCGCGCCGTATGTCGCCTACAACATGGAACTGCTCGAAGAGAGCTACAGCGAGACCGCCGCCCTTTCCAAGCTGCTCGGCAGGCCCGAGCGCGGCGAGCAGCTGAACGCCGATTTCCGCAAGCATCTTGCAGAGTTCGCCGCCAAGGCGCCGAAAGACGTTCATCCGCGCTTCATGATCATGTGGGGCGGTGCAACGCCTTTCGCCTTCCACACGGAAAACACCTCGGCCTCGATCGTCGCTGCGATCGGCGGCGACAATGTTCCCGGTCCGAAGACCCCGGGCGGCGAGTTCGGCATCGACCTCAGCCTGGAGACCATGCTGGAGAAGGACCCGGAGGTGATCTTCGTCTATGATTCCGGCCCGGATCGGCCGCATGAAAGCAACCCGATCTGGTCGCAGCTGTCGGCCGTCAAGAACAACCGGGTCTTCTATGTCGGCGACCAGTGGGTCGAGACCAATGGCCCGATCGCTCGCGAAATCGTGCTGCGCGAGGCAGCCCACTACCTCTACCCCGACACGTTCCCGGCCGTCGACGTTAAGGCCGAAGCCGTCAGGCTGATTCCAGCCGAACTGCAGAACTAAGCCCAAGGGCAGGCCCGCGATGAGTCCTCGGCAATCATTCCTGGCCATAGGGCTCATCGTCGTCGCCGCCATGCTGGCGGCGATGCTCGGGCTGCTGGTCGGCGCCAAGACGCTCTCGGTCGAGACCGCGATTCGCGTGCTGCTGGCGCCCGACGGCAAGCTCGAATCCGTTCTCATCTGGACATTGCGCCTGCCGCGCAGCCTGGCGGCAGCTGCCGGCGGCGCGGGGCTTGCCGTTTCCGGCTATGTGCTGCAGACGCTGACGCGCAATCCGCTGGCCGACCCCGGCATCACCGGCGTGACCGCGGGGTCGGTCGCACCGATCGTCTGCTGCTTCGTCTTCGTGCCCTGGCTTTCGCCTGCCTATTATCCGTTCATCGGCCTTGCCGGTGGACTTGCGGCGGCTTCGGTGACGTTCTGGGTTTCGCGCGGCGGGCAAGGACGGCCGCTGCAGCTTGCGCTCGGCGGCGTCAGCGTCTCGCTGTTTCTCGGCGCGATTACCACCTATGTGCTGCTCTTGACCGGGCCGCAATCGGCATCACTGCTCTTCTGGCTTGCCGGCGGCTTCCAGGGGCGCACTTGGTCGCATCTCCTCTATATGCTGCCATGGACGATCGCCGGTGTCGTCGGGGCGCTCCTTCTGCGGCGTGTCATCGGCATGTTCATGCTGAGCGATCATGCGGCGGCCGGCATGGGCCTGCAGCTCGGACTGTGGAAACCACTCATCCTCATTCTTGCCGTCATTCCGGTCGCGGGCGTCGCGCCAATTGCCGGGCCGGTGGCTTTCGTCGGTCTTGCCGCTCCCCACATCGCCCGGTTGCTGAAGCCACGCGGCACCGGATGGGAGATAGGATTGAGTGCTGCTCTCGGCGCGCTGATCGTGACGGTCGCCGATGTTTTCGCGCGCAGCATCGCCATCCCGCGTGAACTGCCGGTCGGCATCGTCACCGCATTGTTTGGCGGCCCGATCTTCATCTATCTCGTCCAACGCGGACGGCTGAGCCTTGCGGGTGAGATGCGATGAGCGCGCCAACATCGATATCGGCCGGCCCGGCAAGCCTCGGCATGATAGCTGCGCTTGCCGCATTGGCGCTCCTGTCGCTTGCGGCGGCGATCTTCCTCGGCGTTGCCGATATTCCCATGGGCGACGTCGCGGCGGTACTGACCGGCGCCGGCTCGGCGGAAGCGCGGCTGATCATTCTCGATATCCGGCTGCCGCGCATCGCCACCGGGATTCTGGCCGGTATCCATTTTTCGCTGGCGGGATATCTCTTGCAGACCATTACCCGCAACCCGCTGGCCGATCCCTCGCTGATGGGCGTGTCGCAAGGGGCGACACTGTCGGTGACGATCTTCCTGCTCTTTACCGTCTATATTTTCGAGCCGGGCTCGAACACGCTGGCCGAACTGCCGGTGGCATGGTTGCCGGCGGCGGGCCTTGCCGGCGGCCTGCTTGCCGGCGGCGTCATCTATCTGCTTGCCTTCCGTCTCGGCCTCAGCGCCCTGCGCATCACGCTTTGCGGCGTCGCGGTCGGCGCGGTGCTGCATGCGGTGGCGATCGGCCTCATCGCCGGATGGGGATCGGCCCGCATCGAGATCATTCTCGAATGGCTGTCCGGCAGTCTCTACGCCCGCAGCTGGGATCATGCGCTGTTCCTGCTGCCCTTCACCATTGCCTGTCTCGCCATGCTGCCGGTCATCCACCGGCCGCTGATGCTGCTGCAGTTCGATGCGCCCGTCGCCCGATCCTTCGGGCTCGGCTATCGCAGGCAGTTCTCGATCGTGCTGATCGTCTCCTGCGCGCTTGCGGCAAGTGCCGTCGGCGCGGTCGGGCCGATCGTCTTCGTCGGCCTTATCGTACCGCATCTCGCCCGCTTCCTGGCGGGGCGGAATTTCAGGCTGTCGCTTGTGCTGACGATCGTGCTCGGCGCCGTCATCGTCACGCTTGGCGATCTCATCGGCCGGCTGCTCGGCCAGGCCGAGGAAATCCCGATCGGCGTGGTCACGGCCGTTTTCGGCGTGCCGCTTCTGCTCGCGCTGCTGCGCAAAACCATGTGAGGCCGAAATGCCATTGTCCTGTTCCGATCTTTCGGTGATGTACGGCCAGCGAAAGGCCCTTAACGGCTTCAGCCTTTCGCTCGAAAAGGGCGAGATCCGGGCGCTGATCGGACCGAACGGCTCGGGCAAGAGCACGGCGCTGCATGCGCTGGCAGGACTGATCCGGCCGGCCGGGGGCAAGGCGTCGCTGGATGGCGTTGCCATCGCTTCCATGTCCCGCCGCATGCTGGCAAAGAGGCTCGCCTTCTTGCCGCAGCAGCCGACCGCGCCTGATGAAATGACTATCACCCAGCTCGTGCGCCAGGGCCGCTATCCGCATGTCGGCCTGTTCCGCTCCTATGATAGCCGTGACGAAGACGCGATCGAATGGGCGCTCAAAAGCACCGGCCTGTCGGGGCTCGCCGACCGCAGCCTGCGGGAACTGTCCGGCGGCGAACGGCAAAGGGCCTGGATATCGGCCGCCCTCGCGCAGGAAGCGGAGATCCTGCTGCTCGATGAGCCGACCTCCTTCCTCGATATCGGCTATCAGGTTGAGGTGCTCGATCTCGTGCATCGGCTGAGCCGCGAGAAGGGCGTGACGATCGTCATGGCAATCCACGATATCAACCAGGCGATCGCCGTCAGCGACCGCATCTCGCTGCTCGAAAAGGGGCAGCTCAGATTCGACGGCGAGCCACGCGAGCTTGCCGAGCGCAACCTCGTCCAGGACATCTTCCGCGTCAGGGGTCGTTTCGTCCAGGTCGCTCCGAACAATCCACCGCATTTCGATGCGGAGCTGATGCGGCTTCAGCCGGCAGCGTCTAGCGCTTCACCAGCCTGAAGACGATCTTCGTCTGGGTGTAATAGTCCAGCGCATCGGCGAAATCAGGCGTCCAGCCATCCGCGACGAAGGGTATGAAACCCTCATATTCGAGCTTGCGGGCGGAGACGTCGAAGCCTGCCTTTTCGAAGGCGCGGCCGTAATCGGTGATCGACCGATCCTGAACGACGGTGTTGGTGCGGTTGGCGACGAGCTCGCGCCATCTCGGCCAGAGCGGATTATCCGTGTGGCAGCCGGTCACCGCATAATAGACGCCGCCCGGCTTCAGCGCCTGGCGGATATCGGCGGCGTGTGCGTCGATATCAGGAATGAGATAGATGACCTCATGGCTGACGGCGAGGTCAAATTCGTCGCTCCAGCCCTCCAGCCTGCTGCCGACCTGATGCTGGATCGGCAGATTACCTTTCAGCGTCTCGGCCTTGGCAATGGAGGTTTCGGCGATGTCGATGCCGAGCGCCTTGCGGAACGGGCGGATCGCATAGAGATGGCGCAGCAGGCCGCCCTGATTGCAGCCGAAATCGAGCACGCTTTTGTCGGAGAGGTCGCGCTCCAGCATGAGATCGATTAGGTGGCGCCAGATGGGCGCATGTCCATCGGCCATCCTGTCTTCGGCATCGGGGTCGATGTACCACGTACCGATGTTTTTCTGCGCTTCCTCAGCCATTCCTTGCCCTCGTTTCATGCGGATCGTGGCGATGGTCTTAGGGCGCGTGATGGTGCTTGGCTAGGGCCGACGCTGGTTTTCAAGGGTCTTTCGAAAGTCGAATAATTTTACAAAGAAATCTTTGCAAAGATTTGTTTGCAATTATATAATGAGGTCATGAAAGAGCAGAACTCCGAACCTGCCGCAGATGCTGTTGCCTCGCGTACCGTCAGCCGTGTCGTGCCCGAACCGTCCGCGCTGAAGGCGCTGGCCCACCCCGTCCGGCTGCGCATGCTCGGCATGCTGAGGCTCGACGGCCCCGCCACCGCGACGCAGCTCGCCGTCCGGCTCGGCCTCAACAGCGGCGCGACGAGCTATCATCTGCGCCAGCTCGCCCAATACGGTTTCATCGAGGAAGCACCGCATGCCTCCCGGCGCGACCGCTGGTGGCGCGCCAGCCATGAGCTGACCTCGGTTCCCCCGACCGAAGCCGAAGGCGAGGCGCTCGATCTCGACATGGCCTTCAACCAGGCGGCCCTCTCGCTGCAGGTCGGCCAGATGCAGCAGGCGCTGGAGGAATATGCCGAGCTCCCAGCGGAATGGCGCAGGGCGACGGCGGCCGACGACATCATCATCCCGATGACGGCGGAACAGGCCGAGGCCCTGACGAAACGGCTGAGCGATATCATCCTGGAAGCCATGCGGGCCGCCCCACCACTGGGGGAGGCCGCGTCCGGGAATCCTGACATGGTTCCTTTCTATGTCATGCTGCACGCTTTCCCCTTTCCGGGCCGCCTGCCGCACCGCGAGCGAGAGGACGAGCCGTGAGAAAGGGCAAGCCTTTCCTGGCGCTTGCCGCCGCAGAGACGCTTTCGCTTTCCGGCACCCGGCTATCGACCATCGCCATTCCCTGGCTGGTGCTGAGCGCCACGGGCAGCCCTGTACTCACCGGGCTGACGGCGCTGATGGAGATGCTGCCCTATGTGCTCGCCAAGGCGCTCGGCGGGCCGCTGATCGACCGCATCGGCGCCAAGCGCATCGCCATCATCTGCGACACGGCCTCCGTAATCGCGGTCGGGCTGGTGCCGCTTCTCGATCTCTTCGGCATGCTGACCGTGCCGGTGCTGCTGCCCGTCGTTTTTGTCATGGGCGTGCTGCGGGGGCCTTCCGATGCCGCCAAGCAAGCGATGGTTCCCGATATCGCTGCGCTGGCAGCCGTGCCGCTCGAACGGGTGACCGGCGTCTCCAGCGCCATCGAACGGCTGGCCTCAACGGTGGGCGCTGCCGGCGCCGGCGCATTGATCGGGTTGATAGGCCCGGGTCAGGCGCTCCTCGTCAACACCGCCACCTTCGCCGGCGCAGCGCTGGTCGTCGCGACCGGCATACCCGGCATGCGGCGCGCTCCCGAGCGGCCCGTCGCGCCCGACGCTCCGTCGGGCAACCTGTCTTCCTATCTCGACGATCTCCGGGAAGGCTGGCGCTTTCTGCGCAGCGATGCCGTGCTCGTCAGCATTGTCACGATGGTGGCGATCACCAATCTGCTCGATCAGGCCTATTACGCCGTGCTGCTGCCCGTCTGGACGAAGAACGCCGGTCATGGGCCGGAGCTGCTCGGAGCGCTGTTCGCCGCCTTCTCCGGCGCTTCGATCGCGGGTGCGGCGATTGCCGCTGTTATCGGCGAGCGCATGCCGCGTCTGATCGTCTATACCGTGGCCTTCCTCTTGACCGGATGCCCACGCTTTGTGGTGCTCGCGGTGGATGCGCGGCTCGGCTCCATCTTTCCGACGCTCGCAATCGCCGGCTTTGCCTCCGGTTTCCTCAACCCTATCCTGTCGGCAGTGATCTTCGAGCGCATTCCCAAGCCGCTGACCGGGCGCGTTACCGCGATGAACGCCGCCCTCTGCTTTGCCCTCATCCCCTTCGGCGGCCTCGTCGGCGGCGCGCTGATCAGCACGACCGGGCTTGGCGCAGCGATGCTCCTCGGTGGGCTCGCCTATCTCGCCGCGACCCTCTCTCCGCTAGCGCTCAAGAGCTTTCGCGGTTTTGATAAGGCTGTGGCGTGAGCCCGCGCAGACCCTGGCCTTGACCTCCGATTTCCTCGAGCAACAGATCGATGAAGCAGCGGACGCGCGGCTCCAGCACGCCTTTGTCGGAGTAAAGCGCCACGATCTTCGTGTCGTCGGTTTCTAGATCAGGGAGGACTTGCCGGAGACGGCCGGCGGTCAAATCGGCGGCAATGAGGAAGTCCGGCAGAAGCGCGATTCCGAGGCCGGCCAGGGCGGCATCGCGGACGGCTTGACCGCTGTCGAGCCTCAGGCGGCTGCGCCCCTGTGCCTTGATCCAGCCGCCGCCGCTGCGAAAGCGCCAGGCCTGCCTTTGCCCGCGACTGGTGAAGAACAGGCAATCATGGGCGGCGAGATCCGCTATCTCGCGCGGAACGCCGCGTTCGGCGAGGTAGGAGGGCGAGGCGCAGAGCAGCACCTTGTCACTGCCGATGACGCGCGTGATCAATCGGCTGTCGGCCGCAGACGGCGTTGCGCCAAATCCGATCGCCACATCGAAGCCATTGTCGAGAAGCTCGGCCGGGCGATCGGTGAGGCTCACTTCGACCTGCACGTCGGGCCAGGTGCGAAGATATTTGTCGAGCAAAGGGAGCCCGACAAGCGGTCCGAAGACATCGGGTACGGCGAGCCTGAGAACGCCTCGCGGCACACCGCTTTGCCCGGCAATGCTCGCCTCCGCCTCGTCGACCGATGTCAGGATTTGCAGCCCGTGATCGTAGAACACTCGTCCTTCATCGGTCAGGCTCAGTGTCCTCGTCGTACGGTTGAGCAGGCGCGCGCCGAGCCGCTCTTCCAGGCGAGTAACAGCCTTTCCGGCTGCCGAACGAGAGAGGCCCATGGCCTGGCCGCCGGCGATAAAGCTTCCGGCATCGACGACGGCCATGAAGATCAGGATATCGTTCAGGTTCGTGCGCGGCATGAAGGCAACTCGAGCGATTCAACTGCAGCCTTAACTCGGTCGCGATGTGACCGATTCAAGGCTCGCACCATCAACGTCGGCCGCGCCACTTAGGTCCCGGGCGCATCGAAATGATGGTGGTCGGCGACAGCTGCCGTTTCGCGTCACCACCGCCCAAATCGAAGGCTCGCGCCAACAAGCCTCGCCGTCAGCGCCAGCCGAGCGCGGGAGCGACGTGAGTGAGGATCGCTTCGATGACGTGGGCGTTGTAGGCGACGCCGAGTTGGTTGGGCACGGTGAGCAGCAGCGTGTCGGCCTCGGCAATCGCCTCGTCTTCCGCAAGCTGCTTGATGAGCACGTCAGGTTCGGCGGCGTAGCTGCGGCCGAAGATCGCCCGGGTCTTCTCGTCGATGAATCCGATCTTGTCGCCCTCGTCGTTGCCGTAGCCGAAATAGGCGCGGTCACGTTCGTCTACCAGCGCGAAGATGCTGCGGCTGACCGAGACGCGCGGCCGACGCGTGTGGCCGGCTTCCTTCCAGGCGTCGCGATAGGCGCGGATCTGGTCGGCCTGCTGGACGTGGAACGGCTCGCCGGTCTCGTCGTCCTTCAGCGTCGAGCTCTGCAGGTTCATGCCGAGCTTGGCTGCCCAGACGGCGGTGGCGTTGGAGCTCGCCCCCCACCAGATGCGCTCGCGCAGGCCCTCCGAATGCGGCTCGAGACGCAGCAGGCCGGGCGGATTCGGAAACATCGGGCGCGGGTTCGGTTTGGCGAAGCCTTCGCCGCGCAGCACTTCGAGGAAAACTTCGGCATGATGCCTGGCCATCTCGGCCTCGCTCTGACCTTCCGGCGGCGCATAGCCGAAATGACGCCAGCCGTCGATCACCTGTTCAGGCGAGCCGCGGCTGATGCCGAGTTGCAGCCGCCCTCCGGCGATGAGATCGGCAGCACCGGCATCCTCGGCCATATAGAGCGGGTTCTCGTAGCGCATGTCGATGACCGCGGTGCCGATCTCGATCCGGCTGGTCTTGGCGCCGACGGCGGCAAGCAGCGGGAAGGGGGCGGCGAGCTGCCGGGCGAAATGGTGCACGCGGAAATAAGCGCCATCGGCGCCGAGCTCCTCGGCCGCCACGGCAAGGTCGATCGACTGCAGCAGCGCATCGCCCGCCGAACGCGTCTGCGATTGAGGCGAGGGCGTCCAGTGCCCGAACGAGAGAAAACCGATCTTCTTCATGCCGCGCCTTTATCCGTTGCATCTCATGATGGATCGGTCATCGCATAGTTTCGGTGGGCAAGACAATCACAACCGGAATGGAATGGCGCGCTTGGCCGGAGGCGCTTGCTGAAGCGGGACGCGAGGCAACGCTCGTAAATGTCGGGAAATGAGTCGCATTTCCCGGACCGGCGCGCGGATACGCAAGGAGCGATGGTCGTTCGGGAACTCCGCTTTCACGAAGGTGTTTTGATGATGCGCTGCTGTGGCGCCGGCTTTCCCTAGGACAGAGAGGCGGAACGATGTCTATCAATCTCGAAAATGCGGTGGTCGTCATCACGGGAGCATCGAGCGGCATCGGCCAGGCCACTGCCGAAGCATTCGCGCGGCGCGGAAGCAGGCTGGTGCTGGCCGCTCGTAACGGCGAGGCTTTGGAAAAAGTTGCGGAAACGTGCAGAGGCCTCGGTGCGGAGGCGATATCCGTTGTCACCGACGTCACAGAGCCTGCTGCCGTGCGGGCGCTGGCCGACAAGGCGAAGACGCTCGGCGACGTCGACGTCTGGGTGAGCAATGTCGGCGTCGGGGCGATCGGTCGGTTCGAGGAGACGCCGATTGAGGCGCATGAGCAGATCATCCGCACCAATCTGCTCGGCCACATGAACGATGCTCACGCGGTGCTGCCGATCTTCCTGAAGCAGGGCAGGGGTGTCTTCATCAACATGATCTCGCTCGGTGGCTTTGCGGCGGCGCCATTCGCGGCGGCTTATAGCGCCAGCAAGTTCGGCCTGCGCGGCTTCTCCGAAGCACTGCGGCCGGAGGTGGCCGACAAGCCGTGCATTCACATATGCGACGTCTATCCCGCCTTTGTCGATACACCGGGCCTCAGCCATGGCGCCAATTATATCGGCCGCCAGGTCACCGCGCCGCCGCCGGTTCTCAATGCGCGCCGCGTCGCAGAGGCGATCGTCGGCGTCGCCAGGTCGCCGCGCGCCACCACCACGGTCGGCGTGGTCACCACTGCGACGCGGCTTGCCCATCTGCTGGGACCCAATCTTGCCGCCAGGGCTCTCGGCCGGCTGATGGCCGCCTATTTCAAGCGGGCGCCGCGCGCCGCCGAAAGCGACGGCAATCTCTACTGGCCCTCGACCGACGCCGCCCGGATCGATGGCGGGCTCCGATCGCGGCACAGGTATTCGGCGCCGCTCCTCCTCGGTCTCATCGCGGTTGCTGTGCTGGCGATCGGCGCCGCTGCGCCGAGGACGTACCCACGCCGGCGGCTGGCGTTGGATAGCCGGCACCGGTTCTGGTAGCCGGGTTGGATGGCGCAGATGCTGGAGGTTTGTATGGCATGCCGTGTGGCACGCCCTCTCCTCCGTTCGTGTGACGAGCACAGGCAAGACCATCACCATCGCTTCATGCCCCCACTAACAAGGCGTAGCCACGGAGCCAGGTGGAAGCCAGTCATCAGCAGGTACATCGGCACCATTCCGGTCAGCGGGAAGGTATCGGGCGTGGTGGTGCAGATCACGTCGGCGCTGCCGGTTGCGGCCGTCAGCAGCGCCATGATCGCTAAGGTCGGGGCGGCGGCGAGAGACAGAAAATCGGCGGCGAGAGCGGCTTTGGCCGGCTCGCCGGCGGGTTCGTCAGCAGCGGCGGCGAGCGACAGCCAGTTGTCTGTGTCGAGGGAGGGGCTGGCGTCAGCCCGTTTCGGGACGTGAGCGAAGAGTGCCATGACAGTCACTCCTTGCCATAGCGGTCGTGGTGCCGCCACCAGATGCCGGCTTCGTTGCGACCCTTCGGCGCGCGGTCCAGCCATTGGTACATGCCCCAGAGCCCGTCGAGCCCGCGCGCATAGCTGGAATAGCTGTGGTAGACGCCGCCGTCGATGAGTTCGAAGGCGCTGACGCCCGGGCGGTCGCGGGTATAGGTGGGAACGTCGGTGCCGGTCATCGTAGCGATCTGGACGATGGGTTCGTCGCTGTCGCGCGACTGCCATTGCGGCACTGTCTTGCCCGCCGCCGGTTCGGGGGCGGGCGGTTCGCGACGGTAGTTGTATTCGATCTCGCCGAGACGCTGCTGCTCCGGGCTGAACCAGACGCTGAAGTCGGCGTTGAAATCGCTGCCCGCCGACGAGGCCCAGGAAAAGCTCCAGTCCATGCGCCGCTTGAAGGCCTCCAGCTTTGCGAGCGGCGCGCGCGAGACCGTCCAGAAGGCGACGTCGTGATTTGCCAGGTGGACGAAGAAGCCGTTGAAGCCGTCGGCGATCGACGAGCAGGAGGGGCATCCGGCGCTGTAATCCGGCCCGAACATGAAGTGGTAGATCAGAAGCTGCGAACGCCCGCCAAACAGATCCTTCAGCGAAGCACCGCCGCCTTCGGTATCGAAGCGGTAGTCCTTGTCGATTTTCACACGGGGCAATTGCTGGCGTTTGGCCGCCAGCGCATCGCTTTGCCGCGTCAGTTCCTTTTCCTCCTCGAGCAGATCAAGTCTCGCCGCCAGCCATTGCTCGCGGGTTGCGTTCAGCATTGCCGTCATGGGTCTTCTCCTTTGCCTGTGTCTCGTCGTAGCATCTGGCTCGGTTGCCTGCCGTTGAGCGAAGATTACGGCCGGAGGGACAAACGCCGGGAGTGACAAGTGTGACGGGATTTGAATGGACTCGCTAATTACGGCTGCTGCGCAGGCGCTGGCATCTGGCGACACGCTTGGCGCACTGAAACGGGTGGCGCTGCGCGACGATGCGCCGGCGTTGGCGCTACGCGGCATCGCCATGGCGCAGCTCGGTGACCTCATTCGCGCCAAGGCGCTGCTGAAAAGTGCCGCACGCGCTTTCGGACCGCGGGAGGCGGTGGCCCGCGCCCGCTGTGTCGTCGCCGAGGCCGAGATCGCGCTCGTCTCGCGCGATCTCACCTGGCCGCCGAAGACGCTGGAGGCGGCGCGCAAGGTTCTGGAAGCGCATGGCGACCGGGTCAACGCTGCCCATGCCGGCAATATCGCCATTCGCCGGCTGGTGCTGATCGGCCGCCTTGACGAAGCCGAGCAGGCGCTGGCCGCGCTCGACCCGACGCCGCTGCCGCCGACCTTGCGGGCCGCCCATGAGCTTGTTGCGGTTGGGATCGCCGTTCGGCGCCTGCGCACGCATGCGGCACGCGCCGCACTCGACCGCGCACAGCTTGCGGCGCGGCGGGCCGACATGCCTGTGCTGATGGCGGAAGTCGAAACCGCTGGACATGTGCTCAGTATGCCGGCGGCGCGGATGGTTCTGCGCGGCAACGAGCGCCCGCTGCTGCTTGCCGAGGTGGAGGCGCTCTTTTCCGGCGGCACGCTCGTCGTTGACGCCTGCCGCCATGTCGTGCGCGCCGCCGGCGCGATGGTGTCGCTCGCGAGCCGGCCTGTGCTTTTCGCGCTCGCTCGTGCGCTTGCCGAAGCTTGGCCGGCGGATGTGTCGCGGGGCGCGCTGATTGCACGCGCCTTCCGCGGCAAGCATGCCGATGAATCGCATCGCGCCCGGCTGCGCGTCGAGATCGGCCGGCTGCGCGCGGAATTAGCCGGGCTGGCGGAAGTCTCGGCTACCAAGCGCGGCTTTGCCCTTTGCCCTGCCGGCGCTGCTGAGGCTGCAGTGCTTGCCCCGCTCGTCGAAGGGCCGCATGCGGCTGTACTCGCCTTCCTCGCCGATGGCGAAGCGTGGTCGAGTTCGGCGCTGGCGATCGCGCTCGGCACCAGTCCGCGCACTGTGCAGCGGGCGCTGGATGCGCTCGCCGGCGAGGAGAAGGTGCAAGCGATCGGACGCGGCCGGGCGCGCCGCTGGATGAGCCCGCCGCTCTCCTCTTTCCCGACGATCTTGTTACTCCCGGGACCGCTACCGAGCGACTAGTATGGGTCAACCGATAAGGAGGAAGACATGAAGACATCGGCTGCGACCATTCTGCGTGAATACGGACCCTTTCCCGGTGCGGAGCGCGTTCACGGCGTCACCTTCGACGGGCGGCATATCTGGTTCGCCTCAGGCGACAGGCTGAACGCGCTCGATCCCGACAGCGGCGAGGTGGTGCGGTCGATCGAGGTCGCCTCCCACGCCGGCACGGCTTTCGACGGCGAATTCCTCTATCAAATCGCCGAGGACGTCATTCACAAGATCGACCCGAAGACCGGCCAGATTCTTTCCACCATCCCGGCCCCCGGCAACGGCGGCGATTCCGGCCTTGCCTGGGCCGAGGGCACGCTCTGGGTCGGCCAGCATCGCGGCCGCAGAATCCATCAGATCGATCCCGAAACCGGCAAGATCCTGCGCACCATCGAATCCAACCGGGTCGTGACAGGCGTCACCTGGGTCGATGGCCAGCTCTGGCACGGCACCTGGGAAGGCGACGACAGCGACGTCAGACGCATCGATCCACAGACGGGCGAGGTGCTGGAGCGGCTCGACATGCCCGAAGGCGCCGGCGTCTCCGGCCTCGAATCCGACGGCGGCGGCTGCTTCTTCTGTGGCGGAGGCAACAGCGGCAAGATTCGCGCCGTGCGCCGGCCATGAGCGCTGCGCCGCCGGGTGCGGGTGCTGCTCCCTGCAAGAAGCCGGCGTCAAAGCACCCGCCTCGTCCTTCGAGGCCCCTTGCGGGGCACCTCAGGATGAGGCTCTCTTGGAGCTTTCGCGCGATATGAGCTTCCGCCCGAGAGCCTGGCCGCGATAGGTGGGAAGAATTCCCATGCCGAGTTTGCCGCGATGAGCATGGGACGGGAAGAAATGCCGGCTGATATCGCACCAGCCGACGACCTCTTCGCCTATCACAGCAACGAATTGCGGATTGCCTTTTGCGATCATGCCCGTCACGAACGCACGCGTCTGCAGCAGGGGCGTGGCTTCCAGCATGGACAGGTATTTTTTCTCTCGCGCGACCAGGTCGAGGGCGCGATGAAAACTGTCGATATGCGCAGCAGTGATCGGTTCGACGCTGATGCCTGACGTTTTGGGTGTCATTGCGGCCACAAGGTCTCCTTCGCAGACAGCGAGATATTCAAGACAGACGTGCCGCAGACCCGCACCGAAGCGCATAATTCATCCTCCGTCAACCTTTGCGTGTCAATTTCGAGGGAACGGGCGCCATCAAAGGGTTGCGAGTATTGAAGGTAAGGCTCACATCGCACATCACGCTCGTTCTGGTGGCGCTCACCTGTGCGGCGGCCGTGCTGCTGTGTGGATTTGCGTGGCTTGCCGCCGTGAAGGTCGATGATCTCTACTTACGCCGCCAGGCCGACTTTGTGCGACAAGGACTGGATGAGCAGATCAAGGCACTTCCCCGGGAACAGGAAAGCGTCACGAAATGGGACGACGCCTTCCTTTATTCCAAGCAGCGGAACCATGAATGGTTGCTTGACAACGTCGGCCGCTGGACGAGTCAATATTTTGGACACGATAGGACCTACATCTTCGACGATACCAATCGCCTGCTGTTTGCATTCCGCGACGGGACGGACACTATGCCACCGCGCCTCGGAAGCGACGATGGCGAGGAAATGACGGCGCTGGCGGGCGAGGCTCGGGTGGCTCTCGTCGAGCGCAAAAGGACCGGTGGCGAACCGCTTGGCCAGCTGGCCAGGGTACGTACGATCCTGATTGGCAACAGACCGGCGATAACAAGCGCGCGCCCCATTCTGCCGAGTTCGACAAGGATGCAAATCGAAGCGGGTCAGGAGTTCATCGCCGTCTCGGTCAAGTTCATCGACGGAAAAGCGGCTGAAAGCATCGCCCATTATGCGCGGCTCGAAGGGTTGCATTTTTCCCCTTCGAAGGGTGACGACGAGCGGGCGCAAGTGCCTGTCTCGTCTTATGACTGTGGGGTGATCGGCTATCTGGTGTGGCAGCCGATCCGGCCGGGCTTCATGCTGCTTCAGCAGATAGCGCCGGCGGGGCTCGGCTGCCTTGCCCTGTTGATCGCTGCGGTGTTCTGGCTCGGACGGGGATTGCATCGCACTTCGCTGATTCTGCTGGACAGTCAGGCCGAGATCACGCACCACCGCAACCATCTGGAAGAGATGGTGGCGGACCGAACGGCCGAGATCGAACGACAAAGGGAAGAGCTGGATCGCCTGCTGGTGCACGAGCGCCAGGTGAATGCGCTACAGCGCCGGTTCGTCGCCATGGCCTCGCACGAATTTCGAACGCCGCTCGCTATCATCGACGCAGCCGCCCAGCGGCTCTGCCGCTCTACGACCAACGTCAGCGGCGAGTATGTTCACGAAAAGGCCGGAGTGATCCGCAGCGCGGTGATGCGCATGGTCGATCTCATGGAGAGCATCCTTGCGAGCGGCCGGCTCGAAACCGGACAGATCATACTGAAACGGAGCGAAGATGATCTGAAAGCCTTGCTCATCACCTGCTGCAGTCGACAGCGCGAGTTCAGCCCTTCGCATATCTTCCATCTCGATCTCGATCTCATACCTGACGTATTGACCTTCGATCGAAGCGCGATGGAGCAGGTCTTCACCAATCTGATTTCGAACGCCGTCAAATATTCGCCCGATGCGCCCGACATTTATGTTCACGCCCGGGTTGACGCGAAACTGGTGGAAATCGCCTTTGCCGATAGCGGCATCGGCATGGATGCGGATGATCTGCCGAAACTGTTTCAACCTTATTATCGCGCCCGCAGCGCGACGGGTATCGCCGGAACCGGCATTGGTCTGAACGTCGTCAAGCAGATTATCGAGCTGCACGGCGGCACCGTCGAGGTGACGAGTGAGCTTGGCAAAGGCACAACATTCACCATTTCTCTGCCAATAGAGTTTCTATTGTCGGATCAACAAGTCGCAGCTTAAGGAAGAGCTTATGGTTACAGTCCTGTGCATAGAAGACGAAGTCGAGATCCGGAATCTCCTCGTCGAAGAGTTGAGCGACGCCGGATACAGGACGTTCGAGGCCTCGAACGGCGCAGAGGGCCTGGAAATGATCCTGTCGAAATGGCCTGATATCGTCATCAGCGACATTTCCATGCCTGTCATGGATGGGCACCAGCTTCTGGCGGAAATCCAGATCAATCACCCGGAGCTCTCCAACATTCCCTTCATCATGCTGACGGCGCTAACAGATCGGGAAAACACGCTCGCCGGCCTGCGGGCCGGTGCTGCGGATTATCTAACCAAGCCGCTCGACTTTGACCTGCTGCTCGCTAAGCTGGAGGGCTGTGTGACGCGGCTCGAGAACGATAAGGCGCTCAATCGGTCGTTTTAGTAAGATGGTGGTGAGGTGCTCTGCAGCTCGCTCCACCGTGGCTTTGCGCTTACCTTTTCCTCCTCCCATTCCTGTGCTCGTCACAGGAATGGGGGGAGGTTGGGGGCCAGACCATCAAAGGTCCCGCAAGCGGCTACCTTGCATCCCCTCTACCTCCCCAACACATCGCCCAACACCGCAAACACTCTCGCATCCAGCGTCTGCGACACATTGAACCGCATGAAATTCGTGGCCGACTGCGACAGGCTGAAAGCGTTTCCGGGGGCCAGCACGATCTTCCTTTCTAACGCGGCCCGCGCCACATCGGCCGCATCGACGCCGCCCGGCAGACGGCACCAAAGGAACATGCCGGCCTGGGGCTCCAGCCAGGGCGTTATTCCCAGACCCTTCAGCCGGGCCGAGACCTCGCCCATCGCCCGGGAAAGCCTGTTTCTCAGCGTCTCCATATGTTTGCGATAGCTGCCATCGCTCAAGACGTTCAGCACGAGTTCGGCCGTCAGCCGGCCACCGCCGAAGGAGGTGGCGATCTTGAGATCGGTCAGGCCGTCGATCCATTCCGGTTTTGCGGCGACGAAGCCGCAGCGGGCGGAGGCCGACAAGGTCTTCGAAAAGCTGCCGATGTGGATGACCCGCTCGAGCCCGTCGAAGGCGGCAAGGCGAGGCGCCGGCGAATATTCGAAATCGGCGAAGATATCGTCCTCGATGATGGTGAGGTCGAACTGGTCGGCAAGTTTCAGAAGCCGGTGGGCCGTCACGGGGGAAAGAACCGCGCCGGTAGGGTTGTGAATGGCGGAGTTGGTTATGTAGAGCCGCGGCCGCTCATGAGCGACGACTTGGGCAAACTGGTCGATATCGGGGCCGGACGGGGTGTAGGACACGCCGACGATCTTGGCCCGATGGGCGCGCAGCAGCGCATGGAAGTTGAAGTAGCAGGGGTCGTCGACCAGCACCGTGTCGCCCGGCTCCAGCAGAAATCGGCAAAGCAGATCGATTGCCTGGGTGCCGGATTCGACCAGCATGATCTGATCCGGCGAGGCTTCGATGCCGCGTTCGCCCATGCGCCGCGAAATCAGCTGGCGCAGTGGCGGCAGGCCGAGCGGCTGGCCGTAATCGGCAAGCGCCGGCCCATCGGCGCGGGAAAGCGTTCTGAGCCCGCGGCGCATCGCTTCGCCCGGCAGCCAGGCGGGCGGCAGCCAGCCGCAGCCGGGCTTCAGGTCACTCTCGCCGGCCTCCAGCGATTGCCGCGATATCCAGAACGGATCGACGGCGCGGTCGAGTTTCGGCCCGGTTTCGGCAAGCGCAAAGGGCGCTGCCTGGTTGGCGACGTAGAAGCCGGAGCCTGGTCTCGCCAGGATCGCGCCTTCGGCGACCAGGCGCTCATAGGCATCGACGACGGTCGATGTCGACAGCTTCATGCTGGCTGCCAGCCCACGCACCGAGGGCAGTCTCGCACCCGGCGTCAGGCTGCGTCCGGCAATGCGTTGGCGTATTGTCGCGACCACCGTCTCGACGCGCGTGCGTCCTGCCTGTTCTTCGTTCATCTGTATTGCTTTCCGAACCATAACAGTTTGTCGAAATCGTATCAGACTGTCACTGTCCTGGCCATCCGTCCTGACCGATAAAGGTCGCAGCGCGTCGCCGCGAATTTGATTCAGGTGACGTGCCTCAAGTCGTTGTTTTCATGCTTGTCGTTCAAGAGCCGGGGGCGGTTTGGACGGCAGGCGTCTGGAAGGAAGAGTGCAGAATGGAACGCATGACGGCAGGATGGATCAACGGCTTGATCGGCGTGGTGATCTTCAGCGGTTCGCTGCCGGCGACCCGTGTTGCGGTGGCGCAGTTCGATCCCGTGTTTCTAACCGTCGCGCGCGCGGCGATCGCCGGGGCTTTGGCGCTCTGCCTGCTGATTGCCTTTCGTGAAAAGCGGCCGTCGGGGCGCGATATCGTCTCGCTTGTCGTCGTCGCGCTCGGCGTCGTGGTGGGCTTTCCGCTGCTGACGGCGCTGGCGCTGCAGCATGTCACTTCGGCCCATTCCATCGTCTTCATTGGTCTCCTGCCGCTGGCCACGGCGACGTTCGGTGTCATCCGCGGCGGCGAGCGGCCAAGGCCGGCCTTCTGGCTCTTCTCCATTCTCGGCAGTGCGCTGGTGGCGGGTTTTGCCTTGACACAGGGGCTGAGCGCGTCGCCGCTCGGCGATCTCCTGATGCTGGCGGCCGTCCTCGTCTGCGGCCTCGGCTATGCCGAAGGCGGCAGGCTGTCGCGCACGCTCGGCGGCTGGCAGGTAATCTCCTGGGCGCTGGTGCTGTCGCTGCCGGTAATGCTCGCGGTCGCGTTTCTTTACCGACCGGCAAGTTTTGCCGGCATCGAAACTCCGGCGCTCGTCGGCCTTGCCTATGTCTCGCTGTTTTCGATGCTGATCGGCTTCATCTTCTGGTATCGCGGCCTGTCGCAGGGCGGCATTGCCGCCGTCGGCCAGCTGCAGCTGCTCCAGCCCTTCTTCGGCCTGGCGCTCGCCGCCACCCTACTGCACGAGCCAGTGACGTGGGCGATGCTTGGCGTGACGGTCGCCGTTATTCTCTGCGTGATGGGCGCACGAAAGTTTGCGAAGTAGCGGCTGACTTCGGGCCACAAAGCTGCCGCTCAATCGTCAGCAAATGGCCCTGTTATCGCCGCACTGAGCCCTTTTCAGGCTTCATCGTTGCGACCTCGCCAGCCTTTTAAGCGGCTGAGCGATCGACCGAGGCGGTCTTGCTGCCGTCCAAAATCACCGGAAAAGGAATGAAAATGATCACTCGTTACACATCCCTCGCAACGATGACAGCCGCGGTGTTCAGTCTGCTGGCTCTCAGCCCGGCATCCGCGGCCGAGCTTGCCCAGGCGCAACAGCAGCCGCCGGCACAGGGCCAGGCGCCGATGCAAGGACAGGGTGGTACCGGTGCGGCTGCCCCCGTCAGTGATCAGAAACTCGAGGCCTTTGCCGTTGCCTATGTGCAGGTCGATAAGGTCAGGCAGGAATATTCGGCCAAGATCGACGCGACGAAGGACGAAGCCGCCAAGCAAAAGTTGCAGGAGGAGGCCAAGAAGCAGATGGTCGATACCGTCAAAGCCTCCAACGCGATCTCTGTCGAGGAGTACTCCTCTATCCTGACGGCGGCGCAGAGCGACCCGGCCCTGGCCAAGAAGGTTCTGGACAAGATCGGCACACCGCCGCCTGCGCAGTCGCAACAGCAGCAATAGACAGCGCACTCCTGCATCGTCCTCAAGTCACACGAGGGGCGGGCGGCTAGAAATCCCGGCAGCGAGCGCTGCCTGCGCCCGCCCCAATCCTGACGGCCTCACCTGGTGGGCACGACCAGCGCCTCGCCCTTGCGAACGATATAGGTCGCCAACTCCGAAGCCCTGCCGCTGCCGACGTTCTTTGCCGAGTGCACTACGCCGGAGGGGATGAACAGGGACTGGCCAGCCTTGAGCGTCACCGGCTCCCCGCCGTCGAGCCGATATTCCAGAGTCCCCTCGAGAACGTAAGCGACCTCTTCGCCGGGATGCGAGTGGTTCGGTGCGAGCACGCCCGGAGCGATGTCAACGCGCACCTGGACGACCTCGTGGCCCGGCACGTGGATATCGTTCTTGATGAGGTCGGTGCGTTCTATCGGCTGCTCCGCATGCGCCGCCGCCGCGCCGCCGAGGAGAAGGGCGAGCGCCATAGCCTGGATCATTTTCATCGTGTCATTCTTCCTGAATTGATCGTTTCCGGCTCGTTGGCCGTGTCGCCATTTCAGTCGATGATTGAACCAGGCATGTGTCGGGAAACCTGCCATTTTGTAAGCTTGTGTATCTGCAGACCGCCTAAGATTTCCTGCAAGCGAGGATTTTCTTACGCAAACCGCATCGCGGATCTCGCGCGCGCCTTCGCCGCTACTTCCTCGCGATCGCGCGGCGGTTGGGATGTCTCCAGTGAAACGAGCAATTCGCGGGCGCAAGCAGCAATCGAACTGACCGCGCGTTCGAACACGGCCTCATTGCGCTTTGACGGCTTGGTCGTTCCGCTGAGCTTGCGCACGAACTGGAGCGCGGCATCATGAATCTCCTCGTCCGTCGCCGGCGGATCGAAATTGAACAGAGGTTTTATGTTACGGCACATGGCTTGCTCCGGTCATTTCTTGTTGTCACCGACGGAAATTTACTCCCAGCAAAAAAAGTAATCGCGTAAACGGGAATTGCAACCGGGCCACGCGGAAGCGGTACGCCGATTAAAACTCGTTCGGGATAGCTCGGGGCGGCCAGCGTCTCGCGAAGAGGGCGGCTTATATAGGATTCGACGGCTACATGGCAGCACCTGTCAGGCAGGACAACTCGTCGCTCTTTTCTTAAGCCGCCG
This sequence comes from Rhizobium etli CFN 42, assembly GCF_000092045.1. Taxonomy (NCBI): domain Bacteria; kingdom Pseudomonadati; phylum Pseudomonadota; class Alphaproteobacteria; order Hyphomicrobiales; family Rhizobiaceae; genus Rhizobium; species Rhizobium etli. Next base: position 2,776,109 of record NC_007761.1, on the reverse strand, counting down.
AACCTCTGACGCCCAGCCTCGCAATATCCGTCACGCCGCCGGATGATTCGAAGTCGAAGATCTTCTGCGTCACCAGCGCCGCCGCTCCCCGCGCCCAGGAGTTGTCTTCCCAGTCGGGGAGGAGGGGCGGGGCGGCGCGGAAGGTGCGGGCGGAGAGGGCTTCGCGGAGGGGGTTAAGGAACGGATCGCCAAGCGAGACGGCTTCGCCGCCGGCGACGACGACTTCGGGGTCGGTGATGTTGACGAGGTTGGCGAGGGCGGTGCCGATGCCGCGGCCTGATTCGGCGACGAGGGTGGTGGCGGTCGCGTCGCCTGATGAAAGCGCTTCGCGGAGTTCGGGGAGGCCGAGTTCGTCGCGGCCGGTCGTTTCGCGCCAGCGGCGCAGCATCGAGAGCTCGGAGTGATAAGCCATCAGGCAGCCGCGCTTGCCGCATTCGCAGAGGCGGCCGTTCTCCTCGAACAGCGTGTGGCCGAACTTGCCGGCCGCGCCATTGGCGCCGCGATATAGCTTGCCGTCGATGACCAGGGCGCAGCTAATGCCGACGCCGACAGCGAGAACCGCCATGTTGCGGTGCTGGCGCCCGAGGCCGAAGAGCTGCTGGGCGATGGCATAGGCGTTGGTATCGTCCTCCAGCCAAACCGGCACGTGGACGCGGCTTGCCACCAGCGAGGCCAGCGGAACATTATCCCATTTAAAGCGGTGACTGCGCACGCAGGCGGTCTGCTCGTGGTTGATGACGCCGGGCATGGAGATGCCAATGCCGGCGAGCTTGGCCTTCGGGCGGCCGGCGAGCTTGACCAGTTCGGGCACGGTGCCCGCCAGGAGATCGGCGACATAATCGGGATCATGGCCCTCCAGGCCGACGCGCATGGCGGCGACGGGGTTGGTGGCGAGGTCGGTCGCGACACACTCCACCGAATCCACCATCAGCTTGAAACCGACGGCGAGCGAGTGCTCGTAATTGATCTCGACCGGGATCGGGCGGCGGCCTGCAGGCCCCGGCACTGCCTTGCCTTCGGTGACGATGCCTTCCTCCAGCAGATCGGCGACGACGAAGGTGACGGCGGCTGGGCTCAAGCCAATCACCGTCGCGATATCGGCGCGGCTCCTCGGCCCCTCGCGGCGGAGAAGGTTGAGGATGAGGCGTCGGTTCATGGCTCTCGCCGTGGTCTGGTCGCCTTTCAGCTTCACGATGAATTCCTTAATTTTGTAAATTAATTATTGCGGGCTTGCACAATCTATGCATAAGTTCGGCCGCCGATCAACAGAGCCAGCGGGATTGTACGTTGGAGGTCAGGGCACCGGATCGGCGCGTTGAATGCCTGACCGAGCGCGCTCCAAGGAGGAGGCGGCTCGGGCCAGGCGGTGTTGATCGATCAACCGGGAGGAATTCAATGGTATTCTTAAAGCATTTTCCCTCAACCACCCGCAGAAGCTTCCTGAAAGGGGCGGGCGTGGTTTCGGCGGCAGTGGTCACGGGCAGCTTTCCGATGCCTGCGATCGCGCAGGCGCAGGAAGTCACCGTCATCTCGTCTGAGAATAACGGCGCGGCGCTCGATGCACTGAAGTCGATCGCGGCGGGCTTCGGCAAGGAAGCCGGTGTCAACGTCGTCATCAACAATATGGACCACGAGGCGCACAAGACGGCGATCCGCAACTATCTCGTTGCCGGCGCGCCCGACATCTGCTTCTGGTTTTCGGGCAACCGCATGCGCGCCTTCGTCAAGCGCGGCCTTTTCGACGATATTTCCGACCTCTTCGCGAAGGAGAAGTACAAGGACGTGCTGGGTGCCACGGCCGGCGCCGTCACCGATGACGGCAAGCAGTACGGCCTGCCCACCGGCGGCACGCTCTGGGGCATGTTCTATCGCAAGGACGTGTTCGATCAATACGGCCTGACCGTGCCGAAGACGGCCGACGAGTTCCTGGCCTATGGCGACAAGTGCAAGGCGGCCGGCATCACCCCGGTTGCGATCGGCACCAAGGAATTGTGGCCGGCGGCCGGCTGGTTCGATCAGATGAATCTGCGCATCAACGGGCTCGACAGGCACATGGCGCTGATGAACGGCGAGATGAGCTATCTCGATCCGGCGCTGACGCCGGTCTTCGACCACTGGGAGGCGATGATTTCGAAGGGCTTCTTCACCCCGAACCATACCTCTTTCGGCTGGCAGGAGGCCGCAGCACTTCTGGCCCAGAAGAAGGCCGGCATCATGAACCTCGGCGCCTTCCTGCGTTCGGCCTTCACCGAAGCGGACCTGCCGCAGCTCGCCTACGCAACCTTCCCGGTGCTCGATCCGAAGATCGGCCGTTTCGAGGAGTTCTCGGTCAATTCGGTTCATATCCCCGCCAAGGCGAAGAACAAGCAGGGCGCGCGCGATTTCCTCGCCTATTTCTACAAGCCGGAGAACCTGGCGGCCTATCTAGAACCGGGCGGCAACGTGCCGCCGCGCCACGACCTGCCGCCGAGTAAGGATCCGCTCGTCAATATCGCTGTCGAGACGATGAAGACGGTGCAGGGCACCTCGCAATATTACGACCGCGACAGCGACCCGGACATGGCCCAGGCCGGCCTCGTCGGCTTCCAGGAGTTCATGGCCAAGCCCGACCGGCGTAAGGCCATCCTGACGCGGCTCGAGGGGACGCGGAAGCGGATTTATAAGATTTGAAGGGTGGCGGATCGCTCCCGGCTTGTTGACGGCCGTACTCTTCACTCGACGTCATCCTCGGCCTTGTGCCGAGGATCTGCTGCCCTATCGAAGGGGGTAGATGCTCGGGACAAGCCCGAGCATGACGGAGGAGGGGTTGGCGGGCTTTGCCAGCGAACCGAGGGCGTCGCCCCGCGACGCCCGCCTCTCCCTCGACGTCATCCTCGGCCTTGTGCCGAGGATCTGCTGCCCTATCGGAGGGGGGCAGATGCTCGGGACAAGCCCGAGCATGACGAAGGAGGGAGTGGCCCGATCTTGTTAGCGGTGTTGGTGGGCATCAGCCCGCTCCCAAGGTAATTTGAGGCTCCAGAGATGCAGACATTATGGCGCCGCCAGCGTTGGTGGCTTACCCCGACTTTGCTCATCGCGCCTGCGATCGCGCTGTTTTTCACTGTCATCCTGTTGTCGGCGGTGCGCAGCGTCTGGATCAGCATTCACGAGTGGGATGGGTTCGGGCCGATGGTGTGGATCGGGCTCGGCAATTACATCGAGCTCTATAACGATCCGCAATTCTACGTGTCGTTGAAGAACAATCTGATCTGGCTCGTCATGTTCATGGCGGCACCGCCGATCGGGCTCGCCATCGCGCTCTTGGTCAACCAGAAAATCGCAGGCATGCGCTTCCTGAAATCACTGTTCTTCATTCCGCTGGTGCTGGCCTCGGTGACGGTGGGCGTCGTCTTCACCTGGGTCTATACGCCGGACTTCGGGCTGCTGGCGCTGATCTTCCGGGCCTTCGGGGCAGTGGCGCCGGCAGTGCTCTCCGATGAGCATTTCGTCACCTTCGCGATCGTCATCGCGGCGCTGTGGCCGCAGATCACCTTCTGTATGGTGCTCTATCTCGCCGGCCTCAACAATTTGAGCGAAGAGCTGATCGGGGCAGGGCGCGTCGATGGGGCGAGGGGCTGGAACATGCTGCGCCACATCGTGCTGCCGCAGCTGACGCAAGTCACCTTCATCGCCATTGCGGTGACTGTCGTCGGCGCGCTGCGCTCCTTCGACATGATCTCGGTGATGACCGCGGGCGGGCCGTTCGGCTCGTCTTCGGTGCTCGCCTACCAGATGTACGAGCAGTCGATCTTCTCCTACCGCTTCGGCTATGGCGCGGCGATTGCCTCGGTGCTCTTCGTGATCATGGCCGTCTTTATCGCCTGGTATCTCACCCACATCATCCGCAGCGAAGAGAGGGGAGGCTGATGTATCCTCGTCCCATTCCCGAAAGCGCGATCTGGCAGCGCCGGCTCTATGTCTCGGCCGTCGTCCTCGTGCTCATCCTCTGGCTCTGCCCGCTCTTTGCGATCATCCTCACTTCCTTCCGCTCGACGGCGGATGTTATGGGCGGCAATCTCTGGGGCTGGCCGACCGAGATCGGCCTCATCGACAATTACCGGGCCGTCTTCACCGACACGCCGATGGCGCGCTATTTCCTGAACAGCCTGATTATCACCATTCCCTCGGTCATCGGCGTGCTGACGCTCTCGACGCTCGCGGGCTTCGTCCTGTCGCGCTACCGCTTTCCCGGCAACATGCTGATCTTCGCGCTCTTCGTCGGCGGCAATTTCCTGCCGCACCAGATCATGATGATCCCGGTGCGCGACCTGATGGTGCGCCTCGACCTGATCGATACCACGGTGGCGCTGATCATCTTCCACGTCGCCTTCCAGACCGGGTTCGCGACGCTCTTCATGCGCAATTTCATCGCGGCATTGCCAGACGAGCTGTTCCAGGCGGCGCGGGCGGAAGGGGCTTCGCCCTTCCAGACGCTCATCCATGTGGTGATCCCGCTGGTGCGGCCGGCACTTGCCGCGCTCGCCATCCTGATCTTCACCTTCGTCTGGAATGACTATTTCTGGGCCGTGGTGCTGACCGTCAGCGACAGCGTCAAGCCGGTGACGGCGGGTCTTGCCAATCTTCGCGGCGAGTGGGTCTCAGCCTGGAACCTGGTTTCGGCAGGCACGATCGTCGTCGCCGTGCCGCCCGTCGTGATGTTCTTTCTGATGCAGCGGCATTTCATCGCCGGCCTCACCATGGGCGCGGTGAAGGGATGAGCGCGCGTCTTCCGTTTCAACAAGAGAGGGCCAGGACATGACCAGTCTCGAACTTCGAGAGATCAACAAGAATTACGGCGCCTATCATGCGCTGCGCGGCATCGATCTTTCGGTTGCGCAAGGCGAGTTCATCGTCATGGTCGGGCCATCCGGCTGCGGCAAGTCCACGCTCTTGAAGAGCATCGCCGGCCTGGAGGCGATCTCCTCAGGCCAGATCCTGATCAACGGCCGCGATGTGAGCCGGCAGGAACCGGGCGATCGTGGTATTGCCATGGTCTTCCAGTCCTATGCGCTCTATCCGCATATGACGGTGGCGGAGAATATGGGCTTTGGCCTGCGTATGGCCAAGCGCCCCAAAGCCGAAATCGAGGCGGCGGTCGCTCGCGCCGCCAAGATCCTGCGCATCGACGACCAGTTGGACAAGCGGCCGAAGCAGCTTTCCGGCGGCCAGCGGCAGCGCGTGGCGATCGGCCGGGCGATCACCCGTTCGCCCGAGGTTTTCCTATTTGACGAGCCGCTGTCGAACCTCGATGCGGCGCTGCGCACCCAGATGCGCGTCGAACTGAGCAGCCTGCATGCCGAGCTCGGCGCTACCATGGTCTATGTCACCCACGACCAGGTGGAGGCGATGACCATGGCAAGCCGCATCGTCGTGTTGAACAAGGGGATCATCGAGCAGCTCGGTTCGCCGCTGGAGCTTTACCGCAACCCCGACAATCTCTTCGTCGCCGGCTTCCTCGGCGCGCCCAGAATGAATTTCCTCGCCGTCACCCTCGACGACACATCCGGCCGCAGCGTGACGGTCTCCGCGCCCGGCCTTGCGGCCCTGACGGTGGAGCTTGCCCAGCCGACGGCGCTGGCGAAGGGAACCAGCCTGACGCTCGGCGTGCGGCCGGAGGCGATCTCGGTGGTCGCCGAAGGCAGCGAGGGCGGAGCCATCCATGGCGAAGTCCGCCTCGTCGAGCATCTCGGCCGCGAGACCATTCTCTATGTCGATGCCGGCAATCTCCGCACCATCGCGTCGGAAAGCGGCACCGGCAACATCACCGCGCAACTTTCCTACGTCGCGCCCTTCGCCGCTGGGCAGAAGGTGGCGTTGAAGCTCGATGCGAACGAGCTCTATCTCTTCTCTCCCGACGGCGGCCGCACGATCAGCGCCCGCAAGACCATCCTCGACAAATAAGGAAAGACCGCCCGTGCCCGACAAGACCCTCTCCGTATGGAACCCCGTCAAGACCGACCGCTTCCTCGTCGGCGCGCCGCATTATCCCGAGCATGTCGACGAGAGCTATTGGGAGCGCGACGCCGAGCGCATGGCGAAAGCCGGCTTCAATGTCGTGCGCATGGCCGAATTCGCCTGGCACATTCTGGAACCCAAGCTCGGCACCTATGATTTCGACCTGTTCGACCGCGCCATAGCAATCCTCGGGCGCCACGGCATCGACACCATCATGTGCACGCCGACCGCCACGCCGCCGCGCTGGCTGACCGCGGCCCATCCTGAGATTTTAAGGGTGGACGGCAAGGGCCGGCCGATGAGCCATGGCTCGCGCCAGCACTGCGACACGGCAAGCCCCGTCTTCCGCGAATACAGCAAGCGCATCACCCGCGCGATGGCCGAGCATTATCGCGGCAACCCCTTCGTCGTCGGCTGGCAGACTGATAACGAGCTCAACACCAGCATGCCGGAGAGCTTTTCCAAGGCGACGCTCACCGAATTCCAGACCTTTCTCGCTGATAAATATCGCGAGATTGCGAAGCTCAACGCCGCCTGGGGCGGCGATTTCTGGGCGACGGCCTATGACAGCTTCGACCAGGTGGTGCTGCCGATCGAATTCGGCCCGACCTTTCCGAGCCCCGGCCATCTGCAGGATTACCACCGCTTCCTCGCCTTCTCCACCGCGCGCTTCCAGCACGACCAGGTCGAGATCCTGCGCGCAGTCAAACCCTCCTGGTTCGTCTTCCACAACCTCGGCGGCTTGCGGGACATCGATTTCCGCGGCCAGTTCAGCAAGGATCTCGATTTCGTCGGCTATGACATCTACCCGATGCTCTATGACGAGTTCCAACGGCTCGGCAACCACGCCAAGGTGCAGGCGCTGCACCTCGATATCTGCCGCGGCTTCTCCGGCAATTACATCGTGCCCGAGCAGCAATCGGGCTTCGGCAGCCAGCCGGGCTTCTGCACGCTGACACCGGAGCCGGGCGAGCTGCGCCGCATGGCGCTCTCCTCGGTCGCCCACGGTGCCGACGGTCTGATGTTCTTCCGCTGGCGGCCCGCCCATTTCGGCGCCGAAATCTATTGGATGGGTATCATCGACCATGACGATATCGGCCGCCATCGCTATGAGGAGGCCAAGCGCTTTGCGAACGAAATGACGGCGCTGCAGCCCAAGATCCTCGGCACCTTTGTCCGCATGGATGTCGGCATCGCCGGCTCCGATTTCGACAATCAGGAAGCCCACAAGACCTATCCGATCGGCCTGCCGAGCCCGCAGGACGACGCGATCCTGCTGCATCAGCACTGCTACGATCGCGGCATCGCCTGCGGCTTCATCCACCCCGAGGACGATCTTTCCAGGCTGAAGCTCTTCTACGTCCCCCATTGGGTGATGTGGAAGGACGAATGGACAGACAAGCTCGAAGCCTTCGCTGTGTCAGGCGGCACCGTCATCATCGGCGCGCGCACCGGCACGCGCAACGAGGATAATCACGTCATCCGCGAAACCGCTCCCGGCACCGCGCTTTCGAAGCTGACGGGCGTGCGCGTCGAAGATTTCGGCCGTCTCGCCGCCCCCGGCGCCAACGGCCTCTTCGACGTGATGGAACGCTCCGGCGGCCTTGTCATCCCGCCGAACAAGCCCGCCGAAAGCAACCGCCGCCAACGCCGCTTCAAGATTGGCAACCGCGAAATGACCGCCGGCCATTTCTACGAAAACCTCACCATTGACCCCGACGTCGAGGTGATCGCCATCTGGTCCAACCGCTACGCCGAAGGCCAACCGATGGCGACCTCCCGCAAGATCGGCAAGGGGCAGGTGGTCTATCTCGGCACTTATCTCACGCCTGAGCTGACCGAGGCGCTGACCGAACGGCTGTTTGCACCGGCAGGCGTGGAGCCGCTGGTCGGCGGGTTGCCCGAGGGCGTGGAGGTGACGATGCGGATGAACGACGAGCGGCGGCTGCTGTTTGTGCAGAATTATATGGATCAGGCGGTGACGGTGGGCGGGGTGCCTGCCGGGCGGGATCTGCTGGATGGGGAGAAGAAGGTGACGGGCAGGCTGGAGCTTCAGGGGTATGGGTGTGCGATTGTGGAGTTGGAGGGGTGAGGCGATAGGGAAAGGCCTAGTGTGGCCCCTTGCATGTTCAATTCGCGCTGATTGTTGGATGATCGGTCCGCACTCCGGCGGATGGCCATCCGCCGGAGTGCGGACGGCCGGGACCGCAGGCCCCTTGGCTTGAACCGGGATGAGATTGGTCCGGCCGTCCTCGCGTTTGTCCCGAACAGATGATGGGGAGCAAGTCCCGCATGCAAGGCAAGGTTTCGTTCCAAGGAGACGCGATGCCGGTAGTTTCTGCCGGTGTGGACGTGAGTAAAGAGTGGCTGGATGTTCATCTGCATCCGCTGGGCGAAGGCCGGCGGATTAGCAATGACAAGGCCGGCATCGGCCAGCTGAAACGGCTGCTGGCCAGGCATCGTCCCAAAAGCATCGTGATGGAGGCAAGTTCCATCGACCTGCCCATCGCGCTTTGGCTCGATGGCTTTGCCGTCGCCGTGGTCGATCCGTTGCGCGCGCATGTCTGCCCGCGCCTGCGAGCAGGCTTCCTGGGACGATAGAGGGAACACAATGTCCCCCTAGTTGCCCCAGCCAATTTGAAATCGATCAAATCGAAGCTCGTTCAACGGCCTGTTGGAGTGGCCTAACCTCACCGAACGAAGAACGAGATGAAGCTCGGGGGAATAGTATTGTTCGAAAATAATCGGAGGCAATTCCGTCAGTTCCAGACGGCTGTTGATGGCCCAAACTTTGTAGGAACAAGATGCAATCGTTTCCTCTCCCAAGCCGTCGAACCTAATAAAAGTCGTGCCGGAAACGGATTTTTTGCCGTTGATGAAAAGCGTCGTGCCGGATTGCCAGTTCTTCTTCTCTGGTAAATTGTCTAACGCAATCGCATTCGCGTATTTCAGCTCATGCGTCCCGCTGGCACTAACTCTCTTTTCGACGAGCAAGGGGTGCAGATATACAGCCGACACCGGCTGCAGTGAACCATCGCGCTCCATCAGCCGTTGTTCGGTGAGGCCCGGGCCGTCCGGCTTGTAGAATACGGAATAGAAAGGCGCTTCTCTGGTCAGCAGCACGCCCCGTTTGGTTTCTTTAGCGGTTAAGCAATCGCCAAAGGCTGGTACCGAGAATGTTATTCCGGCCAGTAGCGACACGCTTTTTAGCAAGATCGACATCCCAGATTCCCCTCATCCAAGTCCGCTACCGTGCAGCTTGGGTGAAATTGCTCCCTCTTGGTCAAGCCGTCCCATCCACTCCGCAGTCTTCATCCAGATCATGAACCGGCCGATACGCATTCTTCTGCAATAATCCGCCAACTGCTACCGCCCACAACCGACACAATGTTTGACAATTCCCACCAGACCCAAAGCAAAAGATATCGTCAAAAAGGAAGCTTAACACCTGCGTGCCCAAGGCCGTGGGCGCGCTGGTTCCCTGTGAGGAGCACAGGGATGGGGAGTTGGGGCAACGTCCTCGCCCAGAAGTGGCATTCTCCAACATTCCTCATGCGGGGATGTGTGCAGCCCGAGAGGGCGGAGCCTGGAAGCATGCGCCGCAGCGCTGCTCCTTGCAAGCTGGCGGCATGCGAGGTGCGGTGCGAAATCTGGCCGCGGACGCAACGACGCCGGGCGTGGCGCATGGTTGCGGGCTTTCGTCGGCGCGTTGCGCCTTGCGGTCGACCGCTGGGCGGAAGAGCAGGGACGCAAGTCCCTCGCTGACTATGTGAGTGAGACCTTTGCCTATCTGAGAGCTGAGCTGGCGAATGCGTAATGGCCGATAAGGACGTGGCTGGAAATTGGCAAAAAAAGAGCATTTCCGGACGCAGAGAGAAACGGAAATGCTCTCGTAGTTCGGTGCGAAGCAATGTCGGCTGCGCACCTCTCACATCTCGCCAGGTGGCTATTCGTCTGACGTCGCCGACACGGCGTTCTCCAGCGAGGTGCGGATCTGATCAATCTTGCCGTCGGCATCGCCAACCCCGAGAATGGTCTTGGCTTCATCCAGGACCGCCGGGCTGACCTGACCGTTTTTCGTTGCGGAAGCCAACGCGTCCTCCAGCGCCTGATCGCCGAGCAGGGGATCGTCGGCCGCAGGCTCGATACCGTTGTCGATTTCATACTGGGCATAGGCCACGGCATAGGCCGATATGGCAGCCATGCGCGGGTCCGATGTGTGCATCAGCGCCCTGTAGTTGCGTTTCAAGGAATTCAGGCCCGCAAGCTGCGCCGACAGGTTCTTCTCTTTCGTGCTGATGGCTGCGGTGTCTGACTTGCCCGATTTGGACTTGCCCGGTGCCTCGGACGATTTGCCTCTCACGGCTGACGAGTTGGAGTTGCCATGGTTTGAACCGCTGTTGTCGCCGCCACCGTTTCCGTGGCCGCCGCCGTTGCCACTACCATTGCCGCCGCCGTTTCCGCCGTCCTTCGCCAGCGCGCTCAAGTCGAGCCCCGCAATCGTTGCCGGGCTTGCTGCAAGCGTCAGCGAAAGTACGGCCAGGGACGCTAAGGTTGCTATCCGCATTGTATTCCTCCGAATCAGAGCATCAGGTGCCGTGCAGCTGCACGACTAACCAGATGTGAAGAATAGATTGCGGTCGAGCGTTGCACATCGGACTGAGGTCCGGCGATAGGCCCCGGCTATGGTCCTAAGGAAACATCCGAGACGCGGCGTGCGGGCGGCGGCCTTGGTCGAAGCTCGCGAAGTCGCGAAACGGTTCAGGGAAGACTATCGCGAGCTTTCCAGGTGGCTCTCGCCACGCAGAAGGTTCAGCCAGGCCTGCGACACTTTCTCGGCGCCTGAGCCCCCGATATGGCAATCGTCGTAGCGGTCATCTCCGTCGAGTAACGCGTCAGAATTGACGCCCTCTCGGATACCGTGACCGCTTTTTGACAGGGCCAGTTGCGCCCGTACGATCGCATTGTCCGGAATATGCTCCTTGAAGCCGCCATTGCTCGGTTCCAGGCATTTCGATGCGATCGAAATGTAAACGGGTGCTTCGACGCCGTGCTGACGCAATGTGTCAACCATTGACATGAAATGTTTCTGGTAGGCCTCGGAAGTGGTGCCCATGACGAGGTCCGCCTCTCCCTGCACCCAGAGGACGCTCGTTATCCGATAACCGGAATCCTGAAGCTGTTTCATTGTGTCGACCAGCACAGGATTGAGGTCACCGCCTGCCGCCCATCGTGCGACCTCTGAACCGCCATATGCGAGAGGTGCGAGGATGACGCTGTCATTTTGTCCCGATCCGATCAATTTGTTCGCAAGAAGCGTCCAATACTCTCCCTTGGTATTAGTCGATCCAAGAAGTGGCGACGCCGCGATGAAGCACCGTTTGTCAAAGGCGTTTACAATGCGAGCGCCATAATCTGACCGGTGCCGTTGTCCACCGTAGTTGGCCGCGTTCGATTGGCCAAGAATGAGTAGGACAGCAGTTCGATCAGTTTGGGTCGGGCAGGTCACCGCGGTTTTTGATTCATCTGCGATGAGTCGTTCCTTGTCGTCGAAGGTATAACGGCTTGAAGCCGCCGCCTTCTCTGGGCTAATCATTTTCTTCAGCGCGGAAAGTTGTGGCCAGGGAAAGATCTCATGTCTCGCGCTCATGCCGCCGAGAACATAGAAGGCGATCAAGGCGGCCAGGCCGGCGGCCATTGTTTTGCGCATGTCGTTACCCTTTAAACATCATCCGACGACATGAAGCCCACGGACCGACCAAGGCTGCTCCAGCCATGACGGTTCCTCTATACCAGCCACATCTGCTTGCTCGGGCATGCTCTTCAAAAAGAGCTCGCCGCGAAGATCGAGCCCCAATCGACGACTATTTTCGATGGAGTTGCCGAAAACCTGCCCTAATCTATAGTCCGGACCGGTGATTGCAATCATCCGGATGGGTGAAAGATCGTGCTATGCGGCATGAATTCCATGGAGCAAATTCCCTATGCTCGTCCATGGAAAGGCGATCACAGATCGGCGCGGCGAGAACGTGGGAGCGGAGCACCGGTCGCCATCCGAGATGCGGCATGCGGGCCTGCCAAGTTTGGCGAGACGCCGACCCAATCTCCGGGGTCCTCGGGCTTGGCCCGAGGACCCATGCCGCGGCTCGGCTCAAGCCCGATTACGCCAGCCGCAATTCGAGCAGCGGGTGCAGCTTCTTCAGATTAGGGAGGGACTTTGCCTGCCACGGATGTTGATGGGTGCCTTTGACGATGAGCAGGAGGTCGCCCATCTTTCTAGCCTCGATCGTCAGCTTTGCCAGGAGGTTGATGCCCGAGGAATTCAGGAATTCGAGGCCCGTCAGGTCGAACGTCACCTGTTTGTGCCCTTCATGGAGAAGGCCTGTTATCAATGAATAGATCGGCGCATAGGCGTCCGGGCCAGCCAGGCGGAAGACGCCATCGAAATACACCTCGTTTTTTTCCGCCCATACGCGGAAGTTTTCGTCGCTGATTTCCATTCTTCGCTCACCGATTGGAGGAGGGGGGCATCGCCACAGCTGCAGTCGTCGTCAGTGCGATATGCTCGTCATTATTCTCGAATGTCCATGCCATTCTCGCATCGTAATCGCTCAAAAGGGTGAGCAGGCCCAAACCGGAACCGCTTTCTGGCGAAATGGCGTTGATTTCGATTTGCTCAAGAAGAAGTACACCGGGCTCCTTCGATTGAAGGCGGTGCAGGAGCTGCTGGAAGCGAGACGCTGTCGCGCTGTCGACGGCATTCTTGACCCTTAGCAGAAAGCTTCCATCGATGATGCCGGCTTCGATGAGGATTTCGCCAGGCTGTCGGAATTTGACGGCATTTTCGATCAGCTCGTTGCTGAGGTATCCAATATCATGATGCGCCTGCAGGTAATCTTTCCTCGACCGGGAATAAGGCAGCGCCATGATCTCCGCTATGAAGTCCGACGTCATTCCTGAATGCTTCCATCCAAGCTGAAGCGGCCCATCCCTCAATGTCAGGCGAGCGCCAGAATCCAGGCTGATCTCCGCCAAAGATTCGATGCCGAATATTTTGGGCGCCATGTCTCACCTATGCCGTACTGCGAGAAGCGTGATGTCGTCATAGATCTTCTGCGATCCGATGAAGTGCATTAGTGTCGCGACAATTCCGGAAACGACCTTCTCGGCGCTCTGACCCTTCAAGCGAAGCGCTTCGCTGCAGAGACGTTCGATGCCAAACATCTCCCCCGAGTCGTTTGCTGCTTCTGTTACCCCGTCGGTGTGCAGGAGGATGAGGTCGCCTTTCTCGAACGTAATTTCTCGAGTTTTGATGAATGCAGAAATATCGGCGTCCAAGCCGATTGGTATGCCGAGATCCATGGTGTCGACGCGTTGGATCTCACCGTTCGCCCGCACGATGACAACTTCCTCGTGCTGCCCCGACAAGATCATCTCCCGGCCGTCATAGTCAAGGAAGGCCAAGGTCAGGTGTTTGTCTATTTTCGTCCTCACTATGTTCTTGAACAGGGCGCTGTTTAGATCCGCCAGAAATTTGACGGCGTCGGTGTTTCCCGCCTCCTGAAGGGCGCGGGCGACAGACTGGACCATCAGCATCAATACGCCGCTTTCGAGCCCGTGGCCGGTGACGTCGCCGATGCCGATCTTCAGCCGTCTTCCGTTCTTCAATACGTCGTAATAATCGCCGCCGACTTCTTCCGCCGGTCTCATATAGGCTGCGATCTCGATGTCCTGAAATTCCTCCAGCTCCTGTTGCAACGGAAGAACCATGAGCTGGATTCTTTCAGCGACGGCCACCTCTGTTCCGAGACGGCGATTTTCTCGCTGGAGCTGTGCATTCAACGCCGAGATCTCTTCCTTCTGATCTGCGATCTGGGCCGTTCGTTCTTCGACGAGTTGCTCGAGATTTTCGGTGTGATAGCTGATCTGTTCGGCCATCCGATTGAATGCTTCACCGGCAGCACCTACCTCATCCTTGCTTGTTATCGCCACTCTGACGGAATAGTCCTGCGCCTGAATCCGCTTGGCGGCCCCAGCAAGTGCACTGATCCCGCTCGTTATGCGTTTCGAAGCCGCAAACACAGCGATCGTCACAATCAGCAGCGACATCAAGATCGCCAGGATCTGATAGATCACAATCCGGTTGGTGGCCTCGGAAATTTTCGCCTGGGCGGCATAGAGCGAGGCATCGATTTCCCGTTCCGGCACAACCACTCCCAGCAACATCGCCTCCTGCCGAACCGGGCCGCTGGACCAGAGATTCGTCGCAGGCAGTTTCTTGACGATGACGATATAGGGGACCTCGTTGCCGTCCCGCTGCAGCAGCAGGTGTTGAATGCCCTGTTCCCGGTCGAGAGCCAGTTTCGCTATCGCAGGCTGGGCGCTTCCTTTCAAGGAACGCTCCAGCCCGGTCACGCCGGTTCCGCTCGCACCGCTCGCAGAACGCAGGCCGAGCGTCTGTTCGCCTGTGCCGTTGATCGCAACCACGTTTCCGTCGGACATAGCCAGGAAGCCGAAGCCGGACTGGGCCACTTTCACATTTTCGACCGTCTGGGCGAGCTGGTCGAGTGTGATATCGGCGCCGGCCGTCCCGGCGACGTCCTTCCGGTCGGCGGTCCAGAGCGGATGAAAGAAACTGACGATCAGCTTGCCGGTAATGGCATCCGTATATGGGGCCGTCTGCGTGATATCGTCCGCGACGGGTCGCGTTTTCATGTCCCTGGCCCATCCCTGCCAGGACTCATACAGGCCGGGAAAAAAGAAGTTCCAGAAATCAGCTTCGTTATGCCCGGGATAAAGGCGGTCGAAGGTCTGAGCCTGGTCGGTGTAGGGGGCCGTCCTGAAGATCGGTCGTTCCCTCGGTCCGATGTAATACATCTGCAGCTTTGAAGCGCCGTGCTGCAGCAGGCTCGGCGCAACGAGATCGAGAACCGCGCTTGTCTCTATATCGCGCCTTATTTCGGGTTTCGGCTGATGGTCCTCACCGAGCAAGTAACCCCAGACGCTGACGACCGAAGCGGAGCCGGGGGCGTTTTGCGACCATTTCCCCTTCTCATCGTAAGACAGACTAACACTGTCTGGCGATGTGCGGGCGATTGCCGCGCCGACGTCGGAATTGCGCACGGGATTGTCGATCTGCGCCTGCAGCACGCCTGCCAAAGTGTCGACGTCGTTGTGAACCTGCCGCAGGAGCAGGTTCACCTGGGCTGCGGTCGAATCGGCATAGGTGCGGATATATTCCTGGCTTGCGGCTTCGAGGCCCTGGCCGACTTCCAGCGTTGCGTCACGCGACAGTCTCTGAACATTCCAAAGCGCCAGGCCGCCGCTGACCAACAAGTCGAAGAGAACGGCTCCACCGACGACCAGGATGAATTTCGCCCGAAACGAGCTCAGTCCGACCGGTCTTTTCGATGACCATCCATCCATCACAGCGGCTTTCGACCAGAGGCTGCCCAGATCGGCCAGCCTGCATAACCCTTGGGGTGAAGAGCGGCAAAGACGTGATCCTTGAATCCTTGCCGGAATCTGCGAATGAAATCCGGCGGATCGCCGCGGCGCACCGCCATCTCACCCGCATAGACGTTTTCCCACGCTTCGATAATATCTGCAAAATCCTGGGGGTCGCCGTCAAGGTTGGTCACCATGAAGCAGTCGACCTTGATGTCCTCGAAGCCGGCGTTGAGGAGGAGATGGCGGCTTTTCGGGCCCATCTCCACATCCATGTCGAAGTGCCTGAACAATTTCGCCACTTCCTCGTAGGTCCATCTTATCGAGTCGGCATGCGGCTCGCCCAAACAATGCGAATTCTTTTCATTTGTGATGTAGACACGGCCGCCGGGCTTGCAGATACGATAAAGCTCCCGGAGCAGCATCTCGGGGCGGTCGAAAATCTGTAGCGAGTGCCGGCAGGTCACGAAGTCGAATTGATTATCTCGAAGCAGCATCTGAGAAGCATCGCCATAGGTGTACTCGATGCCTTCCATTCCGAACTCGGCGGCGACCTTGCGGGCATAGTCGAGACTGCGCACGGAGTGGTCCAGTGCGACAAGGCGGGTCGGGCTGAATTCCCGTTGAACCAGAGCCGCGAAATCACCAATGCCGCAACAGATATCGGCCATTACCTGACCGTTGCGCAGACCGTGGCGTGGTAACAGTTCGCGTTCGTGCCTCCATGTCATTTTCGTCTGCGTGCGCAGAATGGGAATGAAGCTCTCGTCCTCGACAAAGCTTTGCCCGGGATAAAAGGCCGAATCATAGACTTCAACCGATAGGTTTGGTTGCGATGCCGTCAACGTCTCGAACAGCGAGGCAGACCACGCCATCACGCTCGACGTAATGATCTTAATCTGCCGTTCCGGCCTGGTTCGGCAGCCTGCCGCCACGACATCGGAGAGGGCGGCGAAGGCCGTCATATTGATGTGCGTCAGGCGTTTCACATTGAGGTAAACGATGCCGCTATATCTTTCCAAACTTTGCCGCATCAGTTCGAGGGCATCGGCAATCTCCGCGGTGCTTTCGGGCCGCATCTTGCCGGACAGCACGAGCTCTTGGTTTGTCGGATCAAACCGCACGGTGTAGGGCAGGGGAAGAAGGCTCATTGGAAATCCTCGGCGGAGGGGAAATCGGCAATGATTTCGATCCCGTCCTCGCCGTCTCTCTCGATGCGGATAGCGGCGCCTAATATCGTCGCCAGATTACTGAGCAAGGCATCGTCGGGCTTGGTAACCAGGTGACCGGAGCCGTTATCGAGGCCATGCCCTATTTCGCTTGATCCTACCTTGATATGTTTGCGGCGGAATTCCTCATCGCAAGGAAAGGCAATTCTCAGCCGGTTGAACGTCGCGTTGCGTGAGAGGCTGAAACGTATCTTTCCCCGTTCGTTTGTCGCGCGGAAGGCGAGCTCTACGAGCTCGTTTGCCGCGACCGAAAGAAAGTTGGAGTAGCGAGCCGGATCGCTGTGACCCTGACCGAGGAGGTCGGAGAGATATTCGGTAATCTCGTCGCAAAACTGCCATTGAGATTTGAACATCGCAACGTTCATTTCCAGCGATACCATCGGCACAAATGCGTGGTCGTCGAAGCGGGATGCTTCCTCTTCCAATATGCCCTCCGTTCGTGTGTCAGGAGCGTTGGATCTGCATGCAATGTAGAAGCACGGCGAAAGTTCGAGCACTATTGTCGGGCGTGGCTTTTGGATGCTTCCGCCCCTTTGATGAATTCGTCAATGGCCTCCACGGGAAGCGGCCTGCTCAGCAGATAGCCCTGAAGCCTGTCGCAGCCCACACTGTGCAGCCATTCCGCCTGCCCCGGCGTTTCAACTCCCTCGGCTGTCACCTGCATGTCGAGGTCATGTGCAAGGTTCACGATGCAGCGGACGATTGCTTGGCTTTTTAGATCGGTTTCAAGATCGGTGATAAAGTATTTGTCGATCTTAATCGTGTCGAAAGGGAATGTCTTCAGATAGCTCAGGGACGAATATTCGGTGCCGAAGTCATCAAGCGAAATTCGTAAGCCCAATAAGTTGAGCGTGTTGAGCGTATCAATGTTGTTGACGGTGCGCTCGAGCAGCACGCTCTCGGTTATTTCGAGCTCCAGACGCTCGGGCGGCAGTCCGACCAGGTCCAGCGTGTGGGAAATCCGGTCGGTCAGGCCGCTCGTCAAGAATTCAGCCGCTGACAGATTGACGGCGACGAGGTAGTTCTCCGGCCATTTCATCGCCTCACGACATGCCTGCTCCAAAACCCACGCGCCAATGTCTGGCATCATTCCGTCCGCCTCGGCCATCGGAATGAATGCCGCCGGTGGAATTATTCCAAGCAGGGGGTGGTGCCATCTTAGCAACGCCTCGAAGCCGACAATGCAGCCGCCCTCGGCAATCGGCTGGTATTCGACATAGAATTGCTGTTGCTCGAGCGCCATACGCAGACTGCGGCGCAGCAGTTCCCGCTGCTCCAGCAATTCTAGCATTGCTGGGTCATAGGCTTTTGCCCGACCACGCCCCTCTTTCTTGGCGTCGTAGAGTGCGAGGTCGGAAGCTTTCATCAGTTGTTCCGGACTCGTGCCATCCGGCGGAGCGGTGGACATGCCGATGCTTGTGCCGACAAAGAGCGCGATGCCGTCTATCGTGAAGGGTTTTTTGAAGGCGGCAACCAGGTCTTCCGCCAAGCGGTGCGCTTTGGCCGGATGTCCTCCGCCCACGGAGATCACCGTGAATTCGTCGCCGGCCAATCGATAGGCCCGGTCATCGCTGGAGAGGCAGGCTTGGATACGCCTTGCAGCCGATTGAAGAAGCTTGTCGCCCGCAGCATGCCCGAGCGTGTCGTTGACAGGTTTGAAGTCGTCAAGGTCGAGTTGCATTAATGAAAGGGTCTCGCTCGAGCCTGCAGTTTCCTGCAACAGCGCGCTCAGGTCCTCGCTGAATTGGCGCCGGTTTGGCAGTCCAGTCAGCGGATCATGGGTGGCGAGATGTAAAAGGGTTGCGCGCTCGTCGTCAACGTGTTCCTCGGACCGAACCACGGCAAACAGATCACCGATCCGATAGATCGTCAAATCATGTGATCCGCCGAGTGCGCCTGTTATTCGCAAAGGCTGGGTGCTGTCACCCAGTGATCGGAAAGCGAGCATGACGGCCGATTTGTCCAGCTCCGGAAAAAGCTCCCAGAAGGAGGCGGCTGCTTTGACGGAAGCGGGCAGCGCATTGCCAAGCAAATGTTCAACCGGATTGAAATCGCGATCAAAGAATAAAAGCCGGTCTATCAAGCCCCAAGTTATTGCCTCCGTTTTTTCGAGGGCCAAGCGGGTAGCAGGAATTTTCCGCATGTCGGAGGCTCTCCCTGATTGAATGTCCTACCAGATACTATAGCAACTCAACTCCCGCACAACTTGTGCACGTTAAGAAATACATTAGGCATTTCTGATTAACAATCCCTAACGTCTGCCCAATGTGCTTGCGGCTGTGGATGCGCGCGCACTGGTCCGACGAAGTGGTTGCCGCCATCGAAAGGCGGCTGCAGGGGCTGACGAGAGAACGGATTGACGCGCGATTGTTCATGCGCTGCGGCTCAGGCAATGGCAGCCCACAGTTCGCGCTGCGCAGCGCCAGCGCCTCGGCCCATCGGTCCGTCGAGTCGTCCCGGTGATCGCATAGGGTTTGGGGCCTAATTCACAGGTAAAGACCAGCTCGGCGTCATCGGCTGCGCGTGATCGCCAATGGCGAAAGCCGTAATCCCACCACTGCAGGAAGAGATCGACCCAGGGGCGGTGGTGCGCAAAGGAGATTTCGATCTGCACCTGCTCTCGTGAGGCGACGCGGCCGTGAAATGCATGAGCATTCCGCAGGATGCGCCGGATGAATGCGTGACTTTCCTCATTGACCGGAAAGGCGAATTCCCGGCCGACCAGGAAATGCGACAAATCGGCCAGCAACGGCAAATCGGGACGCCGATCGAGCAGATCGAGCGTAAAGAACAGGTCCGTCGTCATCCTGTCGCGATGGGTTTCGATGAATACCGGAATACCCGCATCTTCGGCGAGCCGCATCCAGCCGTCGAGAATCGGCAGGCAATCCTCGATCCGGCGGGGGCGGATATCAGGCTGCAGGTTGATGTGGCTGACCGGAAAGGCCGCAGCAAGTTCCAGCGGCAGACGCAAATCCTCGACGCAGCGGGGGAAGCAGACCGCCTCGATCTTCAAGCCGGTGCCCCGAATGGCCTCGTCGAGGCGGATGACATCGCCGCGGTTTGTATAGTGCGCACTGATGCCGTCGAAGCCCGCTCCGCAGATCGCAGCGATATTGTCGTCGAGGCTCGGCTCAAACCCGTCCGTGTGCCGGCGTTCCTTGGCCCAGAGCGACTGGAAGATCAAGAGCTTCTGCATCACGCGGCCCGCGCGCTTTTCAGAAGGGTCTTGAGGTTCACGCCCGGATCGGCCAATGCCGCAGGCTCGGGACTGATACAAGCGGCAATCAGCATTTCGGCAAGCTTGATATGCTTGGCGAGGCCGTTGCCGATGCCAAGACCCGCGGCGGCCACCAATCGCCCGTCATCGAGGTAGAATTCGAGCTCTCCCTCCGCCGCCGATCGCCGGACGCTCTGATGCGCGGGCAGCGGCTGACCTGCCACCTGGAGGCCGAGATCGTATTGGTCGGACCAGAACCAGGGAATGGCGGCAAAAGTCTCGGCGGCGCCGGCCATGTTCCGTGCTGCGGTCTCGGCCTGCGTTCTGGCACTGCGCCAGCTTTCATAGCGAACATGTCCTCCGCCAGGCTCAGCCACCGCCGCGCAATCGCCCGCCGCAAAGATGTTCGGCGCGCTGGTGCGAAGATAGGCGTCCGTCAGAATGCCATTGCCGGTGGCCAGTCCCGCCGCTTCCGCCAGGGCGATGTCAGGCAGGACCCCGATGGCGCTGACGATGAGATCGGCGGGCACCAAGCTGCCATCGGTCAAGGTGACGCCGTCGTCGCCGATTGCCGCAACAGCCCGATCGAGATGAAAACGCACCCCTTCGGCGGCATGCCGGGTGTGCAACTTCTCGGCAAAGCGGGCAGGGACAGCGCGGCCCAAAGGTTTCGGCGCGGCTTCGATCACGCTGACCCCAACATTTCTGCCGCGAAGCACCGCCGCGAGCTCCATTCCTATCAAACCCGCGCCGATGATCACGACGCTCCGGCCGAGGGCGATTTTGGAGAAGATCACTTTGGCGTCGCCGTGGGTGCGGAAGTCGAGCGCGCGCTCGGCGCCGGGACAGGCAAGCCGTCTTGGCCGTGCGCCGGTGGTCAGAAGCAGCTTTTCGTACGGCAATATCCGACCGTCGCTTACCGTCACGGTCGCGGCATCGGCATCCAGCCGTGTGGCTGACAATCCCGCGAGATAGGTGATGCCTGCTGCATCAAGCGCATCTGCCGCGCAGATCAGCTTCATCTGCACCGCACCGTCGACGGCTTTCGACAGAGGCGGCCTTTCGTAGGGCAAATGGGGTTCGGCTCCGACCAGCGTAACGGGCCTGGAGTAACCGGCCTCGCGCAGGGCGAAGGCCGCCCGGGTGCCGGACTCGCCTGCACCGATGATGACGATACCGTTCATTGTGTTCTCCAGAGAAGAGCGGCCGGCGCTCGTGAGGAGGAGACGCCGGCCGGGGAGGATCAGTTCTTTTTCGCGTATTCGACCATGTTCTTGGGTGTGACCAGTTCGAACGGCACCCAGACTTCCTTGTCGACGGCATTGCCGTGCGCCAGCGCGACGGCTGCATCCACCGCACTTGCGGCCTGCTGTTTGGCGTTCTGGAAGACCGTCACGTCAAGATCACCCGCCGCCATCGCCGCCAGCGCGTCCTGCGTGGCATCGATGCCGATGACGATGACGTCATCCATCGACACGCCGGATGCCTTGAGCGCCTGAATGGCGCCCAGCGCCATCTCATCATTGTTGGCGAAGATCACGTCGATCGGACGACCTGCCGTGAGCCAGTTCGTGGTCAGATCCATTGCGTTGGTGCTGGTCCAGGCGGCGGTTTGTTCATCGGCGATGGTCACGCCCTTGCAATCGCCTGCCGAAAGCGTCGCCTTGACGGACGAGGTCCGGTCGCGCGAGGCCTGATGCGCGAGATCGCCCATCAGAATGTAAGCCTGGGCGTCGTTGGCCTTGCCCTCTTTCTTCAGCAGATCGCAGGCGGCTTCGGCGCCGAGCCTTCCGGAATCCGTTTCTTTCGAACCGACATAGGCCTGCTTTTCGGGCAGTTTGTCGATATTCTCCGGTTCGAGATTGAGGTAGACGAGCGGAATGCCTGCCTTTCGGGCGGCCTCGCTGATACCGGTGGCGGCCGATGTATCGGCCAGCGTCATGATGATCGCGTCCACTCCCGATGCGATGAAGTTATCGACCTGGCTGCGCTGTTTGGAGACGTCGGTCTGCGCATCCTCGATCTGAAGGCTGACGCCGTTCAGCTTGGAGGCTCGTGCCTGCAGCCCTTCGCGCAGCAGCGTCTGGAAATTGTTATCGAAACTCTGCATCGAAACGCCGATCGTCTCGGCCGAGGCAGCAGTCGTCGTCAGGGCGGCCAGGACGGCCGCCACACAGATTGATTTCATGTTTTCCTCCCAAAGGGCGCCGGGCCGCCCGATCTATTCCGGAGGCTGTTCAGGCCTGCCTGTGTTGCGGGCTCAGATCAGAGCCACGCGAACCTCTCCGTCGATCACCTCCGCCAGATAGGTTTTCAGATTCTCGCAGGCGGGCAGCCTCAAGGCTTCGCCGGTGCGATAGTCGAAGGCGCCGGAATGCTTCGGACATTCCACCTCGAAATCCATCACCAGCCCGTCGGCGAGATGGATCGCCTCGTGGGTGCAGAGGCCGGCGGTGCAATAGACGCTGTCATCAGGGCCGCGATAGATGGCGTAGGTGCGCCCGCCATGGTCGAAGCGGATGGCGCCTTCCTGTTCGATGTCCTCGAGTTTGACGGCTGTGATCCAGGTCATTCGGCGGCTTCTCCGACTTCCAGGCGGGCCTTGCGGGCCGCGAGTTTTTCCTTGCGCCTGCGGTAGCGCTCCTGCATCTGCGCCTCGCCTTCGGCAGACCCGTCGTGCCAGGTGCCGAACCACTTATCGAGCGGGATCAGGGCGTCGCCGTAGTTCACCTCGAAATATTTGTGGTGGAGGTAATGCGCATAGGCGTGGCTATCGATGAGCTTGCCGCGGCCGATTTCCACCTTGTCGAAGCCGACATGGCCGGGAATGGCGCCGAAGCCGGCATAATGCAGCTGGTAGAGCATGAGTATCGGATTGGACGGCAGGATCAGGTGGTAGAACGCCGTGCCGAGATAGAGCAGGTGCTCGACCGGATGCATCGACAGCGACGACCAGGGCGAGGGATTGACCGAGTTGTGGTGGACCGAGTGCACCCACTTATAGAGGAAGGGCGTATGGATGAGCCTGTGGATGCAGAAGAAGTGGAACTCGTGAATGATTGGCACGACGAGCGCAACGAGAGCAAGTGTCCAGGGGTGCTCCGCGAAGCTCAGCCAGGGGGCGTAACCGTTGGCGAAGGCCCAGAGCATCGCAGCTTCGATTGCCGTCCAGATCGTCACCCCCGACAGGAAGGTGCGCAGCATGTTGTCGACGTTCTGGCGCTCGAACCAGAAGGCCTTGTTCTTTTGCTCGGACGGAAATTTTCCGTTGTATTTGAAACGATTTTCCTGCCGCTTCAGCACATAGAGATGCACTTCGAAGGCGCCGTAGAAGAGCAAAACGCAGATCGCGTTCACGGCATAGAGCCAGGCGATCCAGCCGATGTCGAGCGTTTGCATTGTTTCCACCGGCGGAATGACCCAGGCCCAGTAAGCGACGGCGGAGGCGGCAAAAATCGTGTTCCAGGGAAAGAAGTAATGCGGCAGCCATTTCAGGATCGCCATCAGCCGCAGCGGGAACGCAAACAGCGGGGCGGTTTCGGCCGGCTGGTTCGGCGCCCAGTCGCCGCGCTTGTTGCGCGTGCCGAATTTCAGATCGTCCATTGCTCTCTCCTTCGGGCGGACGGAGCCGTCGGCCCGCATATGCAACTTGATCGGAGGAGAGCGCATTCGCGCCGAGCTGTCGCACCTGTCGGCGCATCGGCTCTCCTCTCCGTCTTGAAAGTAGCAGGAGACCGCCGCCGTGCCGAAGCCATTCTTGATCAAATTAGATCAAAGCGCTTCCTTGGTAATTGTGATGAAGCGGATGGGCGCCCGATCCGGCTCGAGATCGGTCAAGCCGATCCGGCGCAGGATCAGATCGAGCGATCGCCTGGCCTGCGCCTCGGGGGCCTGGTCGAGGACCACATCCATGATGCCGTCCTGCAAGGCGCTGCGCGTATAGTCAGTGAGCTCGTGCCCGACGAAGAAGATGCCGCGTTCGCCGCTTGCCGCCGCAGCACATCGATCAGCGCGGAATTGCCGCCGCCTGCATTGTAGAGGCCGGCAAGGTCGGGATACATCCGTAATGCTGAGGACAGGAGTTCAGCGCCGAGATGCTCTTCGTCGAGACCGAATCCCAGATACTGGAAGCTGGTGGCGCCGGGGTGCTCGTGAAAATAGTCCGAAAAACCGCGGATGCGATCGCGGTGCACCTGATAGATCGGATGACA
This sequence comes from Rhizobium etli CFN 42, assembly GCF_000092045.1. Lineage (NCBI taxonomy): Bacteria > Pseudomonadati > Pseudomonadota > Alphaproteobacteria > Hyphomicrobiales > Rhizobiaceae > Rhizobium > Rhizobium etli. The sequence continues at coordinate 2,752,008 of NC_007761.1, read as the reverse complement.
GATCGCAAAGACAGGACCGGTCCGGTGTGCCATTCGGCTGGTGAAGAGCGCTGCCGTCCGGCCGGCGGCATAATTGTCGATGCCGACGAATTCGCCTGTATGTTCCGAGGCGCGAGTGACGACGTGGACTACCGGCAAGCCTTGGGCGCTGACCTTCTCGACGGCCGCGCCGATCACCGGATTGCTGGGCACCGCCAGGATCAGGCCTGCGCGCCGCAGGCCGGCCGACAAGACGCGGCGCGCGATTTCTTCCGGCTTCATCTCCTCGGTAAAGCTGCGATGCACGATGACCAGCGGGTCGAGGGTTGCCGCGATCCTCTCGAACGCAGCGGAGAGCCGCTGATAGAAGGTCGTTTCAGGACGTACCATCAACACCTCTATGCGCAGCAGGCCGCGATGGGTGTCTGGAAGCTTGCGGGGATAATCCAGAGCGCGCGCGGCAATGATCACCTTTTCGACCAGCTCCGGGCGTACGCCGCCGCGCCCGTTCAGGACCCGTTCGACCGTGGCAGTCCCGACGCCGGCCTGGCGGGCGATATCCCGGTAATTCGGCTTGCTCACTTTTCAATCCCTGGAATAACCAACGCGATGTCATCGATCCTATGGGCAATCCGTCCTTCTTCATACAGCCGAGCCCCAAAACGCACAGAGCTGGTCAGTGCGGGTTAAGCGGCACCTGCTGCCGGCGCAAGGGAAGCTTGTATCGCGGGTGCAGTCGATCTATGATTTCTCCCAATTCAGCATGAGATTGCAGGCAGTATTCACCGTTAAACCGGGCGCGGGAGACCTTGTCCTCCGGCCGGCCGAAGGAGCTGGGCGATGAAAATTCTCATGGTTCTCACATCGCATGATCAGCTGGGAAATACCGGCAGGAAAACGGGCTTCTGGCTCGAGGAGCTCGCCGCCCCCTATTTCGTCTTCCGTGACGCCGGCGTCGAGATCGTGCTCGCTTCGCCGAAAGGAGGTCAGCCTCCGCTCGATCCGAAGAGCAACGAGCCGGCGTTTCAGACGGAAGACACGCGCCGATTCGAACGCGACTCGGCGGCCACAGCTGCGCTCGCCAACACCTTGAGGCTGTCTGACGTCGACCAGGCCGATTACGACACCGTGTTCTTTCCCGGCGGACATGGTCCGCTCTGGGACCTGACGAACGACCACAACGCCCACACGTTGATCGAGGAGACGCTTGCTGCGGGAAAACCGCTGGCGCTCGTCTGCCACGCGCCGGGGATTCTGACCAAGGTCAAGGCGCCGGACGGCGGGCCGATCGCAAAGGGTCGGACGGTGACCGGATTCACCAACTCCGAAGAGGCCGCCGTGCAGCTCGTCGAGGTCGTGCCCTATCTGCTCGAAGATGTGCTGAGAGAGCAGGGGGCGAAGTTTTCGGCGACGGAAGACTGGGCCGTACACGTCGTCCAGGACGATCAGCTGATCACGGGGCAGAACCCGGCCTCGTCGAAGCAGGCCGCCCGCCTGCTGCTCAACGCGTTGGGCGAGCAGACCGCAGCCTGAGTCCGATGGCAACGCCTGCCGACATTCTTACACCAGATGAAAGGCGCCAGGCATGAGCAGGAAATATACCGGGAAATGCGCCTGCGGTGCGGTGCAGTTCGCCTTCGATACCGATCCGACCTTTGTCGCCGGCTGCCATTGTCTGGATTGCAAGAAGGCCTCGGGCGGCGAGGCCGCCACCTTCTTCGCCGTGCCGCAGGATGATTTCACGCTGACGGCCGGCACGCCGAAAGCGTTTCATTACATTGCCGATTCCGGCAAGGGGCTTGACCGCAACTTCTGCCCCGATTGCGGCGCAAGGCTGTTCAGCAGCAACCTCGAAAGTTTCCGTGGCCTTGTCTTTGTTACACTCGGCAGCCTCGACCGGCCCGAGTTGATACAGCCAGGCGTCGAGATGTTCACCAAACGGCGGTTGGCCTGGGCAACGCCGCTCCATCTTCCGCAGTTCGAGGGCATGCCGAGCTGACACACGCATACCCCAGGTGATTTTCTTGAAGAAAAGATCGATCCCGTGTCGGATCGGTGAGGATTTGTCCGTCCTTAGCTCGTTCATTCCGTCCATTAAAGGATCACGGCCATGCCAAGCACCATACGACTGCACCGCGTTTTCGCCACCAGCCCGGAGAAGGTCTATCGCGCCTTCATCGAGGCCGATGCGCTCGCCAAATGGCTTCCGCCGAACGGCTTCCTCTGCACCGTACATCACCTGGAGCCGGCCGTCGGCGGCACCTTCAGAATGTCCTTCCGCAACTTCACTACGGGCAATAGCCACGCCTTTGGCGGCGAATTTCGTGAACTCGTCCCGGGCGAACGCGTTCGTTACACGGACAAGTTCGACGACCCGAACCTGCCGGGCGAAATGGAAGTCACGGTGACGCTGAAGAAGGTCTCGGTCGGCACTGAGGTGGATATCTCCCAGGCCGGCGTGCCCGATCTCATCCCGCCCGAAGCCTGCTATCTCGGCTGGCAGGAGTCGCTGCGCAATCTGGCTCGGGTCGTCGAGCCTGACATTAACGAATGATGCAATTGCGCGAGACTTGACGAGCGCCGCCGCACAGCCGCTCGTCACCTCTCCGCCCGTCATTCCACAAATATTCGATGGAACGGGGGGCGGAGAGGCGGAGGTTGCAGGGGCTGGGGCGTGGTCGGCCGCAATCGGCCCAATTCTAAGCGTAGTCCCCGCTTTGTCTGATCGAGCCGATCGTCCCGCGTGCCGGAAGCAGCGAAGACAGCCACAGGGAATAGGTCAGGGATATGCCGGTCGACAACAGGACCATCGGCAGTGTCATCACCTCGGAGATCAGTTTGGCGAGTTCCGGCGGATCGAGCTCCCAGGAGAACAACACGGCCGCCGGCTCCGGCTGGCGAGTCTCCAGGTTTGCTTTCTGCATGTCTTCGAGCACGGACGCAGTGGCGGCTTGTTCGGCTGCTGACGGGTTCTGAACTGGAAGGATGGCAGTTTTAACACTATTTTCGGCTTCGCCGGACATTTGGAGCTCCTTGTTTGGCTTCGTTGTAGAAAGCCGATCCGGGACAAGAAGTTTCATGACATGTCGATGAAATGATCGGCATGGATTCAGCCCGTGCTGACCTGATCGAGGAAAAGTGGAAACGCTCTGAAGTTTGAGCCTGCGCTTCGCTAACGCGCTCGCGCCATCGCACCCCATTGCCCGTCAGGATGAGGTCTACGACTTCAGCCTCGGCGATCGCCGTCGCGCGTGCCGCGCTGACAGGAGGCCTCTCTCGCAGTGAATTCGGGGAGAAATTAACCGTCGGAAGAAAATCGCCTTTCATTTAACAGTATATATGTTAACACTTTATTAGGAGTGGGGAGTATTCCGGTTCTTGTTTAAGAAAAATGGTGTTTGCCTCGGCAATACCGGGGTGACTGCGCGTTCATGCATGGCGTGTTTTCCTGAATAGTCTTGAATCATTTCCCGGTTACTTGTTTTGTGTTATGGGGGTATATTAATGGCTACGCAAAGCACCGGTGGCAGCACGACTTCTTTCACCAATACGCCACAGGCGAAGGATGATTCTTACATCTGGACGGAAGATCAGCTGCTCAGTCTCCAGCTCTATAATGCGGCCACCAAAACCATAACCCTTGACGTGATGTCGAATGATCTTGGTGGGAATGCCAAATCCCTCTTCTCGGTCGAAGACGGAGACGGCAATCCAATTACCACTGACTATGAGCTTCTTGCGAAAGACGTCGGAGCGAATGGGGCATCTGCCTGGGAGACGACCCTGCTCGGCAATTGGGTCAGAATCAACAATGGAAAGATTGAATACCGTATTAGCGATGGAAGCGGCATCGCGGGCTCGGGCGCGGATATCAACACGGTGTCTGCCGGTGAGATCCTCAAAGACAGTTTCGTCTACGCGATACGGCTCGGCAATGGCACGTTGAGCGAGGCAAATGTCTCAATCTCGCTCACCGGCGCCAACGATGCGGCTTCGATCGTCGTCGATGCGACGGTCACCGACGACCGGGCGACGGTCGAGGCGGGGGCGGCCGGCAGCGGCGATCCGAGTGCCTCCGGCAAGCTGACGGTCAGCGATGTCGACGGCGGCGAGGCGGTGTTTGCCGCCCCGGCCTCACTCAACGGCATCTATGGCAGCTTCACCTTCGATGCCGCCAGCGGCAGCTGGAGCTATACGCTCGACAATAACCGGGCGGCGACGCAGGCGCTCAACCAGGGTGACGCGGTCAGCGACACGCTGAGCGTCAGCTCGCTCGACGGCACCGCCAGCCACAATATCGTCGTCGCCATCACCGGCGCCAACGATGCGGCTTCGATCGTCGTCGATGCGACGGTCACCGACGACCGGGCGACGGTCGAGGCGGGGGCGGCCGGCAGCGGCGATCCGAGTGCCTCCGGCAAGCTGGCGGTCAGCGATGTTGACGACGGCGAGGCGGTGTTTGCCGCCCCGGCCTCACTCAACGGCATCTATGGCAGCTTCACCTTCGATGCCGCCAGCGGCAGCTGGAGCTATATGCTCGACAATAACCGGGCGGCGACGCAGGCGCTCAACCAGGGCGACGCGGTCAGCGACACGCTGAGCGTCAGCTCGCTCGACGGCACCGCCAGCCACAATATCGTCGTCGCCATCACCGGCGCCAACGATGCGGCTTCGATCGTCGTCGATGCGACGGTCACCGACGACCGGGCGACGGTCGAGGCGGGGGCGGCCGGCAGCGGCGATCCGAGTGCCTCCGGCAAGCGGGCGGTCAGCGATGTCGACGACGGCGAGGCGGTGTTTGCCGCCCCGGCCTCACTCAACGGCATCTATGGCAGCTTCACCTTCGATGCCGCCAGCGGCAGCTGGAGCTATATGCTCGACAATAACCGGGCGGCGACGCAGGCGCTCAACCAGGGCGACGCGGTCAGCGACACGCTGAGCGTCAGCTCGCTCGACGGCACCGCCAGCCACAATATCGTCGTCGCCATCACCGGCGCCAACGATGCGGCTTCGATCGTCGTCGATGCGACGGTCACCGACGACCGGGCGACGGTCGAGGCGGGGGGCGGCCGGCAGCGGCGATCCGAGTGCCTCCGGCAAGCTGGCGGTCAGCGATGTTGACGACGGCGAGGCGGTGTTTGCCGCCCCGGCCTCACTCAACGGCATCTATGGCAGCTTCACCTTCGATGCCGCCAGCGGCAGCTGGAGCTATATGCTCGACAATAACCGGGCGGCGACGCAGGCGCTCAACCAGGGCGACGCGGTCAGCGACACGCTGAGCGTCAGCTCGCTCGACGGCACCGCCAGCCACAATATCGTCGTCGCCATCACCGGCGCCAACGATGCGGCTTCGATCGTCGTCGATGCGACGGTCACCGACGACCGGGCGACGGTCGAGGCGGGGGCGGCCGGCAGCGGCGATCCGAGTGCCTCCGGCAAGCTGGCGGTCAGCGATGTTGACGACGGCGAGGCGGTGTTTGCCGCCCCGGCCTCACTCAACGGCATCTATGGCAGCTTCACCTTCAACGCCGCCAGCGGCAGCTGGAGCTATATGCTCGACAATAACCGGGCGGCGACGCAGGCGCTCAACCAGGGCGACGCGGTCAGCGACACGCTGAGCGTCAGCTCGCTCGACGGCACCGCCAGCCACAATATCGTCGTCGCCATCACCGGCGCCAACGATGCGGCTTCGATCGTCGTCGATGCGACGGTCACCGACGACCGGGCGACGGTCGAGGCGGGGGCGGCCGGCAGCGGCGATCCGAGTGCCTCCGGCAAGCTGGCGGTCAGCGATGTTGACGACGGCGAGGCGGTGTTTGCCGCCCCGGCCTCACTCAACGGCATCTATGGCAGCTTCACCTTCAACGCCGCCAGCGGCAGCTGGAGCTATATGCTCGACAATAACCGGGCGGCGACGCAGGCGCTCAACCAGGGCGACGCGGTCAGCGACACGCTGAGCGTCAGCTCGCTCGACGGCACCGCCAGCCACAATATCGTCGTCGCCATCACCGGCGCCAACGATGCGGCTTCGATCGTCGTCGATGCGACGGTCACCGACGACCGGGCGACGGTCGAGGCGGGGGCGGCCGGCAGCGGCGATCCGAGTGCCTCCGGCAAGCTGACGGTCAGCGATGTCGACGACGGCGAGGCGGTGTTTGCCGCCCCGGCCTCACTCAACGGCATCTATGGCAGCTTCACCTTCAACGCCGCCAGCGGCAGCTGGAGCTATACGCTCGACAATAACCGGGCGGCGACGCAGGCGCTCAACCAGGGCGACGCGGTCAGCGATACGCTGAGCGTCAGCTCGCTCGACGGCACCGCCAGCCACAATATCGTCGTCGCCATCACCGGCGCCAACGATGCGGCTTCGATCGTCGTCGATGCGACGGTCACCGACGACCGGGCGACGGTCGAGGCGGGGGCGGCCGGCAGCGGCGATCCGAGTGCCTCCGGCAAGCTGACGGTCAGCGATGTCGACGGCGGCGAGGCGGTGTTTGCCGCCCCGGCCTCACTCAACGGCATCTATGGCAGCTTCACCTTCGATGCCGCCAGCGGCAGCTGGAGCTATACGCTCGACAATAACCGGGCGGCGACGCAGGCGCTCAACCAGGGTGACGCGGTCAGCGACACGCTGAGCGTCAGCTCGCTCGACGGCACCGCCAGCCATAATATCGTCGTCGCCATCACCGGCGCCAACGATGCGGCTTCGATCGTCGTCGATGCGACGGTCACCGACGACCGGGCGACGGTCGAGGCGGGGGCGGCCGGCAGCGGCGATCCGAGTGCCTCCGGCAAGCTGGCGGTCAGCGATGTTGACGACGGCGAGGCGGTGTTTGCCGCCCCGGCCTCACTCAACGGCATCTATGGCAGCTTCACCTTCGATGCCGCCAGCGGCAGCTGGAGCTATATGCTCGACAATAACCGGGCGGCGACGCAGGCGCTCAACCAGGGCGACGCGGTCAGCGACACGCTGAGCGTCAGCTCGCTCGACGGCACCGCCAGCCACAATATCGTCGTCGCCATCACCGGCGCCAACGATGCGGCTTCGATCGTCGTCGATGCGACGGTCACCGACGACCGGGCGACGGTCGAGGCGGGGGCGGCCGGCAGCGGCGATCCGAGTGCCTCCGGCAAGCTGGCGGTCAGCGATGTCGACGGCGGCGAGGCGGTGTTTGCCGCCCCGGCCTCACTCAACGGCATCTATGGCAGCTTCACCTTCGATGCCGCCAGCGGCAGCTGGAGCTATATGCTCGACAATAACCGGGCGGCGACGCAGGCGCTCAACCAGGGCGACGCGGTCAGCGACACGCTGAGCGTCAGCTCGCTCGACGGCACCGCCAGCCACAATATCGTCGTCGCCATCACCGGCGCCAACGATGCGGCTTCGATCGTCGTCGATGCGACGGTCACCGACGACCGGGCGACGGTCGAGGCGGGGGCGGCCGGCAGCGGCGATCCGAGTGCCTCCGGCAAGCTGGCGGTCAGCGATGTTGACGACGGCGAGGCGGTGTTTGCCGCCCCGGCCTCACTCAACGGCATCTATGGCAGCTTCACCTTCAACGCCGCCAGCGGCAGCTGGAGCTATACGCTCGACAATAACCGGGCGGCGACGCAGGCGCTCAACCAGGGCGACGCGGTCAGCGATACGCTGAGCGTCAGCTCGCTCGACGGCACCGCCAGCCACAATATCGTCGTCGCCATCACCGGCGCCAACGATGCGGCTTCGATCGTCGTCGATGCGACGGTCACCGACGACCGGGCGACGGTCGAGGCGGGGGCGGCCGGCAGCGGCGATCCGAGTGCCTCCGGCAAGCTGGCGGTCAGCGATGTCGACGACGGCGAGGCGGTGTTTGCCGCCCCGGCCTCACTCAACGGCATCTATGGCAGCTTCACCTTCGATGCCGCCAGCGGCAGCTGGAGCTATATGCTCGACAATAACCGGGCGGCGACGCAGGCGCTCAACCAGGGCGACGCGGTCAGCGATACGCTGAGCGTCAGCTCGCTCGACGGCACCGCCAGCTACAATATCGTCGTCGCCATCACCGGCGCAGATGATGGACCAGCTCGGCAGGCACCAACCGACATTAAGCTGACGCCGGTCGTTCCGGCAGACAATGTCAACTTCAATAGTTTCGAGTTCAGTGGTCTGCTGTCGGCGACTGATCCCGACACGGGCGGATTCAGCTTTAACATTGCTTCGCAGTCGAATCCGGGCTTGTTCTCGATAACCGGCAATACGCTCAGTTCGAATGCGCTATCGACGAACGGTACATTTTCAGTGACGGTAACGGCAACGCAGACCGGCGATCCTATAGGGCCGGCCTTCGAAAAGACCGAGACATTCACGATTATCACCGGTGGCAATGGCAATTCGGTGGACAATCCGACCGGTGGAACGGGCGACGATGTGCTCTACGGCGGTGGCGGTAACGATATGATGTTCGGGCTGGGAGGTGACGACACTCTTTTCGGCCAAGACGGCAACGACACCCTAAACGGTGGTGTTGGCAACAACACCCTGACCGGGGGCGTGGGAGATGATACCTTCTTTTTCCAAAAGTTTACCACCACCACAAACCATATGACCGACTTCAATGCTGGGACGAATAGCACAGCCGTGGATAAGTTCCAGTTGGACGTCGGAGGCGGCACGTTCGAGTTCGCCGTCGGCAACAACAATACAAGCGTGGACAATGTGAAGGTAGGAAACAACGGCACGATCAATGTTGCCGGAACGGAGATTGGCATCAAAACGGACGTGAGCGTCACGAACGCGACCGTCCAGAGCACCATCAATGGTTACAGCAACATAACCACAGGGGCATTGTTCGTGTTCCACAATACGGATCTCGGCCATGTGGCGGTCTACTACGATCAGAACCCAAGTTCAGCCGGCGGCGCGGTGCTGGTCGCTGAATTCGACAACATCACGACCCTCGGCGGGCTTGCCAATTTCAACTCGGGCGACTTCTTGTTTGGCTGAGGCGGTCCGTGCTCACGACCAGCATTCTCTACCCGCCCTTCATTCCGCAAATTTTCGGTGGAACGGGGGGCGGAGAGGCGGAGGTTGCAGGGGCTGGGGCGTGGTCGGCCGCGGTCGCCGAAATTACTAAGCGTAATCCGCGCTTTGCTTGATCGAGCCGATCGTCTCGCGTGCGGGAAGCAGCGAAGACAGCCAGAGGGAATAGGTCAGGGATATGCCCGTCGACCACAGGACCATCGGCAGTGTAATCACCTCGGAGATCAGTTTGGCGAGTTCCGGCGGATCGAGCTCCCAGGAGAACAACTCGGCCGCCGGCTCCGGCTGACCGGCCTCCGGGCTTGCTTTCTGCATGTCTTCGAGCACGGACGCAGTGGCGGCTTGTTCAGCTGCTGGCGGGTTCTGAACTGGAAGGATGGCGGTTTTAGCATTATTTTCGGCTTCGCCCGACATTTGGAGCTCCTTGTTTGACTTCAATGTAGAAAGCCGATCCGGGACGAGAAGTTTCATGACATATCGATGAAATGATCGGCTCTAAAGCCTGATCCCGCGCTTGGCCAGCGCTTGGCGCGCCGCCGTCGCTCCCCAGTCCTCGTCAGGCCCTCGATCTCATCTTCGGCGACCGGTGTCGCGCGGATCAGCGGCACGGAGCCGAAGGGCAAGCCGTCGATGCGGCTGGGATCGCAGCTCAGGATGATGCGAGTCAGCGGCGCGTAATCCTCCGTCAGCCGGCAGAACAGGATGGCGCCATGCTTTTCGACGTCGCGGGCAACGCGGTGGCCGTCGGCGACGAGATCGCCGAGATTGATCAGGAGATTTGCCCAGTTTGCCGTTCCGGTCGAATCCAGCGTCGCAGGATCGAATTCCATGAAGAGCTCGCATTCGACGCCATTTTCAGGCTCGGATATGCCCGCCCAGGGAATCGAGAGGCCGTCGGTAGAGAGGATGAGCTTTTCCGGCGCATCCACGGCAAGGACGCGGCGGTGCGGGCCGAACCATTTCGTCTGGTTATAGACGTTCGCCGTTTCGCGCTCGGCAGCGAAGCCCTCCGGCACGCCGCCGCGGGTCTGCCAGAGGGCGCGCCGCGCGGCCGCGGCCGCCTCATAGACCGGGTCGTCGGGCCCGCGCGGAACGATCGATCGATCATAGGTGGTGTCGATGGTGATCTCGCATCCTTCGAACCTGCGCCCTTCGGGCTGGGCGTCTCTTCATGGTCGTTGCGATACGCTTTTGCTCTTGGCGAAGGTTAAACAGAGACCGAGAAAGGGGCGTGCCGCGGAGGTGTCCCACAGCGCGCCTTTTCGCAATACCCCATCACCGCCAACGCGGTAGGAAAGGCGCCCCGCTTCAATTGCTCCCGTCGTTCGGCCTTGCCTTGGCGCTGTCGTTGGTGGTGTCCGACGCTGTTTTTCCGTCTGGTTGCTGGCCGAAATAGGTGCCGCCGAGATGGCCGCCGGCGCTGGTGTTCCTGACCTGCTGTTCGGCGCGTTTTTGAAGTTCACGAACGTTGGTCTTGCTCATGTTCGGCTCCTTTTTCGAGGTTCACGACCTTTCACCAACCCATGGGGGCCGACACGGTTCCATATTTTCTGCCGGAACACTTTCCGGCTTTTGCGGTTTTTCCTACTCAACCAAGGAGAAACGACGATGGGCATGACCACCCCCAAGGACGGTGCACCCGGCACGACCGACCAGTCCCCCCGCTGGGAAGGACCGAAGGGCAATAGGCCGCGCGGCTATCTCAAAGCCAAGGACGATCCGGACAAAAATCGCGACGCCAATGGCGAAAACAATCGCGATCCCGAAATGAGCGACATTTCCGACGCTATGAAGCAGAAAGGCGAATGACATGGCCGATCCCGAAAAAGACGCAGCCGGGCAGTTCGCCAAATCCCGGGCCGACCGCAAAGCCAGCGGTGTGGCGAGCGCAAAGCCGACCGTAATCACCGGCTCCGAGGACGCCACGGTGAACAAGCACCCGCCCGGCAAGAAGAAGCCCGAAAAGGACTGGGACATCAACTACGATCCCGCCGATATGAACGAGGGGCGGATGCGCTGAGATGGTGGTGCGCGCCCGCCTCATCCTTCGGGCCCCCTGCGGGACACCGAGTCTCTCTTGGGTGGCGCGCTCCAATGCTCAACTGACGTGGCATCCCCCAGCGCCTCCTACCGGTGCGGCATTCTCCAAAGCTCCTTATCCTGAGGTGCGTAGGCCGGAGGCCGGAGCCTCGAAGGACGCTCCAACATCGCTTCTTGCATCCATCAACCGCTAGCGCACCGCCCGGCCTTCGGGGCTTGCGTTGCCGAGATATCTCCCCCTCAGGTTGAAGCCTACTCTCCGAGATAGGCCGGGTGGTCAATATCCGCAAGCAGGCCGGCCTCCGTCGGCTGCCAGCCGAGAAGGGCGCGGGTGTGAACGCTGGAGGTCGGCACGTCGAAGCCGGCAAACATGGCGAACCATCCGAAATGCTCCGCCGCCTCTTCCTGCGACAGCGAGACGGCCGGCACGTTGAGCCGCCGGCCGATGAGTTCGGCAATCTCCCGGAACGGGACGCCCTCTTCTGCGACCGCCAGAAAGGGACCGCCCACGGCGCCGCGCTCCAGCGCCAGGCGGTAGACGCGGGCGGCATCGCGTCGGTGCACGGCTGGCCAGCGGTTGCCCCCGTCGCCGATATAGGCGGAGAGGCCCTTCTGCCGCGCCGTCTCGATGAGAATCGGCACGAAACCGTGATCGCCATGGCCGTGCACCGACGGCGGCAGCCGGACGGTGGAGGCGCGCACGCCGCGGGCCACGAGCGCCACCGCAGTGATTTCGGAGGCGCGGGGATAGGTCTGCGTCGTCGGCATCGGCGGGTCCTTCTCGGTGCCGATGCGGCCAGGCGCATGGCCGAGTCCCGCAGTGACGAGCAACGGTCGGTTGGAGCCGCGGAGGGCTTCACCGAGCGCCTCGATGGCGCGCCGGTCGGCAGCGCAATTCTCGGCGAAATTCGAGAAGTCATGATTGAACGCCGTGTGGATGACGCCGTCAGCCTCGGCTGCACCGCGCTTCAAACCCTCCAGGTCGTTGAGCGTGCCGCGCTGAACCTCGGCGCCGGCGGCCGCCAGTTCCGCCGCTCCCTTGTCCGAGCGGGCGAGGCCGAGAACCTGATGGCCGGCGGCGATCAACTCCTTGACGACGGCCGAGCCGACCCAGCCGGTGGCTCCTGTGACGAATACGCGCATGTCGATATCTCCTGATTTGACAGGAGACAGATATCGACCAGGCTGGTATCCTGGTAAAGTAGTGATCTTATCATGGTATAATCGCTAACAGGATGAGCGAATTCGTCACCTCCGAGAACCGGCTGGGCGCCTACCTCAAGGACCGCCGCGGCAAGCTCGATCCCGCTGCCCTCGGCTTTGCCGGCGAGCGCCGCCGCACGCCGGGGCTTCGCCGCGAGGAGGTGGCGAGCCGCGCCAATATTAGCCCGACCTGGTACACCTGGCTGGAGCAGGGTCGCGGCGGCGCGCCGTCCGCCGACGTGCTCGACCGGATCTCGCGGGCGCTGATGCTGACCGACATCGAACGCGAACACCTCTTCCTCATCGGTCTCGGCCGCCTGCCGGAGGTGCGCTATCGCAAAGAGGAAGGCGTTACGCCGCGCCTGCAGGGCGTGCTCGACGCGCTCGATCCGTGCCCAGCGCTGATCCGCACCGCGATCTGGGACGTCGTCGCCTGGAACCGGGCGGCGACCGTGCTGCTCACCGATTACGGCGCGCTGCCGCCGAAAGAGCGCAACGTGCTGCGCTTCATTTTCCTCGATCCGCGCGTGCGCGCCGCCCAATATGACTGGGAAAGCGTAGCCCGCTTCGTCGTCGCCGCCTTCCGGGTGGATGCGGCGCGCGCCGGTGCCGCCGCCGAGGTGGAGCCGCTGCTCGACGAACTCTGCCGCAAAAGCCCGGAATTCCTGGCCATGTGGCGCGACAACGACGTGCGCACCCACGGCGAGGGCGCCAAGCACATCAAGCACCCGGTGCTCGGGCTGCTGTCTTTTGAATATTCGGCCTTTCTGGTAGACGGCCGGCCGGATCTCAGCATGGTGGTGTACAATCCGGCGACGGCGGAGGATGCGGGGAAGATCAGGAGTTTGCTGGGGTGACGGGTTTATCCGCGTTATTTGCTAGCCAGCTAAACTGGTTCACCGCTGTCGGGAATTTTTCACCTATTAGCCGCCTTGGGCATGCTCTTCGATTGGCCTTCACGGGCCGAGTACCGACGTTGCCCCGCCCATTCTCCACTGGCGGGGCAACGTTTATCCGCCAGCCCCGCCATGAGCGAGCCGTGGTAACAGCGACCGCATTACTGCAGCGTGCGCGTCTGAATCGGTTCGGCGGGCGCGTGAGAAGGGGACGCGGATAGAGCGTTTCCTTCCAGCCCGGTTGCCACCACCGAGACGCGGAATTTGCCGTCGAGGCTGCGGTCGAAAATCGCCCCGACGACGATATCGGCGTCGTCCTGCACTTCGTCGCGAATCCGGCTTGCCGCCTCGTCCACTTCGAACAGGGTCATATCCGAGCCGCCGGAGATCGAGATCAGCACGCCCTTGGCGCCCTTCATCGAAATATCGTCCAGAAGCGGGTTGGCGATTGCCGCTTCCGCCGCCTTCATCGCCCGGCTTTCGCCGGCGGCTTCGCCGGTGCCCATCATGGCGCGGCCCATGCCCTGCATGACCGACTTCACGTCGGCGAAATCAAGATTGATCAGCCCTTCCTTGACGATGAGATCGGTGATGCAGCCGACGCCCGCAAAGAGCACGCGGTCGGCCGTCATGAAGGCATCGGCGAAGGTGGTTTTCGCATCGGCGATGCGGAAGAGATTCTGATTGGGAATGACGATAACGGTATCGGCGGCCTGACGAAGCGCCTCGATGCCAGCTTCCGCCGTCCGCATGCGGCGATTTCCTTCGAACGTAAACGGCTTGGTGACGACGCCAACGGTCAGGATGCCGGCCGACCGTGCGGCGCGTGCGATAACAGGGGCTGCGCCCGTGCCCGTTCCTCCGCCCATGCCGGCGGTGACGAAACACATGTGCGATCCTGCCAGGTGATCCATGATCTCGTCGAGCGATTCTTCTGCCGCCGCATGTCCGATTTCCGGCAGGGAACCGGCGCCGAGGCCCTCCGTCACATTCGCGCCGAGCTGGATGCGGCGCGATGCCTTGGAGGTGGCGAGAACCTGGGCATCGGTGTTTGCGGCGACGAATTCGACGCCTGCCAGCTTTTCCGCGATCATATTGTTGATCGCATTGCCACCGCCGCCGCCGACGCCAACGACAGTGATTTGCGGCCGCAGCCCGGTAATGCCGCTCTTGGCGTCCGTCATTGTCTTCTCCTTTGATATCTCGTTTCCGCACGCCCTCGTCGCGGACAGCGAATCGGCGCTGAGCATAGTCGCCCAACAAGGCAGAGGCGAGGCGAAAGAAGCGTTGGCGCCCTGCCTGACGCGAAGTTCCCGTCAGTTCTGCGCCGGCAAATCCGAACGGCGGGCAAGCGCATGGCGCTTCGTCTCGCAGCACGGCGTGTTCGCAGGTAAACGTCGTAGCCGCGCTGCTGATTTCGATCACAAGCGCCAAAGGGGCGTGAACTAAAGCCGCGCCGCGGTGTTTAAGGCATGCGTCTTCTCTGAAAGGAACATCCCCATGCAAAGACTTTTGCTATCCGGTCTTGCCCTTGCAGCATCGGCCGCCACCGCCTTCGCCCAACAGCCGCCCGCCCCGCCACCCGCTGGCGAGCCGCCCGCAGCGAACGAGCCTGCATCACCATCCCCGCCTGCGCCTGATGACGAGAGGGTGATGCGTCACGGGCCGGATGAGCAGTTCCGAGACCGCCCCGACTACCGGTGGCACGGTTCGAGAGACGACATGGGCTTCCGTGGTTACCGCGGTCATCGCCTGCCGCCGCTGTCCAAGGCGGCCCGTTTTCAGATCGAGGATGGAAATACACGGATCGACCTGAAATGCGCTGAGGACGAACCGACGAAGGTTTGCGCCGATCTGTTGCTCCAGGTGATGGATCGCCTGCAGGGCCAGGACTGATTTCACGCATCCGCGCTTGGCAAACGCGTTATGACCCATCACTGCCCGCGTTCTTTTGAGAGGCGCGGGCTTCGCCAAAGCGCCGGCGCTCTCCACGATCATTGCGACGCCAGTCCGATTTCGCTCAAGATTTCGACGGGCGGAAATCTCACGCAGTCTGCGGCATCGAGAGTCACCCGGAATCGCATCCGGTTCCGATTTGCCCAGTTGATCGCCGCCTGCGTTTTTGCCTTCGGGATTTTGGTGGCGATCGTGCAATGCGGCACCCAATTGTCGGGCCGATAGTGCTCGTGACAGTGGACGGGATCGATTTCCCGGTGAAGCGCCGCATGCAGCTGGAAGAGGCGCTCGTCTTGGTTCGGCCGCGCCCATAAGACCAGGAATTCGTTCTCAAAGCAACCGATCCCTGAAAAGCTTGACGTTACGGCAGGGGAGATGCGGAAAACACGCTCGGCTGCCTCTGCCAACCGGTCGACCGCAATCTCCTGATAAACGGCGAGGGTGATATGAGGCGGGTAGTTCAAAGCCCGCATCGAAGCCGTCTCTTCGAATGTTGCGGCTTCATCCCAGAGCTTGAAAACCGGCGAGGCGGTGTCGTTCAGACATTTGAGGCTGATCGCGTAAGGCATTTGCGCATATCCGGTCCCTTCCTGCAGACCATAAACCGACGTCACATTCGATGTCGAGCGGCAGCAAGGACTGATTGCGGCCGGTTCGCATTGCCATCGGGAGATGCGCGTGAGAGGCTCGAAGGGAGAGCATCAATCTTGACAGGAACGGAATGGGAGAGATGAGATGATCGATCACATCACCATCGCTGTGAGTGACCTCGAGAAGAGCAAGGCATTCTACGAAAGCGCTCTTGAACCCCTTGGCTATCGCCGCGCCTTCGGCAAGGAGGGCGTGTTCTGGGCCTTCGACGTCGGCGGCAGCCTGTTCGAGATCCAGCGCACCGACGACCAGCCGCCGCTCACGCGTCTGCACGTCGCCTTCCGGGTGCGAGACAGGGCTGAGGTCGCAGCCTTTTATCAGGCGGCACTTCAGGCCGGAGCACGGGATAACGGCGCGCCCGGCCCGAGGCCGGAATATGCCGGGAACTATTACGCCTGCTTCGTCCTCGATCCCAATGGATACAATATCGAGGCAATGATCAACGAACCACAAGCTTAGGACGTCGGCCTCATCAGATATCGCCGTCGGGGAGGTGGATTATGTCGAGTTCAAAAAGCCGTCGTTTCTTTGACTGGCGGGGAGCGGATTGCGAAGACGCCGTTCGGCGCGAGAGTCGTCATCCATGCCACTGCCGTCGAGACCGGTGGCGCATTCGACCTGTGGGAAACCTTCACGCCGCAGGGAGGTTACGCGCATGACGATCTGCTCGACGGCGTCGTCATCGTCGGCGCCAGTGCCATCATGCGGAGATCAAGCAAGGGGCGGCGACGGTGTCGTTTTGAAGGCCCGGGCGAGCGCGAGAGCAGGCGCCTCTATTCTTGCGCTCGGCAATATACTTGTGAGATTGTACCGCTATACGTGCGATACTGCGTGATCAGGGCGGCGCGGAGGCTTCGATGATGCCCGTGAGGGTCAATGAGCGGCTATCGGTGGCGGGGCAGCCCGATCCAGCCGATTTTGCCGATTTCGCCAAGGAGGGCTTCGCCGCCGTTATCAACGCCAGGCCCGACGGCGAGGAGGCGGGCCAGCCAGGCAATGCTGCAGAAAAGATTTCCGCTGCCGCCGCCGGACTTTCCTACAGTTTCGTGCCGGTGAACGGCAATGAGATTACCGAGGCCGATATCCGCGCCTTTCAGGCGGCCATGGCTGGGGCGAAGGGACCGGTCTTCGCCCATTGCAAGAGCGGCACGCGGGCATTGACCCTCTATGCGCTGGGCGAGGTGCTCGACGGGCGGATGAAGCCGGCGGACGTCCAGACCTTCGGCGAAAGCCTCGGCTTCGAACTTGCCGGCGCGTGCCGGTGGCTGGAAAGGGTGGCAAACCAGACTCCTCGGGTGAACGCTTTCTTCGAGCCCCGTACCTGCAGCATACAATATGTCGTTTCCGATCCGGCGACGAGGCGCTGTGCCGTCATCGATCCGGTGCTCGACTTCGACGAGATGTCGGGCGCAACTGGAACGGGGAACGCCGATGCGATCCTGGCTTACATCGAGAGCGAGCGGATGACGGTCGAGTGGATCCTTGACACGCATCCGCATGCCGATCACTTCTCCGCCGCCCATTATCTCGAGGAAAAGACCGGCGCGCCGACGGCGATCGGCGTCCATGTCACCGATGTGCAGAGGCTTTGGAAAGAGATCTATAATTGGCCGGCGCTCGCAACCGACGGCTCGCAATGGGACCGGCTGTTTGCCGATGGCGATACGTTCAATATCGGCGGCCTTACGGGCCGTGTGATGTTTTCGCCCGGCCATACGCTGGCATCGGTGACCTATGTGATTGGTGATGCCGCCTTCGTGCACGATACGATGTTCACGCCGGATTCGGGGACTGCGCGCACGGATTTTCCGGGCGGCAGTGCGGCCGCCCTCTGGCGCTCCATCCATGCGATCCTGTCGCTACCCGAGGAGACCCGCCTCTTTTCCGGCCATGATTATCAGCCGGGCGGTCGTCACCCGCGCTGGGAAAGCACGGTCGCAGCCCAAAAGCGCGCCAATCCGCATATTGCAGGCATGGACGAGGCCCGCTTCGTGGCGCTGCGGCAGACGCGCGACCGCACGCTGCCCAAGCCGAAGCTGATGCTGCATGCGCTGCAGGTCAATATCCGCGGCGGCCGGCTGCCGGAACCAGAGGAGAACGGCCGCCGATATCTGAAGATCCCGTTGGACGCCTTGTAACGGCGGCGGCGAGGAGGCGACGGCCAGCATGAGCTCGCCGGCCTTTTTCCCTAACTGGCCTATGATTTCCTCCCGCATCGTGATTTCGGAAGATCGGAATCGATGTTCGGAAAGCAGTTTCGAAGTGTTACAGTGTGCTTTGCGCGTCCGATAGGACGCGCTGCGCTGTAGGGCGGGGTGCGCCCGGTGGAACGGAGTTTCAAAATGCTCGAACGAAATCAGCTTCCTTTGCGCCCGGCAACTCCCGGTTTCGCCGCCGCCTGGGTCACGGTCATTGCTGGCGCCAGCGTCGCTCTCACCTTGCTTTTTGCCTGCGTCACGCCTTTCGTTGCCCTGGCGGCAGTCTCGGCGGTCGTTCTTCCCCGGAAAATGGCGATCATGGCGGTGCTGTTCGCCTGGCTTGCCAACCAGACGGTCGGATATCTCATACTCGGCTATCCCCAGACCTTCGACAGCTTTGCCTGGGGGCTGACGATCGGTATCGCCGCATTCGTATCGCTCGCGGCGTCACTCGCCGTGCTCTGCCTTGAGGCCGGCCTTGCCGCTACCATGGCCGGCGCCTTTATCGCCGGGTTCGTCGCGTATGAAGCTGTGCTCTTTGCAGCGACGGTAGTGCTTCCGTCTGGCGATGGTGCTTTTTCGGCAGCCGTCGTCACCGAGGTCCTTTTGATCAATTCTCTCGCCGTGATCGGACTGATCTGTCTGCATACCGGTGCAGCGGCCGGCCGCGCGCTTGTTGCAGCACAACCGGGACCGGCGCTGCCCTAGGCCCTTGCCTTCACACATATCGTTTCAAAGCTGCCCCGTCGCCTTCGGACACTACGCAGAATGCGCGAAGGCGGGTTGAGATAGCGGCCGGCAACGGCTATCTCGTTCAGACCCGCAAGCGGATCCTCCGCCAAACCACAAGGCGCATAGCTTCCATGAGCCCCGATTTCCTCGTTACTCATTCCGGTGGTTTCCACGCAGACGAGCTGCTGTCGAGCGTCATCCTGACCCGGCTTTTCCCGCAGGCCCGTCTGATCCGAAGCCGAGCGCCGGAATGGATAACGCCAGCCCCGGGCCGGATCATCTATGATGTCGGCGGTGCCTACGATCCTGCTGCCGGCATATTCGATCATCATCAGCGCGGCGCGCCGCAGCGCGACGATGGCCAGCCTTACAGCTCGTTCGGCCTGATCTGGAAGCATTACGGCCGCGAATATCTCGCAGCCTCCGGTCTTCCCGATCATCATGTCGAAGCCCTCCACGCCGCTTTCGACACCGGTTTCGTGCTGCCGATCGACCTGACCGACAATGGCGCGCTCAGCCCTTCGGGGCCTTTGGCGGGCCTGATGCTGCCGGCGCTGCTCGAGACCCTGAAACCGGTGTTCGATGAGGCGGAACCCGCGGCTGACGATCGCGCCTTCCACGCGGCGCTGGCCATTGCCCGCAGTTTCGTCGATGCCGGGATCGCTCAGAGGGCCGCAAAACTGCGGGCCGAGGCGATCGTGTATCGGGCGATCGGGGATGCAGGGCAGGGGCGTATTCTGGAATTGCCGCGAGGGATGCCCTTCCGTCCCGCCATCGTCAAGGCCGGCGCCGATCACCTGCTGTTCGTCGTCCACCCGCGCGAAAAGGATTGGTGCGTGACCGGTATTCGCCGCGCCGAAGACGGGTTCGAGCTCCGGGCCGATCTGCCAGCAGCCTGGGCCGGCCTTACCAATGGTGAGCTGGAGGCAGTCTGCGGCATAGAGGGCGCGAGCTTCTGCCATAACGGCCGCTTCGTCGCCGCCGCCAAGACCCGGGACGCGGCGCTTGCCATGGCTGAATTGGCGGTGCAAGAGGCGCTTTCGATCGGAGTATAAGTTGGATGGCGCGGCGTCATTCGCCAGCAGATCACCACGTGCTTGCCGGGTCTCTGACCTGGCATTTGCGTCGGGGCCACAGGGTATCGGATTGCCCCCAAGTGGCAGTAATCATGGAAGCGATTGACTTGCATCCGCGAAGGACTAACTTTAACCCCTAGCAACCACCACCACCGCGCGAATGATGGCCGATGGTGAGAGTGGCTGGCGACCTTGAGGAGGATGAGGTTTGCCGTGGATTACCGTGTTATTCTGCTGACCGCCGCGCCCGTCATTGCCCTTTTCCCTCTCAACGCTGGAGCGCAGGAGGGGGATGCGGCGGCCGGTGCCACCGTTTTCAAGAAATGTGCCACCTGTCATGTCGCCGAGTCCGATACGAACAAGGTGGGTCCGTCACTGAACAAGCTGTTCGGCCGAAAGGCCGGGACGCATCCTGATTTTGCTTATTCTGCGGGGATGAAGGCCGCCGGCGAGGGTGGTCTCGTCTGGGACGAGGCGACGTTGCGTGACTATCTGCATAATCCGAAAGCCAAGGTGAAGGGCACCAAGATGGCCTTCGCAGGAGTGAAGGATGACCAGGAAATCACCAATCTCATCGCCTATCTGAAACAATATTCCCAATGAGGGGCAGTACGCCAAATGACGGGTTGCCGGCAGCGGCGCATGCCTAAATCGCCGTAATTGCCGACATTTTCTATTTGTGCGATAATAAACTCGACGTTTTGTGGAGTGCGGTTTCACGGTCGGTCGGCCCAGGAGGGGCGGAAATGGCTGTTGTGCTGATTCTCGTCTTGGTTGTCGTTGGCTCCGTGCTGTTCCACGTGCTGAGCCCGTGGTGGTGGACGCCGATCGCGTCGAACTGGAGCTATATCGACAACACGCTCGTCATCACCTTCTGGATCACCGGCATCGTCTTCGTAGCGGTGATTTCCTTCATGGCCTATTGCGTCTTCCGCTTCCGACACAGACCGGGCAACCGGGCGCATTATGAGCCTGAAAATCGCAGGCTGGAATTGCTTCTGGCCTCGGGAACGGCAGTTGGCGTCGCGGCAATGCTGGCGCCCGGCCTGATCGTCTGGAACCAGTTCATCACAGTGCCCGCCGATGCCGCATCGGTCGAAGTCGTCAGTCAGCAGTGGCTGTGGAGCTTCCGCCTGCCGGGTGCGGACGGAAAGCTCGGCCGTGCCGAGACGCGTGACGTCACTTCCGACAATCCGCTAGGCGTCGACAAGAACGATCCAACCGGCCTCGATGACATCATCGTCGAAGGCGGCGAGCTTCATCTGCCGATCGGCAAGCCCGTGCACATATTGCTGCGTTCCGTCGATGTTCTCCACGATTTCTACGTGCCGGAGTTCCGCGCCAAGATGGATATGATCCCGGGCATGGTCACTTATTTCTGGCTGACACCGACGCGCACGGGCACGTTCGAGATCCTCTGTGCCGAACTTTGCGGCATCGGTCATCCGCAGATGCGCGGCACCGTCGTGGTCGACGAGGACGCGGACTATCAGACCTGGCTCGGGCAGCAGCAGACATTCACCCAGCTGACGGCGTCATCGGGAGAGCCGCCGCCGGCGAACTGAACTGGCGGGAAGACGGCCGGAGGCCGCAGGCCGGTTTAACCAATCGGCGGGTATAGGAGGAGATATCATGGTCGAGATTCCGTCCGGCAGCGCAGGTGTCATCCCGGCCGCCGAAGTCGAGGATGTCGAGCTTTATCATCCGCACAGCTGGTGGACCAAATATGTGTTCAGCCAGGACGCCAAGATCATTGCCGTCCAATATTCGCTAACCGCCATCTCGATCGGCTTGGTGGCGTTGGTGCTCTCCTGGCTGATGCGGATTCAGCTCGCCTTTCCCGGCTATTTCGCCTTCATCGATGCCGATCACTATTATCAGTTCATCACCATGCATGGCATGATCATGGTGATCTACCTCTTGACCGCGCTCTTCCTCGGCGGCTTCGGCAACTACCTCATCCCGCTGATGGTCGGTGCGCGCGACATGGTGTTCCCTTATGCGAACATGCTGAGCTACTGGATCTACCTGCTTGCCGTTCTGATCCTGGTGGCGGGGTTTTTCGCACCCGGCGGCCCGACGGGCGCAGGCTGGACGCTTTATCCGCCGCAATCGGTCCTGTCGGGCACGCCCGGCGGCAAGGACTGGGGCATCTTCTTGATGCTCACCTCGCTGATCGTCTTCATCATAGGCTTCACCATGGGCGGCCTGAACTATGTGGTGACCGTGCTGCAGGGGCGGGCGCGGGGGATGACGCTGATGCGGATGCCGCTCACCGTCTGGGGCATCTTCACCGCGACCGTCATGGCGCTCTTGGCCTTTCCGGCCCTCTTTGTCGCCTGCGTCATGATGCTGTTCGACCGTCTGCTCGGCACCAGCTTCTTCATGCCGGCCATCGTTGAAATGGGCGAGCAGCTGAAGCATGGCGGCGGCAGCCCGATCCTGTTCCAGCATCTGTTCTGGTTCTTCGGCCATCCCGAGGTCTATATCGTCGCGCTGCCGGCCTTCGGTATCGTATCCGACCTGATCAGCACTCATGCGCGCAAGAACATCTTCGGTTACCGCATGATGGTCTGGGCGATTGTCATCATCGGGGGCTTGAGCTTCGTCGTCTGGGCGCACCACATGTATGTCAGCGGCATGCATCCGGCTTTCGGTTTCTTCTTCGCCACCACGACGCTGATCATCGCCATCCCCACGGCGATCAAAGTCTACAACTGGGTGCTGACGCTCTGGCGCGGCGATATCCACCTGACGCTGCCGATGCTTTTTGCGCTCGCCTTCATAGTCACCTTCGTCAATGGCGGCCTGACCGGTCTCTTCCTCGGCAATGTCGTCGTCGACGTGCCGCTGTCGGATACGATGTTCGTCGTTGCGCATTTCCACATGGTCATGGGGGTCGCGCCGATCCTCGTTATCTTCGGGGCGATCTATCACTGGTATCCGAAGGTGACGGGACGCATGCTGGACAATACGCTCGGCCATATTCACTTCTGGATCACCTTCCTCGGCACCTATGCGCTCTTCTTTCCGATGCATTATCTCGGTCTGCTCGGCGTGCCGCGCCGCTATTTCGAGATGGGAGAAACGGCCTTCGTTCCGCCTTCGGCCCACACGCTGAATATCTTCATCACCGTCATGGCGCTTGTGGTCGGGGCCGGGCAGATGGTCTTTCTGTTCAACCTGGTCTGGAGCCTTTTGCGGGGGAAGGAGGCGGGCGGCAATCCTTGGCGGGCGACGACGCTCGAATGGCAGACGCCGCAGACACCGCCCCCACACGGCAACTGGGGCAGGGATCTGCCTGTCGTCTACCGCTGGGCCTATGATTACAGCGTGCCGGGGGCGGCCGAGGATTTCATTCCGCAGAATGTGCCGGCAAGCGGTGGCGTCACACGGGAGATTCCCACATGAACATCGTGCTGATCTTCCTCGCCGCTATCGCTGCCATCATCATCTGGTGGCTGGCCGGGCAGCGGCTGACATCGAAGCCCTGGCTCGAAACCGGTTCGGTGCAAATGCCGGATCATCTTGGCATTGAGCGGGTGCCGGTGCCGGCGGTGAAAATCGGCCTGTTCGTGTTTCTCGGCGTCGTGGGCGCCGTCTTCAGCCTTGCCGTCAGCGCCTATTTCATGCGTGCGGCATCGGCGGACTGGTGGGGGATGCCGGTTCCGCGGCTGCTCTGGGTGAACACCGCGGCACTTGCGCTCAGCAGTGCCGCGCTGCAATGGGCCAAACGTGAGGCGCAGCACGGCCGCATGGAAAACCTACGGCCGGCACTCGTCACAGGACTTGCGCTTGCCGTCTTCTTCCTCGTCGGACAGATCCAGGCATGGCGGGAACTGACGGCGGCCGGCTACGTACTGGCCGACAATCCCGCCAACAGCTTCTTCTATATGCTCACCGGCCTGCATGGGCTGCATATTTTGGGCGGGCTTGCCGTCCTCGCGCATACGACGGTCAAGGCGTTCGCAGCCGATGTTTCGCCGGAGAGACTGCGCCTCAGCGTCGACCTTTCGGCCATCTATTCGCATTTCATGCTCGCCGTCTGGCTTGTGCTCTTCGCGCTCTTTGCCGGCTGGGCGAATGATTTCGTCGATCTCTGCCGCACGTTGATAAGCTAGGAGACTTGCAGATGGCACAGACTATCGAGACACACGGCGATGCAAACCTTCGGCCGGCCGGCCTGCGTGGTGTTGCTGCCGATTTCGCCTCGGATCAGCGCGCCTTCAAGAGCGCCTCCTGGGGCAAGGCGATGATGTGGATCTTTCTCTTGAGCGACACCTTCGTCTTCGGCTGTTTCCTGATCGCCTATATGACCGCCCGCATGTCGACGCCTGTTGCATGGCCCAATCCGAGCGAGGTCTTCGCGCTGCATATCGGCGGCCAGGACATTCCGCTGATCCTGATTGCGATCATGACCTTCGTGCTGATCTCGAGCAGCGGCACCATGGCGATGGCGGTCAATTTCGGCTATCGCCGCGAACGCCACAGGACCGCGGCTCTGATGCTGCTGACGGCGTTGCTGGGGGCGACCTTCGTCAGCATGCAGGCTTTCGAATGGACGAAACTGATCACCGAAGGCGTGCGCCCTTGGGAGAACCCCTGGGGGGCAGCCCAGTTCGGATCGACCTTCTTCATGATCACCGGCTTCCACGGCACCCATGTGACGATCGGCGTCATCTTCCTCCTTATCGTCGCCCGCAAGGTCTGGCGGGGCGATTTCGACGTGGAACGGCGCGGCTTCTTCACCAGCCGGAAAGGCCGCTACGAGGTCGTCGAGATCATGGGCCTCTACTGGCACTTCGTTGATCTGGTCTGGGTCTTCATCTTTGCGTTCTTTTATCTTTGGTAAGCTTCTATCTGTGGTGAGGTCGTCATGAGCGAGACAACGGCGCATGCCCAAACCCATACGGCGCAGGCACAAGCACACACGGGACAGCAGCATCCGATCCGGCTCTATCTCTTCGTCTGGGGCCTGCTCTTCGTGCTCAGCGCCTTTTCCTACCTTGTCGATTATTTCGGCATTCAGGGTTATCTCAGATGGACGCTGATCCTTCTGTTCATGATGCTGAAGGCCGGGCTGATCGTCGCGGTCTTCATGCATATGGCCTGGGAGCGGCTGGCACTCGTCTACGCCATCCTGATGCCGCCGGTGCTGGTGCTGGTCTTCGTGGCGCTGATGGTATCGGAATCGCAATATACGATCCTTACGCGGCTCGCCTTTTTCGGGACAGCCCCTTAAATATTGTCATCGGGGGCCGAGTGCGACGTCGGAGATGACTGCCGCAGGCCCGGTCTGAACTCCTCTGAACTTTCTTATCGAGCCGGCCAACACCGCGACGGGAGACGCCTTATGGCTGAGATCTTGCTGTTCCACCACGCACAAGGGTTGACCCCTGGAGTGCATGCCTTCGCAGACGACATCAGGGCGGCGGGCCACATCGTCCACACGCCTGATCTATTCGATGGACGCACGTTCCATAGCATCGAGGAGGGGCTCGCCTATATCGGCGAGATCGGATTCGACGCCGTCAGGGAACACGGCGTCCGGCTCGCCGACGAACTGCCTCCCGAACTGGTCTATGCCGGCTTCTCATTTGGCGTACTCCCAGCGCAGAAGCTGGCGCAAACACGGCCTGGAGCCCGCGGGGCTCTGCTTTTCTATTCCTGCCTGCCGATCAGCGGCGAGTGGGCCGTCGGACCCTGGCCGGAGCGCGTCCCGGTCCAGATCCACGGCATGGACAACGATCCGATCTTCGTCGGCGAGGGTGACATTGATGCCGCCCGCGAGATCGTGGCCAAGGTCGCGGACGCGGAGCTTTTCCTCTATCCCGGCGATCAACACTACTTCGCCGACAGCTCGCTTCCGACATATGACGCAGATGCGACCGCGCTGCTGACTGCCCGCGTACTTGCGTTTCTGGGGCGCGTCTGATCCGGCGTTCATGGCTCGCTCGAACCCCCGCGACCGCCAATTCAAAAATTTCCACATAAAATAGTCCTAAAACATGATGGAGGTCGCGCCGGGCGCCGGACTCGGCAATGATGGCGCCGTTCGTCATTCCGATCTTGGAGTCCCATGATCTTCATTCCGCTTCCCTTCGTCGTTGCTCTCCTGCTGCTCATCCTCTTCGCCACTGTTCTCAGGCGCGATGAGGAGGTGGCGCTGAACCTGCCTTTTCTGGCGTTGATCCTGGTCTCGGCGCTGCAATCCGTGCTTTCCGGCCTGCGTTGGGGCTATGGCGTGCAGGGGGTGGGGCTGGCTGCGCCAGTGATTGCAGCAGTGGTGCCGCCGCTTGCCTATGCCGGGGTTTTCACGTTGGTGAAGACGAGCCGGCGGTCGCTTGCTGCGCGGATCGGGCTGCATGCCGTGCCTGCTATCCTCATCCTGCTGCTGGCGACCTTCTGGCGGGATGCGATCGACGTGGCGCTGGTGCTCGTCTTCGTCGGCTACGCCGTGGCGATCCTGCTTTTGATGCGCCCGGGGGCGGACGCGTTGCGGCTCGCGCCCTTTGAAGGCGCCGTGCCGGCCTACCGGGCGATCATCTTCGCGGCAGCCGCGCTTTGTCTCTCGGCCGCCATCGATATTTTTGTCTTTCTCGATTTCATCTCAGCGCATAGCGAGCGGGCGCTGGCACTGATCAGCGTCGGAAATCTCGCCGCCCTGGTTATCCTCGGCATTGCTGCGGCAGCCGCCAGCCGCAGCCGGGTGCCGCCGGAGACAGCAGAGGGAGCGCCGAGGTCTGATACCAGCGAGGACAAGGAGACCATCGCGATGGTCGACGCGCTGATGGAGGCAAAAAAGCTCTATCGTGACGCCAATCTCAACCTCGACCGGCTGGCCCGCAAGGCCGGAATCCCCGCCCGCCAGATCTCGACGGCCATCAACCGGGCGATGGACAAGAACGTCTCGCAATATGTTAATGACTACAGGATCGGCGAGGCCTGCCACCTTTTGTCCGCCACTGAAAAATCGGTAACCGAGGTGATGTTCGAGGTCGGCTTCCAGACGAAGTCGAACTTCAATCGGGAGTTCAGGCGTGTGACCGGTATGACGCCGGTGGCTTGGAGGCAGCGAAGGGGGTGACGGCGATGCCATCCGCCCTCGTGCTTCCGGGGGCCATGGCCTGCGCGCTTCAGGTTGAGGCTGATCGTCGTGCCACGTGCAGGGGACGGCGACGCTCTCCGCCCTCTGGAGGTGCCCCGTAGGGCCAAGGCGCCTAACTTTCCTGTCACTACGTACACAATCGCGATCGAGGACCGGCTGAAACACGTTCGAGGTCGCGGTTTTGTCGCCGGCGGCCATTCTGTCGGCATGAATACGACATCGGAACATGAACGACACCTTGCCGCCAGGCTCAGATCGCTTTCGATCGAGCCCGCTGCCTTCGAGATTGAGCCGCCGGAGCGGAGAGCCCGGCGGTGGGTAATGGCTGGAATGCTGGCCCTTGCGGGGGCGGTGTCGCTGGCAGCGACTCTTCTCTATCGGCCGTATGGGCTGGAGCGCATAGAGGCCGAGTTTGCCAGGATTGTCTATGGTGGTGCGATATCAGCCGGTGAAGCGGCGAAGGCCGGAGGGGCTTTGCCTGGCGAGGGGGCGGCAGCGCGAACTCAGGGCGCGGCTGCGCCGGGCAGGGGTACGACCATGTCGATCCGGGAGATCACTGGCTCCGGTTATGTCGTGGCGCCCGACATCGCCACCGTCTTTTCCAAATATGAGGGGCGGATCGTCGCCGTCGAGGTCGAGGTGGGCGATCGGGTTGCGGCCGGCCAGGTGCTCCTGCGGCTCGATGATGCGGGCGCACGCTTCGCGCTCCGGGGCGCTTATATAGCCGGGCGGGCGGCGGAACTGGTGCTGGAGGCGAGGAACATTGCGCTCGTCCAGGCGCGGACTTCGCTAGATCGTGCAGAGCGGTTGGCTGGGCGCGACGCCATGTCGGCCGACGCGCTGGAGGTAACGCGCACTGCCTTCGATACGGCCGGCAATGCCGCGGCACAGGCAAGGCAGGATCTCGAAAAGGCCAAGCTCGATATCGACAGGGCGCGCGAGCAGATGGAGGCGCTGACCGTGCGGGCGCCGGTTTCCGGCACCGTGACGCGGCTTGATGCGCGTGTCGGCGACACCGTGCTGTCGCGCGAGGATAGCGTGCGGGAGAACGAAAGCCTGCTCGCCATCACCGATACGGCAAGCCTGGTCATCGATGCCGATGTGGCCGAGGCAAATATGGCGCTGCTGCGTCCTGGTCTCAAAGGAGAGGCGGTGCTCGACGGTTTTCCCGATAAACCGTTCGCGGTCGAAGTGGCGAAAATTGCGCCGGTCATTTCCAAGGAGAAGGGCACCGTGACGTTGCGCCTGTCACCCTCTTCGCCACCACCGGGCACGCGGCCTGCAATGGCGGCGCGCATCCAGCTGGTGGTGGGCGAGGAGGCTCATCACCCGGCCTCGTCCTTCCAGGCTCCGGCGCGGGCCTGCGCATCTCAGGATGAGGGCTGACCGGTGTGCCGCGAGCTGATCGGGTTCGCGTGCCGCGAACCTTCGAGCCCATAATCAGTAAATCACAAAGGAGCAGAACCATGACCGACACCGCAGAACCCTATATCGTCCTCGCCGGCGTCACGAAGTCATTCAGGATCGGAACGAAGACGATTCCGATCTTTTCCGGGCTCGATCTCGCCATTCCGCGCGGCGATTTCATTGCTGTCATGGGACCCTCGGGTTCCGGGAAATCGACACTGCTCAACATGCTCGGTGGTATCGACAGCCCGGATGCCGGCGAAATCAGAGTCGGCCGCAGCCATCTCGTGCAGATGGGCGAGGGGGCAAGGGCGGCTTGGCGGGCACATGCCATCGGCATCGTCTTCCAGTTTTACAATCTGCTGCCGATGCTGAATGCGACGGAGAATATCGAGCTGCCGCTGCTGTTGACGCTTGGCCGCAGGGAGCGGCGGGCTCGCGTCGATACGGTCATGGATCTCGTCGGGCTTACGGGTCGCCAGCGGCAGTTTCCGTCGAGCATGTCGGGCGGGCAGCAGCAGCGCGTCGGCATTGCCCGCGCCATCGTCACCGATCCCGATCTCATTCTCTGCGACGAGCCGACCGGCGATCTCGATCGCAAATCGGCCGATGATATCCTGGAGATGCTGAGTTTTCTCAATCGCGAGCTTCAGAAGACCATCATCATGGTCACGCATGATCCCGAGGCCGCTTCTTTTGCCCGACGCACGCTGCGTCTCAACAAGGGCGAATTCGTCAGCGAGGAAGGGGCGGGCCGATGACCTTCCTCCAGCTCATGCACCGCAATGTCTGGCGCAAGCGGCTGCGCGCCATTTTGCTGATGTTTTCAGTCGGCGTCGCCTTCCTGATCTACGGGCTTATGGCGAGCTTCGTCAGCGGCAGCCAAGGAGCGGCCGGCGCCAGCGACAATCTGCTCGGCGTCTTCAACAAATCGAGCCGCGGGCTGCCGCTGCCGCTTGCTTACCTCAACCGGATCGCGGCTGACGGCGATGTCGCCGCGGTCGCCTATACCGCACGCATGCGGGGCTTCGTCGAGGTCGAAAAGAATGTGGTTGCCGTCAGCGCCGTCGATCCACAAGCGATCGCCGCGGCCAACGGCGATGAGCTCAAACTGACGCCGGAGCTGATTGCGGCAATGGAAGAGGCCGGTGATCGGGTGCTGGTCGGCAGGGCACTGGCGGAAGCCGAGGGCTGGTCGATCGGCCAGCGCATCGGCTTTACCGGGCAGCTTACCAGGGCTGACGGCAGCCACAATTGGAGCTTCACGATCGCGGGCATTTTTGAGGGCGCGGATGCCAGCACCGATACCTATTTCATGCTCGCCCGCTACGACGCCCTCAATGCCGCTCGTGCGCGCGACAAGGATACTGTCGACGCTTTCGTGGTACGTCCGCGTCCAGGCGTGTCATCAAGTGTGCTGGCAGCGCGGATCGATGCTCTATTCGCCAATTCAGCGGCGCAGACGAGGACCCAGTCGGAAAAGCAGTTTCTTGAAGCGTTTCTCCGGCAATTCGCTGACATCGGCCTGATCGTGAGCCTCGTCGTCGGGGCCGCCTTCGTCACCATCCTGATGATCACGGTCAACACTATGCTGTTTGCGGTGAGGGAGCGGCGTTTCGAGATCGGTGTCTTGAGGGTGCTCGGCTTTTCCAGTCCGCGGGTTCTCGCGCTCATTCTTGGAGAGACATCGTTTATCTTTCTTGTTGGTGGCGCGGGGGGACTTGTTCTCGCTAAGCTTGCGACGCTTTCCATCGGACCAGAGTTCGGCCTCGTCTTCGGAACGAGCGTGCTTGCGAAATCTCTCGCCATTATAGCGGGGCTCGGCCTGCTGACCGGGCTGCTGCCTGCGGTGACCGCCGCGCGCCGGCCCATCGTCAACGCCTTCAGTGTGAGATAATCCAATGTCATCAACGCTCAAGCAGACCTTTCTTATGATCAGAGTCAACCTTGGCAGTCTGCCGCGACGGCTGTGGATCTCGTTGTCGATGGTGCTGTCGGTCGCTCTCGTCGTGGCGGTGCTCTCAGGTTTCCTGGCGATGGCGCGCGGCTTCGAGGCCGCGCTCGCCGGCGCCGGCTCGCCTGATATCGCCGTAATTCTCGGCGGCGGCACCAATCAGGAGACTGGTTCGGAGCTATCGGCCGAGGCAACCCGCAGCCTTCTTGCGGCCATGAGCGGCGATACCGGAATCGCCCGTGACGAAGCGAGCGGGCCGGTATTATCGCGCGAGACCGTCGTTCCCGTCGATGTCAGACAAGACAAAGGCGTCGAGCAAACGCTCTCGCTCAGGGGCATGGATCCGGCAGGCCCCGGCTTGCGTGAACGCGCGCGGCTTTCGCGGGGGCGGCTGTTTTCGCAAGGCGCGCGCGAGATCGTCGTCGGTGCCCGCATCGCCGACACTTTTCCCGGCTTCGCGGTCGGCGAGACGATCCGGCTCGGCGCACTCGACTGGAGGATCGTCGGGCATTTCACTTCAGGCGGCAGCGCCTTTGAATCCGAGATCTGGGCGGATCTGGAGACGGTGCAATCGGCTTTCGACCGACAGGGGCAGGTGCAGAGCCTACGTGTGCGGCTCGACGGCGGAGGCGATCGCGCAAGAGCACTGGCGGCGTTGCGTGATCGCCTGTCGGCCTTGCCAGGCACGCCGTTCGTGGCCGTTTCCGAGGCTGATCTCTACGCCGGCCAGGCGGAGCGCACCGAAAGCCTGATCCGCCTGTTCGGCTGGCCGATCGCGCTGCTGATGGCGATTGGTGCGGCGGCGGGCGCCTTGAATACGATGATGAGCTCGGTTTCCGACCGTAGCGTCGAAATCGCGACGATGCGCCTCCTCGGCTTTGCCCGCCTGCCGGCCTTCGCCGCTACCTGGGTGGAGGCGGTGCTCCTGTCGGTGGCCGGCGCCGGGCTCGGTGTCTCCGCCTCCAGGCTCGCTTTCGACGGTTGGCAGGCAAGCACGATGGGCGCCGACAATACCAGGATGGCCTTTCAGCTCGACGTCACCCCCGACGTGGTGTTCACTGCCGGCCTTCTTGGCCTTGCCATCGGCATCCTGGGCGGCGCCCTGCCGGCGATTGCCGCCGCTCGCCTGCCGTTGACTTCGGCGCTGCAGGCGAGGGGAGAAATAGCGCTGAGATGATCACCCGCCCCGTCATTCGAGAGGCCCTCTGGCCCGCTCACGAATGGGGCTGATTGGCATAGCTGGCGCTGTGGCTTCATGCGAATCGCGAGCAGAATCACTGCGGTACAGCCTGGAAGGAAGATATCTCGCTGCCCGACGTTCCTCGATTTATTCGCCTCTGAGTCGCCGTTTTCCCTGTTTTGGTTGCGGCTTTTCAGCGCCTTGCCAGACCGGGCGCCGTTGCCTGTGGAACAAAACCCGTAAACTGGTCGCTGCCGCATTGACAACATCTTCTCGCCTTCTTGCCGTGGACGGTTGCCCCGGCCGCAGGAGCATCGGCCGATCCCGGTCGGTCTCAGTGGCGACATAGCGATCCGACGAACAGGGCAACATTGGTGATATGACAATCTACTATGTGAACTCAGCGACTGGCTCCGACCGCAACGGTGGGACGAACCAGAACTCGGCTTTTGCGACTTTGTCCAAAGTGGAATCCTTGGCACTGAAACCAGGCGACAGCGTGCTGCTCGCCAAGGGGAGCGTGTTCAACGAACAATTCGATATCAAATATTCCGGCAGCGCGAGCGCGCCGATCAAGATCGGCAGTTACGGGACGGGGGCCGCACCCGTCATCCATAGTGGCGGCGACGGCATCCACAGTCTCTATGCCTCCAACATCGTGATCGAGAATCTCAAAATATCGAACACGGGCGGTGCGGGCATTTATGGTGGCAACGTCACGAATTGGACGGTGCGGGACGTCGAGATCGCCAAAACCGGATTATCGGAAAACGCAGGTGCCATCACCTTCCGGAGCAGCAAGAATGTCACGGTCGAAGACAGCAAGATATCGGACGTCAAGGGCGACGGCTTCTGGATCGAGAAAGTCGAAGGCGTCAAACTTCTCAACAACGCCGTCACCAGCGCGAATGGCTCGAAGGCAGATGCCCTGCAGATCAACGACAGCAGCAATATTCTGGTCAAGGGCAATCATCTCGACCAGACTCATGCCATCAGTCCCAAGGGTGTTATCGCGCTGATTCAGGATACGAATGCCGTGGTCGAGGACAATGTGCTCACCGGTGGCGGCTTCGGTATCAGCGCGCAGGCGGGGAAGACCATCGCGATCCGCGACAACGACATATCGGGATATCATGGTTACGACTGGTCCTTCGCCGTCGGCCTCGGCGATCAGGGCAATGCGCGGGACTATGATATTTCAGGCAACCACATCCATGACGGCGCATGGGGCGTTGCCGTCAGCGGCCCGATCGGCGCCAGCTATACCCGCACCAACATCGAGATCCACGACAACACCTTCGACGACCTCTCTGAGGCGGCGCTGAAGGTCGACAGGCCGGCCTCCGGTTCCTTCTACAACAACACCATCGAGAGCGGCACCACTGCCACCAGCATCTCGCCTTCCATTGCGGACGCGCACACCTTTACCGTCAGCGGCAACCATACGGTCGCCAATCTCGGGACAACGCTTGCCGCCGCCGAGACCAAGGCTTCCGCAACGACGGAGGCGGCTGCCGATCCGGCCGTCGTCGCCGTCCATGACAGTCTTAAAATCTTCACCGATAAGGGCGAGGCCCATCGCGGCAATCTTCTCGAAAACGACAGCTCCGACAATGACACCCTGGTGCTGCGCCGCTTCGGCGACGAAAGCGTCGGCAAGCACGGCCTGACGCTGACAGGGGACTATGGTTCCATCCACGTGGACCGGGAAGGCAACTATGCCTACACGCTCGATGAAACGAAGCTCCCCAACCATGATGGCCATGTGAGCGAGTCATTCAGCTACGGCATCAACGACGGAAACTCGCACCATAGCGACGGGGATATACTGACCGTCTACATCCATATGGATGGCTTGATGAGCTGAGGACGCGGGTTCGAGGGGCGGGGCTGATCACCCGCCCTCATCCCTTCAAGGCTCCGGCCTTTGGCCCGCGCACCCGGCCGCTAACCTCGTCCTGACCCTCCGCGGCAGCACGATGCTTACGGTTCATTCACCTTTCAGGCGGTATTTTCTAGATTATCTTCTCGTAAGTTGTATTCTTCAGGATGCAGCCTCCGTTAGGCTTTTGTTGGGAATAAGGCAGGCCGATGGCCTGCCGGCTGTCGTAACAGCAATCGAACGCCATCTTGAGCATGGCCTTCAACTCCCGATCGCATCCGATCCACTCGTCGCAGCCGAGCCAGACGGCGGCGCGACAATGCGAGAACACGGCGATATGACAATCTATTATGTGAATTCAGCGACTGGCTCCAACACCAATGCCGGAACCAGTGCGGACGCGCCCTTCGCGTCGTTCTGGGCGGTAGAAAACCTGAAGCTGCAGCCGGGCGACAGCGTACTGCTCGCGGCCGGCACTGTATACAACGACCAGCTCGACTTGAAATATTCCGGCACAGTCAATGCCCCGATCACCATCGGCAGCTACGGCGTTGGCGACGCGCCGATCATCACTAGCCCCAATGACGGCATTCACAGCCTTTATGCCTCGAACATCGTCATCGAGAATATCAAGATATCAGACACTGGTGGCGCAGCCATCTATGGAGGTTATGTCTCAAACTGGACCATTCGGAATGTCGAGGTCGATCACACCGGATTGTCCAAATCCGGCTCCATCACCTTCCGGACCGGCTCAAACCTTACGATCGAAAACAGCACGATCAACGACGTCAACGGCGACGGCATCTGGGTCGAGAAGTTCAACGGTGTCACGCTCCTTAACAGCACCGTCACCAATGCCCACGGTACCACAGCGGATGCCGTCCAGATCAACGACAGCAGCAACATCGTCATCAGCGGCAATTACCTCGATCAGACGGGTGCCACCACTCCTAAGGGCGTGGTGGCGCTCATCCGGCCTTTGGATGCTGTGGTCGAGGGCAACACGCTCATCGGCGGCGGGTTCGGAATCAGTGCGCAAGCCGGCACAAACATAGCCATCCATGACAACGATATTTCGGGCTATGGCGGCTACAGCTGGTCCTATGCGATCGGCCTCGGCGATCAGGGTGATACGCGGAATTACGATATCGCCGGAAATTACATCCATGACGGCGCCTGGGGCGTGGCTGTCAGCGCCGCGGGCACGACTACTTATGTCCGCGAGGGGATCGAGATCTACGGCAACCTCTTCGATGACCTGACCCAAGCGGCATTGAAGGTCGACCGGCCGGCATCCGGATCCTTCCATGACAATTTCATCGCAAGCGATGTCACGCCATACAGCATCTCCCCCTCGATCATCGCTGCAGGCACCTTTCCCGTCAGCGATAACACGATCTTCGAAGAAGGTCTTACTACGCTTGCAAGCGCCGACAGCTTCGCCGCCGCGGACGCGAGCGTCAGCTTTGTATCGGACACCGGGCTCACATCCCACAACGACCTGAAACTTGCTGCCGACAAGATTGCAGCGGATAAGGTCGGCGCCCATCACGACAATCCCATCTGGGGAAACGGTATATCGGATGAAACCCTGCTGCTTCGTCACTTCGGCAAGGCGGCTGTCGAAAAGCACGGGTCGACACTTGGCAACGGCGATCACGGCGTCACCATCGAAGCCGCCGATCTTGCTGGCCCGGAAAACGGCAGCGAAATTTCACACCATGAGATCGCGCCTCAGCCGTTGCATCATTCAGAAGCGGACCCGCTGACCGTCTCTATCCTTCAACACGGCGTGCTGCACTGAAGATAGCCGGGCGCATCGCCGCTACCGGGGAAGCCGTGGCGGCAGGGGCCATTAGAGATCACCGAGCAGCGTTCGCAAGACGTTGGCTTCTATTTCCGTGCAGATGATCTCGTATTCAGCGACGATCGTAGGATCGGCCGACATATCCCTGCGCATAAGGTCGAGGACGGAGCAGGCCATTGGCGCCGCACAGCTCATAAAGGTGGGATTGGGCCGCTGCGGCGGCTCTGATCGTCGCCCGCGCGGCAGGCAACCTCAGCATCAATCTCGCCAGCCCCTGCTCAGTGGTATGCCTGACTATATGCTGCTTTCTTCTCTGACTATGCCACCATCCCTCGCGGTCTGTGTCCTGCTGTCGAAGGGAAACGCAGAAATGCTGCCTCTGGTTTCATGACGCGTGGGCAAAGGGCTCTGCTGTCGCTCCGCCGCTATCGGCTCAGGAAGAGAGGCCGATCGTAATCGTAGCGGAAAGCACGCCGCCATCAAGCTTCTCAAAATCGAAGATATGATCGGTGGCGTCCTGCGGAATGAGGCCGTCATCGTCGTTACGCGTATCGCGTCGGGGGCGTCCACGATAGTCGGAATGCTCACCATAGACGATGTCGCTCAGGGCATCGTCGAATAGACCTGACTGACGAGAAGCTCCTTGCCGTCTACCAGGATGCGGCAATGAACATGCGGGGTGCGGCCACTATACCATCCCGGATAGGCGGTCAAAAAACTTGCCTGCCCGGCCTTGTCAGTCAGCTGGCGGCCGCGAAATGCGAGCCCGCTTATCGCCTCGGCATCACCAAGCGTACACATCCTCGCAGCCTCTCGGCCGGAGTAGATGCCACGGTGATCGGTATGCCAGATTTCGATATCGGCGTTTTCGACCGGCCGGCAATCGGCTGCATGGACGATACGGAGGGCCAGCCGCAACGGTAGCCCGGCTTCTCCTTCCGAGATATCCTGGCGGGCCGGCACGTCGTTGACATGGCAGGGACCAAGGGTCTGGGCGATGGTCACGACGCAATTCGGGCGAGTGCGGAAGAGCGGCGCGGGCAGCTTTTCCAAGGCGACAGACTTGGTGCCGCCACTCAGAAAATCAGTGCCCTTCCAGTCGAATGTCCTGGCTGCCACCACGACATGTCGCCGCGGCCAGATTGCCGCCGCAACGACCGACGATGCGGCAATCGCGGCGCCGCCAAGTACAAGAGTCCGCCTCTTCATATGTCCTCCTTTGTCTCAAGACCCGGCGTGTAAGGGGGATAGGCCGCGACTTCCAGTTAATTCCCGGCAATGATCGACGGTGACGAGGCTGTCGGCGCGAAGCAGGGCGAGGCCATCAGACTTTAGATGGCAACCTGTTCGCCAAGCTCGACGACGCGGTTTGACGGCAGGTTGAAATAGTCGGAGGGGTCGATGGCAAAGCCTTCCAGCGCCATGAATATGCGTTCCTGCCAGCCGGGCAGGCCGGTGTTCGGCGTCCTGACGAGGTTGCGGCGACCGAGATAGAACGACGTTTTCATGATCTCGAACTTGAAGCCTCCCTCCCGGCAGAGAGCCAGCGCCCTGGTGACGTCGGGATCGTCCATGAAGCCGAAATTGATAT
This sequence comes from Rhizobium etli CFN 42, assembly GCF_000092045.1. Classification (NCBI taxonomy): domain Bacteria; kingdom Pseudomonadati; phylum Pseudomonadota; class Alphaproteobacteria; order Hyphomicrobiales; family Rhizobiaceae; genus Rhizobium; species Rhizobium etli. The sequence continues at coordinate 2,715,326 of NC_007761.1, read as the reverse complement.
CGAGACGCACGAAACGCGGTGAGAGCTGGCTTATCTTGATGCGCCTGTTGTCGGGAACATAGGGTTCGTCCTCGGTCCAGACAGTCAGGATGACGTTCTGTTCGTGGAGCACATGATTGTGCTTCAGATTGTGGAGCAGAACGTTCGGCGTCCGGTCTGGCACGCTGGTTAGAAAAACCGCCGTTCCCGGAACGGTAACCGGTGAATGGTCCGACTTCCGCTCGATCGATCGAATGAAGGAATCAAGCGGAATTTCGTTGTTGGCCCGCAGTTTCTTGAGGTAGGTCTGCCCGCGGGTCCATGTCCACATCAAAGTCATGATCGCCAGCGCCAAGGCGACCGGAACCCAGCCGCCGTCTTGGATTTTCAGCAGGTTGGCTGCGAGGAAGACGACTTCGATGACGAAGAGCGGCAAAAGCGCTGCAGATGCGAGCATGAAGGAGTATCCCCAGACGGCGCGGAGAAACTGGAAGGCCAGCATGGTTGTGATCACCATGGCTCCAGTCACCGAAATGCCGTAGGCCGTCGCCAGCGACTCGGAGTCGCCGAAGGAAAAGATCAGCATGAGCACGCCGGTCAGCAGGAGGAGATTGACACTCGGCACGTAAATCTGGCCGGTATTGGTCTCCGAGGTGAACTTGATCCGTAGCCGTGGCAGGAAGCCGAGGTGAACCGCCTGCCGGGCCAAAGAAAATGCGCCAGTGATCACGGCTTGGCTGGCGATGATAGTCGCGAGCGTCGCCAGAAGAACCACTGGCAGCAAGGCCCAGTCGGGATACATCAGAAAGAACGGATCGGCGCTCGCTGCGGGTTGGCTGAGAACCAGCGCGCCTTGCCCGAGGTAATTCAGCAGCAATGCCGGAAAGACGAGCACGAACCACGCCATCTGGATCGGGCGCCGCCCGAAATGGCCGAGATCGGCATAGAGCGCTTCGGCGCCCGTGACTGTCAGAAATACCGCCCCGAGGACGATGAGCCCAACTGTGCCGGCATGAGCGAGGAACGAGAGCGCGTTGATGGGGTTGATTGCGGCCAGAATCCTCCAATCGTCGCCGATATGGATCACGCCGCCTGCCGCCATGGCAAAGAACCACAAGACCGTTATTGGCCCGAAAAACATCGAAACAGCGGCGGTCCCCCGCGACTGGGCGGCAAATAGAACGATCATGATCGCCGCCGACAGAGGCGGAACGTATTCGGCAAAAGCTGGGGTAATCAGCTTCAAGCCTTCAAGCGCGGACATGACCGACAAGGCAGGCGTGATCATCGCGTCGCCGATGAAAAGTGCCGATCCGATCAGGCCGGCGAAGAACAGCACGGGCACGTTTCGTCCCATCTTTTTCATCAGGAGAGCGAGAAGCGAGAGCGTACCGCCTTCGCCGTCATTGTCCGCCCTGAGAAGAAACAGAACATACTTGAAGGTCACGATGATCGTCAGCGTCCAGATCATCAGCGAAATAAGACCAATTACCTCGAACTCGTGGACGCCATCGGCCGTGAACGGTCTGAGCGCCTCGCGAAAGGCGTAAAGCGGGCTGGTGCCGATATCACCATAGACGACGCCGATGGCGCCGACGACCAATCCGACAAAGCCGGTCCGGCTGGCGACATCACCGGTCTTGTCCGCATGTGTTGAAGTCATGTTTCCCCGCTCATGCCGCTTGCTTACAGACAGAAAGATATGCCGCATTGAAGAAGGGCAAGTAAATTCGTACCGTTGCAAACTTTTCGTGACGAAGCGAGCATGGAGGCTGGCCCGGCACGGCTGCCGAAAGACGTTCAGAATGAATAGATTTCGGTTCTGAAAATTATGTAGTAGCCATCCGAAATCAGTATCAGGCCGGGGCCAAGCGAGATGGAACCCACTCAATTGTTCGAGCTGGTCATTGCGATGTTGCTTGCAATCATCGCGCTGCACTACGCTGCCCACAGGCTGGGATTGCCGCCGTCCGTGGCGCTGCTGGCCGGCGGTGCTCTGCTGGCCTTCGTGCCGGGGCTGCCGGCGATTACCGTCGATCCCGGGCTGGTGCTCGTTATCTTCTTGCCGCCCCTCTTGATGGACGGAGCCTGGTCCATTGCTCTCGTGCGGCTGCGTCGCCATATGATCGGCATCGCTTCGCTCGCCGTCGGAGCGGTATTCTTCACCTGTGCCGTCGTGGCCGTCGTGACCCATCTTCTCTTTCCGTCACTTCCCTGGGCCGCCTGTGCAGCACTTGGCGCGATCGTTGCACCGCCTGATGCGGTGTCGGCCCGTGCCGTGCTGGAGCGCGTAAGGCTGCCGCGGCGGCTGCAGATTCTGCTGGAAGGCGAGAGTTTGCTGAACGATGCGAGCGGTCTGGTTCTCTTCCGCTTTGCCGTCGCCGCCGCCGCAACAGGAAGTTTCAGTGCGGTGGAGGCGGCTGCCAGCTTCCTTGTGCTGGCGCTCGGCGGCGCCATTGTCGGCGTCATCGTGGGAACGGCATGGGTGAAATTCGTCCGGCGCCTGGGCGACGAATATCTGATCATCGCCGCCACTGTGCTGCTCGCCTGGATTTCCTATCTGCTCGGCGAATTGCTGCATGTTTCCGGCGTTATCGCCACCGTTACGACGGGCCTGATCGCTTCCTGGCACCAGCACACGGTATTCTCGGCCGCAATGCGCATGCGAGGCACGTCCTTCTGGACTGTGATGATCTTCCTGATGGAAGCTTCTGTTTTCACATTGATTGGGCTGTCGTTGCGCGATGTCGTCGAGCGCGGCGGCGGTTTCGCCACAGTGATCGCCACCATGGGACTGCCGATGCTGGCGATCCTCGTGATGCTCGTGATCGCCCGCTTTGCGTGGGTCTTCGCCTCAGATCTGGTCATCCGGCTCTGCGCGTCGCTGGGGTTCAAACGCGCCCAGCCGCTGGGCGCCGGTGGCGCCACCGTCCTCAGCTGGACCGGCGTGCGCGGTGTGGTGACGCTCGCCCTGGCGCTCAGCCTGCCAGAAGAATTCCCCGGCCGCGACTTCATCCTCGCAACATCATTTTCCCTCATTCTCGGAACCGTGCTCGTCCAGGGAACAAGTTTGGGGCGGATTATTGCCTGGGCACAGCTGGTGGAGCCGGAGACGGAGAGAGCGCGTCTGACGATGAGTCAGGCCGAAGCCGCCATGGCGCAGGCGCAGCTTGGAACCATTCAAAACCTGGCATATGATCCCGAGGGAAATCTTATCCACCCTCAATTGCTCGAACGGTACCAGCGCCGTGCCACGGCGATCGTCGATTACGCAGCCAGAACGGAACATTATATTCCTGTACTCCATGCTCATTTCGATGTCGTTCTCGAGGCGGTTGCAACAGGACGCCGGGAACTCATTCGTCTCCATCGCGCCGGTGATATCGACGACGAGACGCTGGAGGAGCTGGAACGGGATCTCGATCTGGAGGAGTTGAGCGCGATTTCAGCCAAAGCCTGAATTTGCGATCCGGCCAGGTCGAAGATGGCGGGTAAAAAAAACCCACTACATTTCGAAGTATTCGCTGCGATCCTGGAAATATAAATCCCGTCGTAACTAATGCGCGTTCTTCCGGGTGGTTGCGAGTTGCCGGCGGATTGTTCCGCTTCTGCTCCCATATGGCGTCGGGCTCTCGTCACCCCCGACATCGAATTCTCCATTTTTCGACTTCGACAGCCGAGCGCTTGGAGGTTGCCACATTGTCCGTTTTCGCGGGGTACTGTTGCTGGCGCCTAAGTTTTATTTCTTTAAATCTTGAAAAAATACGCGGTTAAATTGCTTCTAATTGCCGCCATGATTCAAATATACGTTCCGTCCGCGATTTTTTCTTCGCCACATTTCGGATGTTCCAAATTATCCAAACAATGGTGAGAAACAATGAAAATTATTCTCGTCATAGCCCTCACGGTTTTTGCCGTGCCGTGTGAGGCCGACATGCTCGTCACGGCTTCGAAATATAATCGCATGCACGAACGTTCTATTTCCTTTCTCGGCATCAATCCCCGCAGAACGTCGTGGTGCGGAGCCTTCCTCGCCTTCGTCGCCAAACGATCGTCCCGGCAGCCGCCGCCCAATCCCAATATGGCAGTTTCCTGGAAAGGCTTTGGCAAGCCTGTCTTCTTCCGCTCGGCAAGGCGGGGGGACGTCGTTGTCATTCGAAGCGGCAGGCGCTTCCACGTCAGCCTGTTCGACCACTTCGACCAACGACGGCAATATGTTTATCTCTTCGGCGGCAACCAATCCAACCGCGTCCAGCTGTCACGTTACCGCACCAGCTCGGTCGTTGCCGTTCGACGATGAAGCCGGAAATTTCACCTTTCCGCTGGTTCCATTAAATCCAATAGCTCATGGTAGCCGGCCTCGTCCTTCGAGGCCGCTGCGGGGCGCCTCGGGAAGAGGGCGGAGAGAAGGCGGCGCTTGGTTTGTCGTCAGCCTCGGCGGCACTTGGCACAACGGTTAGCCTTCGTACCGAGATGCGGAGGCTGAAGCCTTGAAGGACGGAGGTGGCTTATCATCGGAATCGCCGCACAGACCGTCAATCACCCCCGTCCAACGCGCATATCACGCCGTCGGCGGGAATGGCTGCCAGCCTTTCGCGCTTGATGTCGAACCGCCAGGCTTTGACCACATCCTCGGATCGATAGGAGCCATCCGGTTGCTCCACCATCCTGCCGAGCGCGAAGACGGCGACGTCGGGAAACCGGCTGGATGAGCAATAGGCCGGCTGCAGAAGCTCGTGGCGGGGCGACGGCTTTGAGATCGTCACCTGGTCGACGACGATCCAGACGGGAAGGGCTCCGTTCCTGCCGGTCTGGCGCCGGAGCACCAGCGACAGCTTTGCGCCGCATTTGAGCTCGGCTGCCGCATAGGCCGGGTCTTCGGCTATTGCTGACAGAGCAGTTCCGCTGACCTCCACGCAGTCCTTCTCCAGAGGAGGCGTGGATTTGCCACGTGCCTCGCTGGCATGGGAGGCGGCCGGGATCAGAGCGAGAAGAGCGGCGATCACAGGGAGAGATAGAGACATGGGAAACCGTGGAACGTGAAGCGGGACAAAGGAGAGCGCTGGGCCGAAGCCCTCAACCCAGAGGAGAACGGTAGCTTTGCTCGAAGATGAGTCAATAGCCGATCAGCTATGTGCGAGGAACTGCGGTGGTGCCGGGCTGCGGCCGACCTCGTCCTGAGGCGCGCAGGCCAGAGGCCGGAGCCTTGAGGACGGGGGCGGGTGGCTGGGCACCTGGCAGCATCGCTGTGAATTGGCGGCGCTTCACAAAGCCAATCAGTGCGGGCGAGAGTCGTTGCTGACACTCCGGAAGGCAGCGATGATGCTTTCCGCCGCCCGCCGGGCTTCGTCTGCGGTCGTCTGGAAATTGGTGACGGACAGGCGCAGGACGTCGCGGCCGCGCCATTTGGCGCCGCCGGCGAAGAGGGTGGCGTCGTCGCGGATCTTTGCGATGGTCTCGCGGGTGATCGCGTCGCTTTCATCGTCCGGGCGGTCGGCAGCGAAGCGGAGGATGAGCTGGTTCAGCGTGATCTCGTTCAAGATAGTGATCCCCGGTTCGCGTTGGAGATGCTCGGCCAGCAGGCGAGCCGACGCGCAACATTGGTCGATGAGGGCGGCGATGCCGTCGCGGCCGAGATGTTTCAGCATCGCCCAGGTGGCGAAGCCGCGGGCGCGCCGGGAAAGCTCCGGCACGTAATGGGAGGGATCGCGCTCGCCCGCGGCTGCGAGCGGCAGGTAGCTTGCGGCGATCGTCATAGCGCGGCGATGGGCAAGCTCGTTGCGCACGATTGCATAGCCGCAGTCATAGGGCGTCTGCAGCCATTTATGACCGTCCGTCGCCCAGCTGTCGGCCGCCTCGATACCGCGGCTGAGATGGCTGAATTTTTCCGATGCCTGCGCCCAGAGGCCGAAGGCGCCGTCGACATGCACCCAGGCGCCTTTTTCTCTTAGGCCCGGGATCAAGCGGATGAAATCGTCGAAGCCGCCGGTATTGATCTGCCCGGCCTGGAGGATGGCGATGCAGGGGCCGCTGACCGGGGCAAGCGCGTCGCCGAGTGCGGCCGGATCGATCCGGCCCATTGGATCGGTCGGAAGGCGCAGCACGCGGTCATGACCGAGGCCGAGGAATTGCAGTGCGGAGAAGACCGTCGTGTGGGCGTCGTCGCCGATCAGCACGGTGATCTCGGGCGCGCCGAACAGGCCTTTGGCATCCGCATCCCAGCCTGCCTTGCGCAGCACCTCGCCGCGGGCGGCGGCAAGGCAGGTGAAATTGGCGACTGTGGCTCCCGTGACGAAGCCCACAGAGCTTTCGGCTGGCAGCTGCAGGATGTCAAGAAGCCATCTGGCCGCGATGGTTTCGACGGCAGCCGCGGCCGGGGCGGCGACGTGGTTTCCGGCATTCTGGCCCCAGGCGCTGGTCAGGAAATCGGCCGCGACGCCGACGGGATGAGAGCCGCCGATGACCCAGCCGAAGAAGCGCGGTCCGGTGGTGAAATGCAGGCCGGGCTCGGCGTCCGTGGCGAGCTGCCTGATGACCTCGGCCATATCGGCGCCGGCCGCCGGCAGCGGCTCATCGAAGGCGGCGAGCGAGGCGGCATAGTCGTGCCGGGGCACATGGCGGGCCGGCGCGCGCTCACGAAATCCGGCTGCAAGCCGGGCGGCTTCCTGAAACAAAGATGCGATTGCCGACATGCGGGGTCCCCCCTCAGCCGAGCGCCGCCGGCCCCGGGGACCGCCTCCAAGCAAGCTTCCGGCGCGGGCAGCTTAGAGCCTTTCATCGGAGGATTGAAGGGCTCACATGGTGGCGGTGGATCGGCCGGGCGGCGACATAAGCGGCTGCATCCGTCTCGATTTATCCGGATCATTGGACCGGGAATGCATCAGCGGCCAATGTCTCCACCAGTTCGTCGGTCCTTATCTCGCTGGAAAACATTGCCATCGACTTGCACGACGACGTACTCATCCGCGCCTTCCACGCCTTGGCTTGATATGGTTTCGCGACAGTTGGACGCTTTGAGATTTGAATTCGCCTCCATGAGGAGGCTGCAGCTCGCATCGAGTGGCTGGGCGGCCGGGATTGTGGAACTGCTTGCCCAAGACGTATCAAGGGTCGGGAGCCAGTCTCCGACATCAGCCCTACAGCATATCCCCCAGGCTCCAGTGGTTGCTCCAGCGGGCATCGATTTCGTCGTCGACGTTCTGGTAGCGGATGTCGGTGGAGAGGCGCAGGCGCCCGGCGCGGTCCTCGTTGTTGGTGGCGGCGTGGATCATGTAGGGGGAGTGCAGCACGACGTCGCCGGCCTCGTAATCGGCGGCGAGCCAGCGGGCGTCGAAGCGCTCGGCCATATCGGGCAGGTCTTTGGAGATCCAGCCGCCTTCGGCCATGTGATTGTTATAGGCGCTGATCCGTTCTTCCGGCGAGAGAGTGCCGCTGTTCGCCTGGAATTCCGCCTCCATCCTGCGGCCGAGCGCATGCGAGCTTTCGAGATAGACGACGCCGCCCATTTCGGCCGGGATGTCGCCGATCGGGATCCAGGCGGTGACGAGGCGACTGGTGCCGCCGCGAAGATAGACGAGATCGTAATGGGCGGGTGTGGCCACCGCCGTGCCGGGTTGGACATAACGCATCAGCTTGCGTTTATGGAGATAGGAGATGCCCTGGACAAAGGCGTCCATGAAGCGGACGAGTCGCGGTTGGGCGCAGAAGCCTTCATAGGCGGCGGAGCGGACGATCGACATTAGGCGGCGGTTGGCGAGATTCCAGTCGAAGCCTTCGGCGGCCGCGATGCCGAGTGCGAAATCATGGCCGAGCGCCAGCAGGCCGGTTTCGGCGAGGTGGGTGAAGACCCAACGGCGGAAGTCGATCACTTCGGCGCGCGGCAGGAGGCCACTCAGCCAGACATAACCATCCTCCTCATAGCGGCGGCGGATAGCCTCAATGCCGATACCGGGATCGGTCGGCGCGAGCGGGCCGAGCCTTTCAGCGGGGATTGTTTTGCCATGGGCGGCGAGGGGCGTTTGCGTCACTCCCATCCCGGCGGCATTCACAGCAATTGACATTTCATTCATTCCTGCTTTGACTTTTCCTGCCTCCAGCTTGCTTGTTACGTGAGCCAATCGCCATGGAGGAAAGTTGCAGCTGGATTTTTCGCTCATGAGAGAAGCTGACGCCATCTATCGATCTCCCCTCGCTGCGGCAGGCGGGCTTGCCGTGATCGGCAGCGGCAGGCAGCATGCGCGCCATGCGGTGAAGGACAGGAAGCTGCCGAGTTTTGCGGCCGTGCTGGTGGAGCGCGGGCAGGGCTTTCTCGAAACAACCGTCGGCGGGCGCCAGCGCGTGGAAGGGCCGGCGCTCTTCTGGCTGTTTCCGAACCGTCTCCATTCCTATGGGCCCGACGACGCCGGATGGGACGAGCGCTGGGCGCTGTTCGAAGGCCCGTTCACACGGGATTTCCTGCGGATGCGGCTGATTGGCGAGCGCCATCCACTCGTGAGGTTACGCCAGATCGAGGAGGTGGTGCGGCTCTTCGCGCGGCTGCATGCCGATCTCGTCGACGACAGCCATCTCGGGCAGGCCTCGGCGGCATTGGCGCTCCATGGCATTGTCATCGCCACCGCGCGGCAGGCGAGCGCTGCTGCAGGTCGCGAAGGCGAGGACGCGACCGGCGATCTCGTCGAGTCGCTGCGGGGCAGGGCGCTGCAGCCTCTCGACCTTGCCTCGTTTGCCGCGGAGCACGGCATATCGCCGGCGACGCTGCGGCGGAAATTCATCGCTGAAACGGGCATGGCGCCCAAGGACTTCCAGCTTCGGGCGCGTATAGACCATGCCAAGCAGCTGCTCGCCACGTCAGACGAGAAGATAGAAACCGTCGCAGCCATGGTCGGCATCGAAGACCCGTTCTATTTTTCTCGCGTCTTTCGTGAGCGCGAGGGCTGCAGCCCCCGTGAATTCCGGATGCGATATAAGCGAGGTTGAGCTGTTGGTTTATCGCTCGCCGTCTTTGTCGCGATATTGAATAAATCAAGCACTGCGGGAGGAATTAAGCGATTTTCTCCAGTAGATGTTGATTTTATGCAGCCTGGTCTCGAAATTGTTCAAAGATCGTCTAAAATCTATTGCCTTCTTTTGAAGTATCTATCAATAATGCCGGCAATATCATTCGCGCTGCTATCAAGGCAGCTCTGTCGATCAGCGAGGGATATGCACTGAAATATTTCATTCTCTATGCGCTCGTGTGCTCGGTAGTCGGGATAATTCTTCTCGTCGTCTTCTATCAGATTGCACCGGTTCAGATGGAGAGGCCTGGCGATCAGACGGCCTTCGAACCGGATGATCTGATTGTGCGGTCGACCCGCGAACCGAGGACAGATCAGCCCGCTATGCGTCCTCCCAGCCAATGGGATCTGCGGCTTGGCAATCAGCCGGAGGCGCAGCCCGATCAATCAGGCGTGCGCAAAGGCGGCCGGGTGGGCACGCCGGCGCAGTAAGGTGGAGTTGGCGCTGCCCTTGTGTTCGTTGGTGTAGGGCGCGCCTCTTTCTTTTGACCGTTGCGGGCACTACTTTTCCCCTCTCATCACTTCTCGTGTCCTCAGGAGTGAGGGAGTTTGGAGCAGTGTTCGCGCCCAGGCCTCCCACTTGTCGGGCGCGATATCCTCTAACGCCTGCCACTCCAAGGGAGCGGCATCCTCCAACCTCCCTCATGCTGAGGCGCACAGCACTCGGAGGGCGGAGCCTCGAAGCACGCGGCCCAACGCCGCTTCTTGCATTCATCACCCGCCGACAGACCCGCCTCGTCCTTCGAGGCGATCCTGCGGATCGCACCTCATAATGAGGCGCTCTTGAGTCTTGGCGGGGCCGCGGTAGGGCCAGGCGGCAATCGAACTCGCGCTTCCGGGTTGCATCCACTGCAGCCGGCTGCGATGACATATCTCCGATAGTCCGGGAGGTGGAGATGGATGCAGACGGCGTGACGATCAAGCTCATAGGCGCAGACGAGGTGGAGGCTTTCCGGCATATCCGTCTGGAAGCGCTTCGTGCCGAGCCGTCCTCCTTTGCAAGCCGCTACGAAGACTGGGAAATTCTGTCTCTGCAGGAGTGGCGCGATCGGCTGAACGAGCCGGTTTTCATCGCCTTTCAGAAGGGCGAACCCGTCGGCGTCATGGGCCTGTTTCGGCAGCGATCGAGCAAGATGGCCCACCGGGCCACGGTCGTCATGGTCTATATCAGAGCCAAGCTGCGCGGGACCGGCCTTGCCGTCAAACTGCTGGAGGCGATTTCCGATCACGCGCGCGATATCGGCATCCGTCAACTGGAACTCTTCGTCAGCGCCGAAAATTCGGCGGCGATACGGTTCTACCAGCGGCAAGGTTTTGCCGAGATCGGCCGTATCCCCGGCGGCGTGCTGGAGGATGGCCGGGAGATCGACGATGTCATGATGGCGCGGCGGCTGGTGGGTTAGGCCGTCGCGGCGCGGCGGGCCATCCGGCCTCTTGACCTCAAGCGGGATTGGGGTTGCAGGATGCCGCCTGAATCGGAGGTTGCCGTGATGAAAATCCTGATGGACAAGCATATTGACGATAGCGGGTTGATGGCGGTCGCGATCGATGCGGTGGAGACCGCCTTCCATGCCAGGGCCGCCAACCGGTTGATCTCGCCGTGTCGTTTGCTGACCGAGGCGATCTCGTTTTTACCGTTGGCGGTATCCTGGGCGAGAAACCGTTTGCGGGCTTTCGCGTCTACGACCCATTCGATGGGCCCGAGCATGCGCAGATCGTCGCCGTATGGTCGGCCGACGACGCCAAGCTCAAAGGCATCGTTCTCGGATCGCGCCTCGGGAGCCTCAGGACCGGTGCGATCGGAGGTCTCGCGATCCGGCATCTCGGTGCGCCAGACGCCAAGATCGTCGGCATCGTCGGCAGCGGCGCGCAGGCGCGAACCCAGCTCGCCGCGGCTGCCGCCGTTCGCAACCTCGATCGCGCCCGCGTTTACAGCCGTGACGAGAAAAATCGTGTTGCCTTTGCAAGCGAGATGCAACTCGCACTTGGGCTTGAGGTGGAGCCCGTCGACAGCGTCTCGAAAGCCGTTGAAGACGCCGACATCGTCATCTGCGCAACGACAAGCCAAACGCCCGTCCTCCACGCCGGCGATTTAAAGGCCGGCGCGCAGGTCAACACTGTCGGCCCGAAAACGCTTCACGGGTACGAACTCGGTCTGGATGTCGCCGACGCCGCGGCCGTGATCGCGACGGATTCTCTCGAACAGGCGCGCGCATACCCATCGCCCTTTTTCTTGGCGGGCTCCGGCAGCGACGGCCGTCTGGTTGACCTCGCCGAGATCATTGCCGGGAAAGCGGCGGGGCGAGGATCGCCCGAAGAGATAACACTGTTCTGTTCCGTGGGCCTCGCCGGTACCGAAGTTGCCGTCGCGGCGGCGATCCTTGATAGTCTGGATGCGTCGGTGTAGACCTTGATTCAAGGAGGTGGTTCAAGCCTCCGTTCATTCTCTATTCGCGCTCTCAGCCGTCAGGCCCAGCACATCCCGCATGCTGTATTCGCCGGGTGCGCGCCCTGCGATCCAGCGGGCGGCGGCAAGCGCGCCGCGGGCGAACATGCCGCGATCGAGAGCCGAATGCGACAGCGTCACGACTTCGTCGGCGGCGGCGAACAGGACGCTGTGTTCTCCGACGAGCCCGCCGGCGCGCAGGACGGCGAAGCCGATCTCGCCGGCCGGCCGCTCGCCGGTGACGCCGTCACGCCTGCGCCGCTCGACAGATGCCAGGGAAACGCCGCGCCCCTCGGCGGCCGCTTCGCCGAGCATCAGCGCCGTACCGGACGGGGCATCGATCTTCCTGTTGTGGTGGGCTTCGAGGATTTCGATATCCCAGCCATGCGCGGGAAGAGCGCGCGCCGCCTGGGCGACGAGGCCGACCAGGATGTTGACGCCAATGGAGAAGTTGCCGGAGCGCAGGATCGGAATCGTTCGGGCGGCGGCGGCGATCCTTTGGATCTCTTCCGGCTCGAAACCGGTCGCTCCGATCACCAGGGCCGGCCCGCCTGCAGAGGCGCAGAGGCCGGCGAGTTCGGCAGCGGCATTTCCCGTCGTGAAATCCAGGATCACATCGGCGGCTGCGATTGCGGCTGCACGGTCGATCAGCCCGTCACCGGCGGAGCCGGGACGGCCGATGCCGCCGATGACCGCAAAAGCCGGATCGGCCGCGAGCAGCGGCAGTATGGTGCGACCCATGCGGCCGTTCGCGCCGGCGACGGCTATTTTGACAGGTGAGGTCACGTGTTTTCCTTGGCTGGCATATTTCCGGTAGAGCGGCCGCTTGCATCCGGGGTTCGCGCCGGAACGGCATTCTGCACCTACCGCACTTGCGCTCCCGGCGTAAAGCAGGGGATTTGTTGCGACCGTCCCTGTGAACGCCTGGCCTTACCAGTTGCCGGGATCGGCGGTGTGATCGATGCTGGCGAATTCATCAGCCTTGTTCCGGTCGAGATTTATCTCCGTGGTCACCTTCGTCTCGTCGGTGACCGAGTAGCGGTCAGGGACGGGTCCCTTCGAAAGTTCCTGGTACAGGAGCAAGGCTGCCTCCTCGGCTGTATCGGCCTCGATCTCGCGGGTGAGGGTAACGGTGAACTTGTGCATGGCTTCGGCCCTTTCAATCGGCGCGCAGACGATGCGCAGCTTGCACAGTCTGACACGCTTTGCGGCCGGACACAGCAAGCTGGTTCCAGATCTTTATGGATGTCGTGATGCCGGAGCCGCCGTCAAGCCTGTCGTCGACGCGTATTCACGATCTGCGCGTTTCGCCTGCCCGGGGACCGCACTGACCGCATCGTCGAGCGTCCCTCGCAGGCGCGTGGCAGACCGAACAAGGCGTTCGCCGAAATAACCTACATGGGCTGGAGAAAGGCGATTTCCCTCTTATTTGAGTGGGAATTGCAAACCAAGAGGACCGCGCAATGGCAAAGAACACGATCTGCCTATGGTACAACAAAGACGCTGAGGATGCCGCCCGCTTTTATGCCGCGACCTTTCCCGACAGCGCTGTGGGTGCTGTCACGCGTGCGCCGGGAGATTATCCTGAAGGTAAACAGGGAGACGTTCTGGTTGTTGAATTCACCGTCGCGGGTATCCCTTGCATCGGTCTGAACGGCGGCCCTGCAATCAAACACAGTGAAGCCTTCTCGTTTCAGATCGCCACGGAGGATCAGGAAGAAACCGATCGCTACTGGAACGCCATCGTCGGTAATGGCGGCCAGGAAAGCGAGTGTGGCTGGTGCAAGGACAAATGGGGTTTGTCCTGGCAGATCACTCCGCGCGTCCTCTCAGAAGCACTCTCGGCGGGTGGTGATCAGGCAAAGCGTGCTTTTGACGCGATGATGACGATGAAAAAGATCGATGTCGCGGCGATCGAGGCGGCTCGGCGCGCTTGAGGCGCCATTACCGCCCGAGGCCGACAGGTGCCAGCCTGTCAGAACCAGAGATCGCGTACGCATCGCCCGTCGGAGGGAAGGTCTTTGAATGTGTCCAGCCCGTCGAAGTGATCGATGGGGAGATCGGCGACGAGTTCCGGAGGTGCAAGCCGCATGTTGACCGCCATGCGGCGGCGGCCATCCTTTTGCAGGCGCAGACCGCGCCAGCTCAAGACGCAAGCGCAGGATGGGCAGAACAAAATTTCGAGGGATGACGTCTCCCTGCCGGAGCGGGTGTAGGAGGCGGTCTGGCCGGTGAGCGCAATACGCTCTCCTTCGTAATCATAGGCCCAGAGCGTGCCGTAGCGTCGGCAGAGGGTACAGTTGCACGCGGTGATCGATCCAGGATCGCCTTGGAGCGTCCAGCTCGCGTTGCCGCAATGACATGAGCCTGTCAGCATGAGCGTGAGTTCACTTGCTGCTCTCCTTCAAGCACCGCATCGTGCCTTAATCGCGCGGTGACCGCAATTGCCGCTTGCCTATTGATCCGGTCGGCCCGTGACGATGTCAGGTGCAATCCTTTCGATATCCGGATCATGCTGCCTCCAGGCCGCCGCCGTCCAAGGGGCCCGTGCCATGCTTCTTCATTTCAAAGGCCGTGTGACGGGATCGCGGAGCGCGATGAACGCGGAATGCCTCGTGTCCTATTCCACAAGCCCGAAGATCGGGCCATAGCCGCCGTGCCAGGAGCGGTCGTTGCGGCCCATTGCCGGATAGAAGAGTCCGACACCGCGTCCACCATCGAGAAACAACGCGTCGGGACATTTCAGCTGATCGCGGAAAAGTCGTGCGAAATCGTGGAAATTGACGCTGTCTTCGCTGATCGCGAAGCGAACTGCGCCGCTTGTGCAGATGCCGACACCGCTCCGGCGGGTTCGGTCTGTCGAGCCGAAGATGAAGATCGGGTTCAGCTTTCCAGCGATGACGAGCATCGGGCCGGACTGCGTGGCGAACCGCACCTTAAGAGCGCGCTTCAGAAATTCGTCGGTCGGAAGTATGCCGGCGCCTGCTTCATCAAGAAAGAACACGCCGTTCGGCTTCTTATAAAAATTCGGGACCTGACCGGCAAAGCCTCCGGCCCCTGCCGTATTGAGAGGTTTCAATTCCCCGCCGTTCTCGACATACAGTCCCATCGGCGAAAAGTCGGCCCGGTACATTCCGGCGTTGACGGCAAAGGCCAGCGTTTTCCCCTCGAAGCGAAGGGCTTCGGCGAGGTTTGAAAAAGCGCGGTATGGTTCGCCATCGGCATCTTTCCAGAACAGGCGCAGATCGGCTTTTCCTGCTTCCAGCGTGCAAACGACGTATGTCGCCTGTTCGAAAGTTTCCTGTTCGCATGGCTCTGCATGCGCCTGAGGCAGGAATGTCATCATTGCCGCCAGCATCATGGCCGCAGCGAGCACGCCTTGTTTGAGATAGGTCAGTGGTGTCAGAATAGTCATGACGAGATCTAATTTCCTATCGTGCGGCCGCAGCGCCGGTTTTTCATCGCCATCGGCGGCGCCAAGAATAGGAATTTTTACCGGCACAGCAATGCTGTCAGCCGCGATTGGTATTCCAAGATTTTTCGTGAGACGTCGACGCCTCCGCTTCCTCCGCTGGCAGAAGAGGTGGATCAGGCAGATGAGGGGGAAGGAGCCTCAGCGGCAAACGCCGCCGCCATCAGAACCCAGACACCCTGGCAAAGCTGGGAACATTCAACCCTACCAGGCGGTACGGGCGGTGCCGAGTGCCGTTGTATGAGAGGATGAGACGTGGGCGACATGTGCCTTGAGCGATACGACGCAGTTTCCCGGACAGCTAAGTTTGTGCACCGTCAAGTGCTTCAGCAACGCCTCGGCGTCGCGCTTCTCGGTCAGCGGAAATGTCACAGTCATGCGGGTTCCTCCAACAAACATACTGAGCACCTGCGGAAATTAATGGCTAAATTCTCTCGCGCCGCAACAAGAAAATTTGAATGATAAAATTAAAATCAATTAGCTTTTTCGTAGCTTTTTTAAAATCGTTTGAAATAGCTTCCTCGGTTTCCCGTGGATTGGGCAGTGGTTCGGTCGCGAGCGAGATCCGCATAGTGCGCTCCAACAAGCACTTGAAGCGTTGGGAGCAATGCCCTCGATGAAGGCATTGGCAGATGCTGAGGGATGGCGCTGCTGAGTTAAGATCAGCCGCTCACCGCATATTGCGGACCGCCCAACTTTTGAGCCGCAATCCATTGGGCCTGATGAAGCCTTCGGCATCATGATGATCATAGGCGATGGAGCTTTCCTCGAAGCTGACGAGGTCTGAGGAATAGAGTGAGGAGGGCGACGTGCAAGAGATGACCGAGGCGCTTCCCTTATAGAGCCTCATCGCCACTTCGCCGCTGACGAAGACCTGGCTTTGGTCGATCAGGGCCTGCAGCATCTCCCGCTCGGGGGCGAACCAGAAGCCGTTGTAGATCATCTCGGCGTAGCGTGGCATGATCTCGTCCTCAGGTGCGCGGCGGCGCGATCGAGCGTGATCGATTCAATTCCGCGATGCGCGCAAGCAGGATCGCTCCTCCCGGTGTCTCGTATACGCCCCTCGACTTCATGCCGATAAACCGGTTTTCAACCAGATCGAGCCGCCCGATGCCATGCCGGCCGCCCAATTCATTGAGTTCGGTGAGCAAGGCTGCCGGTGTCATTGCCTTGCCATTGACGGCAACAGGGTCCCCGCTCTCGAAGCCGACGGTGACGATCTCAGGGGCATCGGGAGCGTCGACAGGATCGATCGTGCGCCGATTGATATGATCGGGTGCGACCTCCGCTGGATTTTCAAGAATTTTGCCTTCCGTCGAAGTGTGCAGCAGGTTGGCGTCGATCGAGAACGGCGCCTCGCCACGCTTGTCGCTCGGGACAGGGATCCGATGCTTCTCGGCATATTCCAGCAGCTGCGTGCGGGAGCGAATGTTCCATTGACGCCACGGAGTAATGATCTTGATTGACGGATCAAGCGCATTGACGGCCAGTTCGAAGCGGACTTGGTCATTGCCCTTGCCTGTCGCGCCGTGGGCAACGGCGTCCGCGCCGATCTCCTTGGCTATGGCGACCAGATGCTTGGCAATCAGCGGTCGGGCGACGGAACTGCCGAGGAGATACTGACCCTCGTAGAGTGTGTTAGCCCGCAGCATCGGAGATAAAGTCGCGGACGAAACGCGATCGACCGCCATATTCTCCGTGTCCTTCAGCGCGACGGGCGCATTTCGAATGTCGAGCTGGCACGGGAGGTGGGGCTTTCGCCCTCGCCCTGCCTGCGCCGTGTTCGGTTGCTGGAAGAGGCAGGGATCATCGATCGCTACGTCGCTGTGCTGGATCCGGCAAAGGTCGGGGCGGGGCTGACGGTTTTTGCCCGTGTGTGGTTCAAGACCCAGGATGCCGAGGTCACGCTGCGGTTTGCCGAAGCCGTGAGGCGGTTTCCGGAGGTGATGGAATGCTACCTTACGGCGGGGGAGTGCGATGCCGTGCTTCGGATCGTCACTGCCGATCTGCACAGCTACTGGCGTTTTCAAGCCGACCACCTGACGCGCATTCCGAGCGTCCTCAACGTCAAGACCGATGTGCCGATGGAAACGCTGAAACGGAGCTTCGAGCTGCCGTTGCGATAAGTGTCGCTGTCGCTGGCGGCTGATGTCGAGCACCTGAGTTGCTGAGGTGGTAATGCGCTGGTCCGGCGATGACATGATCGGAGCTGCGTCTGCCGCTTTCCATCCCGATAGAAGAAGGGCCGCAGCCCCACTCTCGATGCTATCCTCGGCCTGCGTGGAGGATCTGCTGCACCGGTTGCAGATGCTCGGCACAAGGCCAGGCACAAGGCCGAGCATGACGACTACAGGGTGGCGATTACGCCTTCAGCGCCGCGGCGTAATCAGCGGCGTAGGTCTTCAGAGAGCGCGGGGCCTTGCCGGTCAGCGTCTCGACGTCGCCGGTCATGACGGCTGTCCAGTTCTGGCGGACGGGATAGAAGATTGAAGCGAGAAAGCTCGCATAGCCGGCCGGCACGCCCGCCCCCGTCAGCATTTCGATGAAGGCCTCGTCGGAGACGGCGTTATAGGTGACGGGCTTGCCGATCGCTTCGGAGAGGATGGCGGCGGCTTCGGCATAGGAGAGCGCTTCCGGGCCGGTCAGGTTGAAGGCCTTGCCGTCGAAAGACGAGGAGGTGAGCACCGCCACGCCGCTTGCCGCGATGTCTCGGGCGTCGATGAAGCTCGACTTGCCTTCGGCGGCGGGAAGCGCAATCTGGCCGTGGTCGATGCCTGGTTTCCAGAAGGTGTGGAAGTTGTCGGAAAACCAGTTCGGGCGAAGGATGACATAGGGAGTGTCGGATTTTTCCAGCGCAATCTCGACCTGGCGATAGGGAATGGAGTCGTCGGCATCGACGCCGATCACACTTTGGAGCACGACCTTCACCTTCCGGGTTGCGGCCGCTTCGATCACCGGCAGCAGCAGGCCCTTGGAGTCGACATAGCCGGAGGCGAGCAACACATAGGCACGGTCGACTCCCTCGAGGGCCGGGCCGAAAGTTTCAGGCCTGGCATAGTCGAAGGCGACGCCCTCGGCGGCGGCTACCGGCTTGCCGGCGCGAGAGGCGGCCTTGACGGCTTCGCCCTTCGCCAAAAGCCCATCGACCACATGTCGGCCGACGGTGCCCGTCGCGCCGAGAACCAGAATTGTGCTGCTCATGTCACTCTCCGTGGTTTCTGTTGGAAACTATCTTTCCATGGGATACATACAGAGAAAACGGGATCGAAAAAAAGAGAGCACTTTTTTCTCACCTGGTTTCCTGCGGGAAACCCGCGGGAAGGGGAGGATGGAATGACGACGACAGAGCAGAGCTACAATGTTTATGAGGATCGCTGCCCGACGCGGCTGGTGCTGGACTGCCTGGCGGACAAATGGGCGCTGCTGATCCTCGACCGGCTGCAAGGCGGGCCGGTGCGTTTCAATCACATCCGGCGCGATATCAAGGGCATATCGCAGAAGGTGCTGTCGCAGACACTGAGAAGGCTCGAGCGCAACGGCCTAATCTCACGCACGATCTTTCCGACCGTGCCGGTAACCGTCGAATATGCGCTGACACCGCTCGGGCGCACGCTGACGGATACGGTTTCGGCACTCACTCATTGGGCAGAGCAGAACATGGACGCAATTTTTGCGGCGCAGCGTGCGTATGATGAAAGGGACGCCGGTTGATGATGCCGGCGCTTCGACGTAAGCAACATCTGCTGTCCCGCGCTTACGCAGTCCTCATCCTGCGCAGGCGTGCTGCGCACCACCGCCATGCGGGCGAAACGGCGTAGCCGACGGCCGGGATGGCCGCAAGCCCGAGGAGGATGCCGACAAGACCTGAGCCGGCAGCTTGGACCAGCCAGGAAACCACGCCGCCGACGGCCGGCATTGCATGCGCGGCGCCTTCTCCGGCATCGTGGAGCAGATGGCTCAGCCAGGCAAAGCCAAAGCTTTCGGCGCCGTGCACAATGATGCCGCCGCCGACCCAGATCATCGCCGCCGTCCCGATCAGACCCAGCACGTGGAGAAGATAGGGCATGCCCTGCACAAGGCCGCGTCCGAGCATGCGCGGGAACGCCCCTGTCCGCGAGCGGGAAGAGCGCTGGGCAAGCCAGAGGCCGAAGTCGTCCGCCTTCACGATCAAGGCGACGACGCCGTAAACGGCGGCGGTGATCATCGTGCCGACCAGGGCGAGAACCAGCGCCTGCACCGCCAGCCCCGACTCGGACAGGGAGCCCAGCGTGATCGCCATGATCTCGGCCGACAGAATGAAGTCGGTCCTGACGGCGCTCGCGACCTTTTCGTCCTCAAAGGTTTTGGGATCGATGCTGATCGTCTCGAGCTCCGCCTCGTGGGCATGGGCGGCATGCGGCACGACCAGCTCGTAGACCTTTTCGGCGCCTTCGTAGCAAAGGTAGAGCCCACCGAGCATCAGCAGCGGCGTCACTGCCTGCGGCAGGAGAAGGCTGAGGGCGAGTGCTGCCGGCAGGAGGAACAGAAGTTTGTTCTTGAGGGAGCCGACGGCGATCTTCCCGATGATCGGCAGTTCGCGCGCCGCCGACAGGCCGGTCACATAACGCGGCGTGACGGCAGCGTCGTCGATCACGACGCCGGCGGCTTTGGCGCCGGCTCTGCCCGCCTGAGCGACGACATCGTCCAGGGAAGCAGCGGCCGCCTTTGCAAGCGCTGCGACATCATCAAGGAGGGCAATCAGGCCGACACTCACAAGCAAACCTCCTCATTCAGGGATATGGACAGCGAAAATAGTCAATCGGCCGGCAGCTGGAAAGGGGCGCTGCCACGGATGGTTGCGGCGCCCGATCCGAGCTGGCGTTCGATTGCGCTCACTCGATCTGGATATGAAGATGGTCGTCGTGGCGGGCGGCCCGACAGCCTTGGAAGCGGACATGGGCGTCGGTGATGCCGAGCGCGTTCTTCAGATGCGGTTCGATGAAGATCTTCTGCAGACCGAAGCGCGCGACCCCTTCCGTCGTCAGCCAGGCGACCGCCGCCGCGGTGCGCTGCTCCTCGATCCGGTAGGCCGGGAACAACGGCTGCAGCGCATCGAAATTCCAGCGGGTGGTGAGCCAGTCGTGGCGACCCGCGCAAGGCAGTTCGTCACCCGGGCCAGGTTCCTCGAAAGCGAAATAACCAATCGGTGAGCGGGTGGCGCCGTTCAGGAAGGCGCCGCCGACATCCTTGTAATAATAAGCGAGATCAAGCTCCTTGCCGTCGGCATGCGAGAGATGCGGCAGCAGCGGGAAACCGTTGACGAAGGAGAAGTTCGCATCCAGCGCGACGGTGACGGTACCGGGGAATTGCGCGTCCATATGGGCGGCGAGCGCCTCTGCGAGATCGCGAAGCTTGGGCGTGACGTAGTTGCGGTTCAGCGCGCAGTAGATCGGCGAGCGGACCACGAGCCTGTCTTCGGCGCTTGTCAGGCAGGAGAGCGGAACGCGGCCGAATGCCGGTGCGGCAAATTGTGTGGCGACGGTCGCGGCGGCGTAGCAGAAAAGGAAGAGCGCGAACTTGGCGGGAAATCGCCTGAGGCCGAAGGCGTGCGCAGCGGCGAGGGCGATGAGATAGACGATGCCACCGATCTGGGTGAGCAGCGTCAGGATGAGAACGGCGAGGGCGTGGAGGATGAAGCGGAGCACCGGGCAGCCTTGCGGAAAGGAGGTTGCATTGCCTTAGGTGAGCGAGTGGGGATGTGCAAGATGGGTTGTGCGTGAGGGCGGTGGGTTGTTCGATATCTGCCCTTCGCTTTGTGTGGCAAGGCCAAGGCAGTGAAGGATGTGCCGTGTGGCCCCCTCATTTGCCTGCCGGCATCTTCTCCCCGCTGGGGAGAAGAGAGGCAAGCCGCACGGCGTCGTTCCCACAGTTGAGGTAGCAATGGGAGGGTGAGCGACGGTAGGATCGAGTGCCTGAGCGCAAGAGAAGTGCAGACTTCGCTGCGGAGCGCCCGCTCAGGCTCCCGATATCAAACCCGCGTCGACAGCTCGATGTCCTCTTCGAACGGGACAGAGAGATAGCCGGCGGCGGGTGTGCGGACGCGGGCGAGATAGTCCGGGCTGACATCGGCATTGTCGGCGACGATGAGGGCGCCCGGTCTCAAGCGGTCTTCCACCAGTTCCAGGATATCGCGATAGAGCGCCTTGGCGCCGTCGAGGAACAGGAGGTCAATCGTATCAGGAAGATCGGTGCCAAGGGTGTGGAGGGCATCTCCCTCACGAATTTCGACAAGGTCGATGAGACCGCCGGCCGTCAAGTTTTCGCGCGCCCGCCTGACTTTCGACGGTTCGAACTCGCTGGTGATCAGCCGGCCGCCGCCATTGTCGCGCAGTGCTGCAGCAAGGTGGAGGGTCGAGATGCCGAAGGATGTGCCGAACTCGATGATCGTTTGAGCACGGCAGCTGCGCGCCAGCATGTAGAGCATCGTGCCGGCCTCGCGCGAGACAGGAAGCCAGAGATCCTTCAGTCGCCCGTAAAGGTCGAGATATTCCGTCTTGCTGCTGATCAGGCGCATTCTCTCGTCGCTGGAAAGCTCGGATATGGCGGGGCTCGTCGCCGCGGCGGCTTCTTCGAACAGGCGGAGGAGGAGAGGCGCGAGCGGCGCGGTGGTCAGTGTCGTCATTGGAGGGCTCCTTGGAATGATGAGGTTCTTGCGCTGCCTCAAAAATACGAATAATCCCTCGCATTTTCTAATCGCATTGCGGAGCACTGCTATGAGCGACCGGCCAAGTACACGGATTTCTTCACGAAAGCAGCCGAAGCAGGCCCGCTCGACGGAGCTCGTGGGGGCGATCCTCGATGCTGCTGCTCAGGTTTTGGCACGGGAGGGAGCCCATCGCTTCACCACGGCGAGGGTAGCGGAGAGGGCGGGCGTCAGTATCGGTTCGCTCTACCAATATTTCCCCAACAAGGCGGCAATCCTCTTCCGGCTGCAGAGCGACGAATGGCGGCAGACGAATGACATGCTCGCCGACATTCTTGCCGATGCACAAAGACCGCCGTTCGAACGGCTGCGCAGCCTTGTTCACGCCTTTCTTCGCTCCGAGTGTGAGGAAGCGGCGATGCGAGTGGCGCTTCACGACGCCGCGCCGTTCTATCGGGATGCGCCGGAGGCGCAGGCGGCGAGGGCGTCGGGAGACCGCATCATCGGGCTGTTCATGCAGGAGGTGCTGCCATCGGTCCCGGAGGCAAGCCGGGCGCTTGCCGGTGACCTGATCGTCACGACGCTCGCCACGGTGGGGAAGCAGTTCTCGGAGGCTCCCCGAAGCTTGGGCGAGATCGAAACCTACGCCGAAGCCATGGCCGAGATGTACGCAGCCTACCTTGAAAAGCTCGAATCCGGCCGGGACACGGTGAATTCCTAACAAAGGACCTCAACACGGCAAATGAGAGGCTTTTTGCGAACCGGCCACGGATTATCGCAACCCTGTGACGGCGCCGGGGGCAGCCCTGATGGACCGATTTCTGTTTCCTACTGGTGGTCCAACTGCTTCGACAATTCGGCAAAAAGCCGGTTCTGGGCGATGTTCAGCTGAACGAGATCGACGGCAACGGTGACGGCGCGGCGTCCTTCGATGCTGTCGATGTCGAGCTTTTTCTCGCAGCACCATTGCCGAACGGCATCGGTGACGATGGTTATCTGGCTGTCGTCGAGTGAAATAAGCGACAAGAGCATCTTCGTACCCTCTATGAAGCGGCAAGAGCACGATGGTCTCTCAAGCGGTCGTGCCGGTATTCTATGGGCCGATGATGCGCACTCTACGCTCATTCTGCAGTAATGCCACAGCTACTTGGACACGCTTAATCGACGACAGGTCGAGAACAAGACTGCTGAGCGTCATGGTCCGCTGACACAGTCCGGATGTCGCAGATAGCGAATGCCGACATAAGCGATGTCGAGCGGGAAAAGCTTCTGAAAACCCCAGCGTCGCCTTTCCGGGCTAATCCGTAAGACTTCTGCTCGGCCAGGCTCCGATTGATCCGCCCGGACGAGCGTCTGCTATAATCGCGGCGATCCCCGGTCGCATGGCCCGCCGAACTTTGTGAGGCGTCAGATGACTGACGTTCAGGAACGGCTCCTTGAGAGCAAGATGACCGAGATCCGGCAGGCCCGGTCCTGGAGCCCGCGGGGCATCGCCAAATTCGAAAACCTGATCCGCAGCGGTGACGATCTGTCCCTCTACCGCATCAACCCGCTGGCTTTCGCGCACGACGGCGCCATTTCGGAGACGGAAAGCATCGATCTCTTTCTCCATGCGACGCGCAGCGGTTTGTTCGAGATGCGCTGGGACGTCATATGTCCCCAATCCGGAATGGTGCTCGACAGTTTCGGCGCCTTGAGGACGCTGAAGACGCACTATGTCTGCGGCCTGTGCGACGTCTCCGGCGAAACCGATCTCGACGATTTCATCGAGGTCACCTTCACAGTGTCGCCGCAGCTGCGCCGGCTGTCTTTTCATGATCCCGGCTCGCTCTCGATCGAGAATTTCCACTGGAAGGCACGGTTTCTCAGCGATGCGCGACTGCCAGGTCAGCAGACGGTCGGCATTTTTGCCCTTCGTCCTCAGCGGTTCGGCCCGGCCCGGTCATCGTCGAAGTCGAGAACTCGGCTGCCGCGCGCGGCTCACTGCTCCTCATCAACTGGCCGCCCGAGATCCTGGCGCAGACCACCAAGCCTGTTCTCGATTTCGATCCTTACATGTCGGGCGGAATGCTGCTTGCGCGCCAGACCTTTCGGCGGCTGTTTCGCTCCGAATGCGTCGATGAAAGGGAGGGCCTCGGCATCCGTCAGGTGACGCTTCTCTTTACTGATCTCAAGGGTTCGACCGCGATGTATGAGCGGCTCGGCGATCTCAACGCCTATGCGCTGGTGCGTGAACATTTCGCGTTGCTCGGCGCCACGGTGCAGGAGCATTCGGGCGCAATCGTCAAGACGATCGGCGACGCGGTGATGGCGGCCTTCTCCCGCCCGAGCGACGCCATCTCGGCTGCTCTGCATATGCTTGAAGAAATCGAGCGCTTCAACGGCAAGCATGGTGATCCCAGCATCATCCTGAAGATCGGCGCCCATTGCGGTCCATCGATCGCCGTAACGTTGAACGACAACCTCGATTATTTCGGGCAGACCGTCAATGTCGCGGCACGGGTGCAATCATTGGCCGAGGCCGGCGAGATCTGTCTATCCGAAGCCCTGTTTTCGGCGCCTGACGTCAGCCGGCTGCTCTCTGGCCACAGGTTGGCCGTCTTCGAGGCTCCGCTTCGAGGCGTCGAGGGGATGGCATGCGTCTACCGGGTGATGGCGGGGTAATCTCAGGTCCTTTTATGCATGTCCCCATCCCGCGCCGCGGCACGTTCTTGGGCACGCATTTCACCATTTGCAATGGGCAATGTTGCCCAAAAGGAGGAGAATACAATGTTGAAACGCGCAGCTGCAGCCATCGTTGTCGCCGCCGCATCCGCACTGCCTGTCCTTGCACAGGATGCGATGATGAAATGCGACGAGGCGTCGATGATGAAAATGCAGTCCGACATGGACGCCATGACCGATCCGACCATGAAGGACAAGAAGGAAATGGCGTCCAAGGAGATGATGATGGCTAAGGATTCCATGACGGCCAACAAGATGGACGACTGCAAGATGCACATAGAAAATGCCATGAAAAGTATCGGAAAAATGTGATGCTGTTGACGCCGGGGGAGACGGCCTTGGACAGTTGCCTCTTCCTGGTGTCGGGATGAATGTGCTTCGGATGCCGCTCACGCGGGAGAGATCGCCGGATTGAACCGGCGGCTCGGTTATTTCGCCAGCACGATGTGCGTGGCTTTTTCGCTGGCGGCATGCTCGGTGACGCGGAAGTCCAGCGCGGGAAGATCGATGCCTGCAAACATCGCTTCGCCCTTGCCGAGCACGACGGGCGAAACGGCGAAATGCAGCTCGTCGATCAGACCCGCCTGCAGATATTGGCGGACGGTCGCCACTCCGCCGCCGATCTTCACATCCTTATCGCCGGCCGCCGCCTTCGCCTGATCGAGCGCCTGATGAATGCCGCCGGTGACGAAGTGGAAGGTGGTGCCGCCCTCCATGACGAGCGGTTCGCGTGGATAATGGGTGAGGACATAGGTCGGCGCGTGGTAAGGCGGGTTCGGACCCCACCAGCCTTTCCAGGCATCGTCGGGCCATTCGCCGCGGATCGGGCCGAACATGTTGCGCCCGAGAATGAAGGCGCCGAAATTGGCCATGGCGCGGGACGCATAATCCTCGTCGATGCCTGTGGAACCGTCGTCCTTACCCATCATCGCGCGGAAGGTGCGCGTGTGGAAGAACCACTGAAACATTTCCGGCCCGCGCTTTCCGAGCGGATCATTCAAGCTTTGCTCCGGCCCGGCGCCGAAACCATCGACGGAAACGGAAAACCCTGCGACGCGCACCTTGGACATGCTTCCTCCATCTGATTGCCAATTGAAACTAGTTGTTATCTCGCACAAGTGATCCTATAATGCAACTGGTTTCTACAGGAGATGCTTCGTGGATATAGAATTGCGGTCCGGCTGTCCGATCAACCTGACGATGGAGGTGCTGGGCGACCGATGGAGTCTGATTATCATCCGCGACATCATGTTCGGCAACCGCCGGCATTTCCGCGATCTGCTCACTCATTCGGAGGAGGGGATCGCCTCCAATATCCTGGCGGCCCGGCTGAAGCGGCTGCTCTCGCTTGGCTTCATCAGCAAGCGTGACGATCCGAGCCATAGCCAGAAAGCAATCTACAGTCTGACGGAACCGGCAATCCAGCTCGTTCCCCTCTTCGCCATGATCGGCGCCTGGGGCAGGCTTCACCTGCCGGTGAGCGAGGATCTCAGCATTCGCGCCGAGTTGCTGGAAGAGGGCGGACAGCCGCTCTGGGACGAATTCATGGAGGATCTCCGGCAGATCCACATCGTCGATCCGATCGGCGGGGCGAACGGGACGGTGACCTCGCCGGTGCTGGCGCGGCTGACGGCGGCGTTTCTGGAGGTGCGGGGAAGAATGGCGGCGGCCGGGGCGTGATGTAAGAAAAGGATAATTGAAAGATCTACCGTGTGGCCCCCCATCCGACCCTCGGGCCGCCTTCTCCCCGCGGGGAGAAGGGGAATCGTGGCAGCGCCTCGCCCCTCCGACATTTCGGTTGAAAGGGGAGTCGTGCGGCTTGGTCCCCTTCTCCCCAGCGGGGAGAAGATGCCGGCAGGCAGATGAGGGGGCCACACGGTGGGACGCTTTTTTCACTTTCTACGAAAAATATCCGGTCGTGCTCATTGGTCACCAGCGGATCTACCTCACGAACAATATAACCAGCGGCCCCGCCAGCAGGCTGGCGAGAATGAAGGCGGAGAGGAAGTAAGCCTCGAGGACACGGAGGATGGATTTGAAGCGGGTCATGCTGACGTCCTGAATTGTGATGCCCGATCCTCGGCGGCAACAATTGCGGCAGCATGACCGGCTGCCTTTCAAGTTCCGCAATGTTGCTGCAACCCTTGCGGCCGAAACCTGGGCGCAAGGAATGGTGGGCGATGCGGATTCTGTTGATCGAGGACGAGAGGGAGCTGGCCGGGGCGCTGTCGGCGGCGCTCGGCAAGCATGGGATCGTGACGGATCACACAATGCATCTCGGCGATGCCGTCGAGCTGACGCGGCAGAACCACTATGATGCGATCCTGCTCGACCGGCGCCTGCCTGATGGCGAGGGGCTGCGGTTCATTCCGGAGCTCAGGCGAACGGGGAGGGATACGCCGATCATCGTGCTGACGGCGCTGAACGAGCCGAAGCAGCGGGTGGAAGGGCTCGATCTCGGTGCCGACGACTATCTCGGAAAGCCGTTTCTGGTCGAAGAGCTGATGGCGCGGCTCAGGGCCGTGCTGCGCCGGCAGCCGAACCTTTCCGAACTCAAGATCACGGCCGGGCGGATGGTGATCGATCCCTTACATCTCAGCGTTACCGTCGGCGATACGCCGCTCGATCTGCCCCGGCGCGAGCTTCTGGTGCTCGCCGCCCTCGCCAAGCGCAAGGAGAAGACCGTGCTGCGCTCGACGCTGGAGGCGGCGGTCTACAATTATGAGGAAAAAATCCAGTCGAATGCGCTCGATGCGCATATATCGCGGCTGCGAAAGCGGCTAACCGATGCCGGGGCCGAGGTTTCGATCCACAATATCCGCGGCGTCGGCTATCTCATGAGGGAAGAGTGATGGGAAGGGGGAGCAAGGCCAACCCTTCGCTCTGGTGGCGGCTCGGCTGGCAGCTCAGCCTCGTCTTCGCGGGCGTGGTGACGGCCGTCACCATCGGGCTCTGCTTCTATGGTGCGACGATCCTCTCGCCGAATGTCGCGCTGGAGGACCATATCACATCAGTGCTGGCGCCGGCCGTTTCACTCGATGCCGAAGGGCGACTCGAAGTCAAAGATACGCCGGAGCTCGACGCGCTGAAACGAGAATATGACGGGCTCTGGTATGTCGCGGCCACGACGAACGGCTCCTTCGTATCCTATGGAACAATTCCCGCAGCCTATAGCGAACTTGCGCGTCTGACCTATCTGTTCGAAGGGGCCGACATCAGAGGGGCGGCCGGCACGGACGAGATCGCCTCGGTCGAGAGCGCGGAGACCCCGGTGGGCGAACTCCGGGTGCTGTTCGGCGGCGTCGCCGACAAAGGCTGGCCGGTTCTTACCCTGATGGGCGCGGTTTATCCGATCTACGTGCCGCTGTTTGCCGTCGCCTTGCCCGCGGTTTTTCTGGCGGTTCCCAGGATCATCAGGCGCGGGCTTGCCAGCGTCAGCGAAGTTGCCCGCAAGGCATCGGAAATCGAACCGCGCCGCTACGATGCGCGCCTGCCGCTGGAAGGCATTCCGAGGGAGGTCGCGCCGCTGGTGATCGCCTTCAACGAGGCGCTCGACCGGTTGGAAAACGAGCACCGCAAGCGGCAGCACTTCCTGATCGATGCGGCGCATGAACTGAGGACGCCGATTGCCATCATGCAGACGCGGATCGATGGAACGGCCGAGGGGCAGGAGCGCCGGCGATTGCTCGACGACGTCGCGCGTCTGGCCGAGACGGCCGAACAGCTGCTCGATTTCGAGCGCAACGACCAGGCGACCGATCTCCATGAGACCGTCGATCTGGTCGAAATCGCCCGGACCGTGGTGGCCGATCTTGCGCCGCTCGCGATCGGCGCCGGTTACCAGATCACGTTTCAGAGCGAGGTCGAAAGCGTGAAACGCAAGGGCAGTCCTTCGGCCCTGCCGCGGGCGGTGAGCAACCTCCTGCGCAACGCCATCGATCATGGCGGCGGCGGCGGCATGATCACTGTCTCTGTGTCGGCAGCCGGCGGCGGGCGGATCAGCGTCGCAGACGAAGGGCCGGGCATTGCGGCCGAGCACCGGGAGCTGGTGTTCGAGCCCTTCTACCGCGTCACCCCGAAAAGTAAGGGGGCAGGGCTCGGCCTCAGCCTCGTTAAGCAGATCGTCCTGAACCACGGCGGCGAGGTCCGCATCGAGCGCAGGGCTGCAGGGGCCGAGGTGGCGATCCAACTGGGATAGGCCGAATTGTTCCGGCAGTCTGCGTTGCCGCGAGTAATGTAATGCTGCGGCAATTCTTCGCCACCACTTTCGCCTGATATCAACGGCGACGGAGGCCAAGCGGAGTGCGCAGCAATCGATTTACTTCATTTCTTTCAAAACGGGTGTCGAGGGCCTTTTCGCTAGTCCTGCCGCTCGCGCTTGCCGTGGCTGCTGCCGGCTGCAGCTCGGTCCCGCTCAAGGAGGGCGGGACGCTGACGTCCTACTCTCATCTCGGGCCGGCCAAGGGCAAACTCTCGAAATCGCGCGTCTATGTCGATGGTCTCAGCCTCGCTCCGATAAAGACGGTCGCGATCGAACCGACGAGCTTCGCCTTCAGCGCCGCGACTCGCATCAAGTCGCCTGAAGACCGGGCGATGGTCTCCAATGCGCTCGACCGGGCACTCTGCATTTCCCTCAGCGACCGGTATCAGATGGTGGAGTCAGGCGAGCCCGCGGATCTGACGATCCGCTCCGTCGTCACCGACATCGTGCCAACCAACAAGACAATGGCAGGTGTTTCCACCGTCGTAACCGTCGGCACCGGCTTGGCGCTGCCGGTCGGCGTGCCGCGCCTGCCGGTCGGGCTCGGCGGGCTGGCTGTGGAGGCCGAGGCGGTCGACAAGTCGGGCGCGCAGCGCGCGGCGATGGTCTGGGCGCGGGGCGCGAATTCGCTTCAGAACAACCCGCGCGTTTCCGAGGTGGGCGATGCCTACGCCCTTGCCGGGAAATTCAGCAGCGAATTTTCCCGTATGCTGATTGCAGGCAGGGAGCCGAAGGGATTGGCCCTCCGGCTTCCCTCCCGCCAGCGGATGAAATCCTGGCTCGGGGGAAAACCGAAATACGTCGCCTGCGACGCCTTCGGCCGCGAACCTGGGCTGGTAGGGATGGTGGCCGCCAAATATGGCGCGCCGCCGCAATGGACCGAGAAGAAGCCGAAGCCGGCGACTGCCTTTTGATCGAGTGCTCAGCCCACCCCGAGCTGGGCCGATCGGACGGACGGAGAGGCGACAGCCTTGCTCCGTCCGTCTTTAGCGCTCGGATGTTTTTTCAGGCGGCGGCCCGGGATGTAGCCAGAAATAGAGTTTCCTCCGCTCCGGCCTGTCGGAGGGGTGCGGACCGCGCATGAAGAATTGCCCGCCGTTGCGCTCGATCACGCGCCTAGAAGCGTCATTGTCCTCGTCGCAGAGAACGACGAGGCGGGTGAGACCCTGCTTTGCCGCCATATCGAGCAGGAGGCCGAGCGCTGCGGTGGCGCGGCCGCTGCGCCTGCTTCCACGGCACGACCGAATATCCGACATGGCCCGAGACTTCGGGCGGCAGCTGCTCTGTGCCCTGAAGAAAGCGGAGGTTGATGCTGCCGCAGAATTCACCATCCCAGATCCAGAAGAGAAGAACCGTCCGCGGCGACGGGGACACGGTGCGCTGGCTGTCGCCCGGACTAAGATCGTCGAGAAATTTCAATTTGTCCTGGCGCAGCCGCTGGAGTTCTCCGCCGATATAGGCCTGGTCGCCGGCACGGCGCGGGTCGGGAGACCAACCGGCCGCAAGCGCTGCTTCGAAGCCCGACAGGTTTTCCAAATCCGGCGCAAGCAGGGCCACGCAGCCGGAGGGCGTTGCGGTGTCTCCTGATGTCATAGGTCCCCTTGCAAATGCAGCCGCTCGGATGGTTCGATCCTCGCTAGACAAGCACGACTGAGAGCCGCTGGGAAGCGCTTACGCGACAGCAAAAAGCCCCGCATCTTCATGCGAGGCTGGCCGTGCGTTCGGCGATTCGGATTACCGGCACTGACGGCGCGGGCCGTAGTTCGGCTGATAGGTATTGTCCCAGGCGCGGTACGACCGATAGCGGGCGTAGCAATACTCGGCGTGCGAGCTGTATCCGCGCGAGCTGTAGGCGGCGCGAGGCTGCGAGGCGATGATGCCGCCGATGATGGCGCCGGCCGCCAAGCCGCCGATAATGGCGCCGGTATTGTCGTGGTGACGCCGCCATCTGCGATCGTAGCGGCGGTCCCAGCCATAGCGGTCGTCCCGATAGTAGTCGCGATCGCGGTAGTAGTGGCGATCGCGGTAGTAGTGGCGCCTCGGGTACCACCTCCGACCATTATCGAACTGGCCGGGGCAGTTCGTGAAGTTGTTGCAGCCGACCGCGATGATCCGAGCATCGCTGCCGTCAGGCGGCGGCTGCACCGCCTGTTGTACCGGACTGGGCACGAAGGCCGGGCCTGCCGTAGCCGGCGCCCCGGAGAATGCCGTCGCCATCGATAGGGCAATGATGGCGAATCTGTTCATGTCACTCACCTTGAGTCACGGAAGTATGGAGGGATAACGCGGACCGAGAAAATAAGTTTCTCTTGCGGTCAGGACCCGACTATGTGCGCATTCGCTAACGCAATGGACTGCGCGGCCGAATCATTGCGATCGGATCGGCGGTTCTCCTGCGCTACACCTCTCTGAAAGCGCGCAAGGGACGCTATCGACGACCGGAATCTGGAGGAAGTTCAAATTGCAAGTAGATCTTAAACTGGTTCTTATGGAGCTGCTGCTTCAATGCCTGACATGTAACGCGTCACCTTAATGTCAGAAAGACGACCATGCAGCTCTCCAGAATCATCGGCCTTCTCTGTCTATCCACCAGTCTTGCGCTTGCGCCCCTCAACATCGTCTTTACCGATACATCGCCCGCCTTCGCAAAAGGTGGTGGCGGTGGCGGCAACGGCGGTGGCGGTGGTGGTCACGGGGGTGGCGGTGGTGATCACGGCGGTGGCGGGGGCGGCAACGGCGGTGGCAGTGGCGGCGGCAACGGCGGCGGCAGCCATAGCAGCGGCGGCGGAAAGGGAAGCTCCAGCTCAGGCGGGAAGACGGAGATCGGCCATGGCTCGAACAAGTCCAGCGGCAAGACAGGCCAGGCGAATACGACCAAGCAGAGCGTGACCACGAAAGGCGGCGCCAAGAAGACGACCTCCGTCAAGGCGCCCGCGGAAAAGTCGGCCAAGAAACCCGCAGCACAGCTTGCCGGTCTCAATTCCTTGAAACGCAATTTCCATGCCCTCATGAACACGGCGGATCCGCGTATGGCTGCAATTGCGGCGTACGCTACCGCTTACGCTCAATATGAGCTGGCCAACGGGGTTGCCCCGCCGGCGGACGATCCTGTTCTCGGCGACGCCGCTCTGACGGCAGCACTGGCTTCGGCGACCAAGAAGGGCACGCTCACCCCCGAAGGTTTGGCCTGGGCCAAGGACACGCTCGGTATCGGCACGGCTGTCGGCACGATCGACCAGATGAGAGACGCGTTGGCGGCTGCGGCGCCGGTCGCGGAAGAACCGGTGGGGGAGACCCCGACGACGGAGACTCCGGCAACCGAGACTCCGGCTGGCGAAACCGCCGAGGGCAGCGAGACGACAGATCCTAGCGCGACCGCGGAAACGCCGGAAGCCGAGACGGGCAGCACGGAAGAAGTATCGGGAACGACCGAGTCGGCGCCGGCTGTCGATTCAACAGAAACCTCGGCCACAGCAACGAGTACCGAGGCGACCGGCCTCTAAATCACCCGAAAATGGCTAGCGTATCGGCTCGAAATCGGAATAGATTTTCGAGCCGATACATAGTTAGATTCAGAGCGTTAGCGCACCCTTTGTGCGTCTGAAACGAGGATCACGGGCAGAGGTGTCGCGGGGAAACTGACACGCGCCGTCAGACCCGCTTCCCGCCGGCAAGCAGTCGAAGCTGGTCTTCATCATGCACACCCTGCCGATAAAGCTCGATGATCAGGGCTCCGAGACGATCGGCTTCCCCGCCTGCTCTATCAATATTAAGCCCGCTACACAGTGCTTCATGTACACGCCTGCAAATATCGAGATCTGCGGAGGCGAGTGGTTCGTCACGCGTGCTGAAAAGCTTGTCTGACATCGCAATCAGCCCTTTTGGGATGCCGTGAATCGCTATTGTGCAAAAAAAGATAATTTCGCAGCCTTTGCTTCGCAAGATGGGCGAACGTCCGAAAGCAGAACAATATGGGAGCCGCGGCAAGACGCGGCGCCGGGGTGGAGCTGAAATCAATCGGCGCCTCGGCCGGACTGAATAGGCGGGCAGAAGATCTCTATTTGGCCGCGGGATCCTTACCGCCCTGCTGCGACAGGCGCAGCTCTTTCAGGCGTTTGGTCTTTTCCCGGCGAGCCCGCTGCTCCGCCTCGATGGTTTCCTTTGCGGCTCGCTCGGTATTTTCGAAACGATCCTGCCGGTAAGCCTTTGATGAGGGTTCACGTTCTCTTGTCATGGCCGCTAAACGCAAATCGACGAAAACGGTTTCATGATAAAACCGTTTTGCCAAAAAGCGGCGTGGCCGCCGGGCGCCTCGTTAGCGCCTGGCGGCACGTCGGATCAGCCTTTGATGAAGGCGAGGATGTCGGGATTTATGATATCGGCATGGGTCGTGCACATGCCGTGCGGGAATTTCTCGTAGACCTTCAGCGTCGCATTCTGCAGAAGCTTCGACGAAAGCAGCGCGGAGTCGGCGATCGGCACGATCTGGTCGTCGTCGCCATGCATGACGAGGGTCGGCACGGTGATGATCTTCAGGTCTTCGGTGAAGTCGGTTTCCGAGAAGGCCTTGATACCGTCGTAATGCGCCTTGGCGCCGCCGATCATGCCCTGGCGCCACCAATTGTTGATGACTGGTTCCGATACTTTCGCACCCGGCCGGTTGAAGCTGTAGAAGGGGCCGGCCGGCAGGTCATGATAGAATTGGGCGCGGTTGGCGGCGAGCTGCCTGCGCAGGTCGTCGAAGACTTCGATCGGCAGGCCGCCAGGATTGGCATCGGTTTTCACCATAATCGGCGGTACGGCGCCTATTATGACGAGCTTGGCGACCCGGCCCTGCGGCTGGCCGTGGCGGGCGACATAATGGGTCGCTTCGCCGCCGCCGGTGGAATGGCCGACATGGACGGTATTCCGGAGATCGAGATGCTCGACGACGGCTGCTGCATCGGCAGCGTAATGATCCATGTCGTGGCCGTCGGCCACCTGGGTGGAGCGGCCGTGGCCACGCCGATCATGGGCGACGACGCGGTAACCCTTGTCGAGGAAGAACAGCATCTGGGCGTCCCAGTCGTCAGAGCACAGCGGCCAGCCGTGATGGAACATGATCGGCTGGGCAGTCTTCGGCCCCCAATCCTTATAGAAAATTTCGACGCCGTCCTTCGTTGTGACTGTGCTCATCTCATGGCTCCTGGTGGGTTGGATCGACTAAACAGGCTGCTGCAGGCGGGATTGGCAGCGCCACGAGCGCCGTGACGCCAATAGGAGAGTCACGCCTGGGGATGGAATCGACAATATGATGTGCTTATTGAATGCATCGTTCTACTCTATTGATATGACAGAAGTTTGCATAGTCAGTTGCCAGGACGCGCAGTGCCCTGTTAACCGGTGACGGCGACGCAATAGGGCGGTCCTTGCCCGACTGCTTCGCGCTGCGACATTCCTTGATCACGGTCGCTCGGCAGCGCCGTGAAGGCGGCCGAGCTAACGGGCAATGTCCACAATGAGCCACTTTATTCCCGTTCGTGCAATCTATACGTTCGGGTAGGTGTATTTTGCCCTCGATTATATTGTTCGGATGCAGCGCGCTGGCGCTCACTTGAACGGGGATCGACGCCCAACCATCTAATTCCTCACAACAACGTCATGGCGACGATCGCATCCGCGATTGCTTTGCCGGCGGCGGGACGGCCGTCTGCCGCCTGAGGATCAGATCATGGGTTACATGGATAAGGATATAGCGCCCCAGAAAGACTGGGCGCTGGTCGATGCCTATTCGCAATCGCTTGCAGCAGCAGTCGACACGGTCGGACCGGCTGTCAGCCGGATCGAGCGGTTTGGAGGCCGGCAGGGGCACGGGTCGGGATTCGCTGTCTCGCCTGACGGCCTGATCATCACCAACAGCCACGTCGTCGACGACGCCAAGGTCGTTCGCATCACCACGCCCGATGGCTTCGTCACCGAAGGTCGGGTGCTCGGCCGGGATATCGATACCGATATCGCTCTTATTCGCGCCAATGCTAGCACCGGCGCCTGGGCGAGGCTCGGGGATTCCCAGCGCCTGCGCAGGGGCCATATCGCCATCGCCATCGGAAATCCGCTCGGCTTCGAATGGACCGTCACCGCCGGTATCGTGTCGGCGCTGGGCCGGTCGATGCGGGCGGCCAGCGGCCGGCTGATGGAGGATGTCATCCAGACCGATGCCGCGCTCAATCCGGGTAATTCCGGCGGGCCGCTGGTGTCTTCCGGCGGCGAGGTTATCGGCGTCAACACCGCCGTCATCCAGGGCGCACAGAGCATCGCCTTTGCCGTTGCATCGAACACCGCCAATTTCGTGGTGTCGGAGATTCTTCGCTATGGTCAGGTCAGGCGCGCCTTCATCGGCATAGCAGGCGACACGATCGTGCTACCGCGACGGGTCGCACTTGCGGCGGGTACGGTTCAAACGACATCCGTTCGCGTCCGCAGGGTCGAACCGGAGGGGCCGGCGGCAAAGGGCGGGCTGCAGGAGGGCGATTACATCCTCGCCATCGACGGCAGCCCGGTCGGCGGCGTCGATGATATCGTCAGACTGATGGATGGCACCCGGATCGGCAGGGAGACGGAGATCCTGGTGTTCTCGGTGGCCGGCCAGATCGAGAAGAAGATATTGCTGCCGATGCCGCGGTCATGATGACTGTTGCCACTGACAGCCGCGACTTACCGAATGAGCGCGCGACCGCGACCGGCTCGTTGAGAAGGCCCGCTCCAGGCGCCGGCCATCCCTTGCCGGTGGAAACACAGACAACGTTCCGTTACGTCAGGCGCTGACCGCCGCCGGCTCCGTCCCGGAGAAATCCACTGCCGCGAAGGCTGCCGCCAGCACCTCCGGTCCGGCACCGTTTTTTACCGCGTCGCTGGAGAGGATTTGACGGTAGCGCCGAGCGCCGGGCAGGCCAGTGAAGAGGCCGACCATGTGGCGGGCCACATGCTGCAGCCGGCCGCCGCCGGCGATGTGGCGTTCGGCATAGACCATCATCCGATCTCGCAGTGCTTCCCAGTCCGGTTCAGCCGCCGGCGCGCCAAAGAAGCGGTGGTCGACATCGGCAAGCACCGCCGCATTCTGGTAGGCTGCCCGGCCGAGCATGACGCCGTCGACATGAGCGAGGTGGCTCGCGGCCTCGTCGAGCGTGCGGATTCCGCCGTTGATGCCGATGAAGACATCGGGCCAGCGCTGTTTCATCCGGTAGACGATCTCGTAGTCGAGCGGCGGGATCTCGCGATTCTCCTTCGGGCTCAAGCCCTTCAGCCAGGCCTTGCGGGCATGGATCCAGATCGCATCGGCGCCGGCATCGAGAACGCGGGTGATGAGTTCCGGCAACGCCTCTTCCGGCTCCTGCTCGTCGACGCCGATCCGGCATTTCACCGTCACGGGCGCGGTCGCGACCGCCTTCATCGCCGCGACGCATTCGGCCACCGTCTCCGGTGTCAGCATCAGGCAGGCGCCGAAGGTGCCCGATTGCACACGGTCGGAGGGGCAGCCGACATTGAGATTGATCTCGTCATAGCGATAGGGTTCGGCGATTTTCACCGCCTCGGCAAGTTTGGCCGGATCCGACCCGCCAAGCTGCAGCGCCAGCGGATGTTCTGTGGCGTCATGGCCGAGCAACCGCTCGCGCGGGCCGTGGATGATCGCGTCGGCCACGACCATCTCGGTATAGAGCAGCGCTTCCCGGCTGATCTGGCGGTGGAAATAGCGGCAATGCCGATCCGTCCAGTCGATCATCGGGGCCACGGCAAAAATCGGCCTCTTCTGCGTCATCGACTCCATTGTTCCTTTCCGATGGCGCTCGAAACAGGCGCCGCACCGCCGCACGGGTCGGGATCATCTATGAAACGCGCATATAGCACTTGCCGCTGCGATCGACAAACTGAGCAGGCGCAAACGAAAACGGCGCCCCTTACGGAGCGCCGTTCCTGCCGCAAAAGCGGAAGTCTAATCAGGCAGCCGAGATGTTGACGGCCTTCGGGCCCTTGCCCATGCGGTCCGGCTCGGTGTCGAAGGTAACCTGCTGGCCTTCGCGCAGCGACTGGATGCCAGAAGCCTGCAGCGCGGAGATATGGACGAAAACGTCCTTTGCGCCGCC
The DNA here is from genome assembly GCF_000092045.1 of Rhizobium etli CFN 42. Taxonomy (NCBI): domain Bacteria; kingdom Pseudomonadati; phylum Pseudomonadota; class Alphaproteobacteria; order Hyphomicrobiales; family Rhizobiaceae; genus Rhizobium; species Rhizobium etli. The sequence goes on along the minus strand of NC_007761.1, from coordinate 2,678,586 downwards.
GTCCGGCGTGATGAAACCAAAACCCTTGTCCTGGTTGAAGAATTTTACGGTGCCTTTGGTGGCCATTGGGATCGTCCTTTTCCCTTAGTCTGTCTAGTATCCGCGCCCCCGAGAGGAAGCGGACGGCTTTAGCTTTCGCCCCGAATCGATGGGACGAAGGGTCAGTCGGAGAAGTCACGTACGGGGAAAGAACGTCTACGCAGGCGGGTATTCCCGCGCCTCCTTCCGTAACAGAAGGGATTACCACATCAGTCCAGTCACCGGCATGCTAATGCCCGAGTAGGTGGATTGGTGCCATCATTTCGGTCAAAATGCAAGCGACATTATTGTGGCATGGCCGATATCGTGACAGGAAACGACGAAGATTCAAATACTTGATGAAAAATTAGCATAGCCTTGCACGGCTGTTCCATTTCGGGATCGGCGTGCCGAAACGGAACGAGATGGCGCGCAACAACCCAGCATTGCTCTTTGCCCGCGCTTGGTGCATTCGCTCTCCTTTGCTCACGTGCCGGCACGCTCCTGCTGACGAGCAAAAGAGGGGCAGTGCGCCTGGGGCTGCCGCCGGCTACTGCGCATCCCCCAACAGCGTGGTCAGGCTCCAGGGAGAATCGCCTTTCTGATTGGCGATGTCATCGACCTTCCAGCCGCCATGTTCACGCACCAGGGTGTAAAAGAGCGTCACCTCTTTTCCGTTTTCGAACTGCACTTCCACCTCGGCCTTGTCGTCCAGCAGGATCGGCTGGCCGATGCGGACGTTGCTCGCTTCGCCGTCCTGGCCTGCAATAACCGGGTCGAAATCGACCGCGCCGACATCGCCCTCCGGCGTGTTGTCGAGATCGGCCTGGAGAAGCTTGTTCAGATGGTCGGAAAAGAAGGTCGAATAAGGCGAGGGCGCCTCGGCGTCGCTTCTGTCGGTATCGTAGCTGTAAAGCGCCTTGAGCAGCGCTTTTGGCGTCTTGTAGGTCTCCGCCAAGGCGGGCAAGGCCGCAAAGGCCGAGACAGCGAGGGCGAGGATGAATATGGGCAGACGCATGCGGCTCTCCTCGGGTGGGTGGAGAATCATAGCGGAAACGGGCGCCGACGTGGAGCGGCATTTTCGGAGGGTGTCCGCATGGCCCGCCCGTCTTGCCGTTTTCGGGGTGTGAAATTATTCTTCCCGGCGTGCTTCAGCCGTTCAGTAAGACCGGCAATCGGCCTGCCGCCCCGAATACCAAACGGGAGGGGCATGCCGGCAAGCGCACAACTGACGCATTGTTGACCGGACTTCGTTCCGGAACATAATAAGAACATCTGATGTTCTGTCGGCAGCGAGGGCCCATGTGCGGACGTATTTTCGTCAAGACATCGCTTGAAGAACTGATCAGCAATTTTCCCTTTGCCGTGAAGGGCGGAGATATCGATGGGCTTGGAAATCGCTTCCCTCGCTGGAATGGAGCGCCGTCGCAAGATTATCCTGTAATCATCCGGGATATTGTGCGCGAACCGGATACCTCAGGCCCGATGTTCGTGGTGGCGCGATGGGGTCTGATGCCCTCCTGGGTCAAGTCCGGCGGCCGGCCGCCGCCGGTCAACATCCGCTGCGAAGGGATCAGCTCCAACGGTATGTCCCGCGCCGCCTACCGCTCGCGCCGCTGCCTGGTGCCGATCAACGGCTTCTTCGAGTGGAAGGACATTCACGGCACCGGCAAGAACAAGCAGCCCTATGCCATCGCCATGAGGGACGGCTCCGCCTTTGCGCTCGCTGGCATCTGGGAGACCTGGAAGGACGAAAAGGGCGTATCCGTCCGCAACTTCGCCATCGTCACCTGCGCGCCGAACGAGATGATGGCGGCGATTCACGATCGCATGCCTGTGATCCTGCATCGCGAGGATTATGAGCGGTGGCTGTCTCCCGAGCCGGACCCGAACGATCTGATGAAACCTTTCCCGGCGGAACTGATGGTGATGTGGAAAATCGGCCGGGATGTCGGCTCGCCGAAGAACGACAGGCCCGAGATCATCGAAGAGGTCGAGGACGATCCCGAGCCGACGCTGATCTAGCGCAGTTCCGGCAAAAGCCGTGGCGGCCTTGCCCCAGAATTGCGCTGATGTCACCGGCTCGGGCGGGAGCCATTTGCGAAACCATGCGGCAAACACATCCTCACGAGGAGAGGACCGCGCATGCAAGACGATATCGGAACGCTTCTGCGGTCGTTCCTCAACAATGCCCTTCGCAAACAGTCTCAGCGCCGCATTCGGGATTTCGGCGGCTATCAAATCGGCAAGCGCCGCAACCTGCATGTTATCGAACCGATCGCGCGGGATACGGCGGAATTTCTCTGCGCCTATCTCTGCATCAGCCTGCGCGGCGAACCGGCGAGCAAAGAAGGCGTCGCCTCCGCCATCGCCGCGGCGTTGAAGAATGTCTCCGACGAGCTTGCCTTCAAGCTGACCCGGCATAGTGACGAGGCGTGGACGACCCTCTGTCATTCTATTGCGGAGTTTCTGGAAGGCTGCCTGCAGATCGACCATAGGCCCAATGACGGCTCCCTGACCGCGCAATCGGACTATAATGGCTGGAAGAGCTGGGAGTTGATCAGCAGCGGCGAGAAGCCGAAGGGCAAATGGCGCCACGCCTGGAAGGAAAAGCCCGGCGACGATTTCATCGGCTTTTATGGCGATGCCTGCATGGGACGGATCTTCAAGATCGACCTGATGGATTCACGTGAGCGCTGGTATTGGCTGTCGCGGCCGATGGAAGCCCCCGGCGCGGCTGGCCGGCGGCGGGGTATGAAGCGAGCGCGAGGAGTGCGGCCTGTCGGGTGGAGCGGATTTATTTTGCGCTGGCGAAGGGCGAGGCGAGCATGGGGTTTGGGTGAGAGGAGGCTAGGCCAGCTTGATGAGGCCGGCTTCGGTCGGGCGGAAGCCGCAGGTACGATAGAAGGAGGTCAGGTGCGGCTCGAAGTCGACATGCAGCCATTCGGCGCCGCGCTCGCGGGCAATCCGCGTGGCCTCCCTGACCAGCCGCGTGGCGATGCCCCGCCGGCGCATGTCGGGGTGAACGCAGGTGTCGAGAAGGAAGGCATGAATGCCGCCGTCCCAGGCGACGTTGACGAAGCCGACGAGCCTGTTGTCCTGGTAGGCGCCGATATGGGCGAGGCTGCGGGGCAGGATGGGGGAGAAGTCAGGCGCAGTAGGGGTGTTCCAGGCGGCGGACCAGAGGGTGTTGAGTTCGGTGGGTGAGGGGAAGGGGTCGATGCGGAGTTCGGGCATGGGTTGCGGCTCCTTCCTTCATGCTCGCGGTGTGTTGGCTGGCACGATAGGTCTTAGCGAGCGTGCTGACATAGCCTAAACCTGCCCCCATATTTTCCGCAGCGGCGTTCCAAGGCATTCAGCCATCTTCCGATCCTGCTCCTCGGTGGTATCGCCGATGCCTGGATTGTGGGCATCGAGAGAAAAGCGGCCGAACGCGGCGGGCCAGATATACCGCAAGTCGTTCAACGATACGGTGGCGCCGCAGCAAGGGGCCACTGTGTTTAGGTCTTTAAACCCATTTGCGGACGCCGCCTCCATCGCCTCTCCCCACCATTCCTCGGCATCCGCGCCACAGACACTGCACTCCACTCCAGACCAGTTTTCGCCGGGATCGTAGAACCTGATCTCATCCTCGAAGCTGAATTGTACCTCGTCCGCCCCGGGGACGAGTGTTTCCAGCAAGGAGAGCCCCTTGTGGCTGGGACGTAGCGTAGGATGGTGTCGGACATCGATGGTGTCTTTGTGAATCGCCTAAGGTGTTGAGGATGAAGGCATGAATGCCGATGCGAAGTCGATGAGCTCATTGTCGTGGTACGCGCCGATGTGGGCGAGGCTGTAGGATAGGATGGGGTGAAGTCGCGGCCGCAGGCTACCCACAGGTGGTAGGGGCGTCCGCGCCGCATCGTTTACGGACGCTCAGCCGTCACCGCCCCGGCCTCCCAGTCTTTCCCTTCGTCCGCCCCTTGCGCTTCTGCTCGCCCGGCTCCTCATAGCTCCCGGGGCCGACGCGCCCTCGCACGACCGGCCGCACGTCATCGCGTTCCGGCTGGCCTTCGAGCAGCGGTGAAAACCGTTTCGAGCCCTTCGCGGCGTCCGGCTTCTCCGGCACGCGGCCGATCACCGGTTTTTCGGTGCGACCGACCGTCATCTCGTCGAGGTCGTTCTTCCGGAAGAGGCTCTTGCCGGCGGGGGTGGTGGGGTCGCGGCCCATTTCGTCGAGGTGGGGTTTGCGGAAGAGGGGCGTGGTCGTGTCGGTGCCCGGGCCCATGTCGTCGAGCGAGGGTTTGGAGAAGTAGGAGGGTGTGGCCCCCTCATCCGCCCTACGGGCACCTTCTCCCCGCTGGGGAGAAGGGGAGGAGCCGCGCCCTTTTGCTTCCATGGACTTGGCTTCCTCTCTTGCCATCGGATCGTCCATCGCCGCAAGTTCCACCGCCTTAAGGCGTTTGATTTCGTCGCGCAGGCGGGCGGCTTTTTCGAAGTCGAGGTCGGCGGCGGCGTCGCGCATGCTTTTTTCGAGCGCGTTGAGATGGGCCTGCAGGTTGTTGCCGACGAGGTTGCCGCCGTCGGCGAAGCCTTTGCCGGAGACGCCCGAGATGTCGGCGCGGACGTGGTCGCGCTCGTAGACGGAGTCGAGGATGTCGGAGATCTTGGCCTTGACGGATTCCGGCGTGATGCCGTTTTCGAGGTTATAGGCCATCTGCTTTTCGCGGCGGCGCGCGGTCTCGTCCATGGCGCGCTGCATGGAGCCGGTCACCTGGTCGGCATAGAGGATGACCTTGCCGTCGACGTTGCGGGCGGCGCGGCCGATCGTCTGAATCAGCGAGGTTTCGGAACGCAGGAAGCCTTCCTTGTCGGCGTCGAGAATGGCGACGAAGCCGCATTCGGGGATGTCGAGGCCCTCGCGCAGCAGGTTGATGCCGACGAGTACGTCGAAGGCGCCGAGGCGCAGGTCGCGGATGATCTCGATGCGCTCCAGCGTGTCGATGTCGGAGTGCATGTAGCGCACCCGCACGCCCTGCTCATGCAGATATTCCGTCAGGTCCTCGGCCATGCGCTTGGTCAGCACGGTGCACAGCGTGCGGTAGCCCTTGGCGGCGGTCTCGCGGATTTCGCCGAGCACGTCGTCGACCTGGGTGCGGGCCGAGCGCACCTCGACCGGCGGGTCGATCAGGCCGGTCGGGCGGATCACCTGTTCGGCGAAGACGCCGCCCGACTGTTCCATTTCCCAGGCGCCTGGTGTGGCCGAGACGGCGATCGTGTCGGGGCGCATCGCGTCCCATTCCTCGAAACGCAGCGGCCGGTTGTCCATGCAGGAGGGCAGGCGGAAGCCATATTCGGCCAGCGTCGCCTTGCGGCGGAAGTCGCCGCGATACATGCCGCCGATCTGCGGCACGGTGACATGGCTTTCGTCGATGAAGACGATGGCGTTGTCGGGGATGTATTCGAAGAGCGTTGGCGGCGGGTCGCCGGGGTCGCGGCCGGTCAGATAGCGCGAATAGTTCTCGATGCCCTGGCAGGAGCCGGTCGCTTCCAGCATCTCGATATCGTAGCGGGTGCGCTGCTCCAGGCGCTGGGCCTCGAGCAGGCGGCCGGCCTTCTCCAGTTCGGCGAGGCGCAGCCGCAGCTCCTCCTTGATCGCCTTGATGGCGCCGTTCAGCGTCGGGCGCGGCGTGACATAGTGCGAATTGGCGTAGATCTTCACCGATTTCAGATCGCCGGTCTTCTGGCCGGTCAGTGGGTCGAACTCGGTGATGGCGTCGATCTCGTCGCCGAACATGCTTATGCGCCAGGCCGCGTCTTCCAAGTGGGCGGGGAAGATCTCAATCGTGTCACCGCGCACGCGAAAACTGCCGCGGGTGAAATCGATGTCGCGGCGCTTGTATTGCTGGGCAACGAGGTCGGCCAGCAGCTGGCGCTGGTCCAGACGGTCGCCGACATTCATCTGGAAGGTCATGGCCGTATAGGTCTCGACCGAGCCAATACCATAGATACAGGAGACTGAGGCGACGATGATGCAGTCGTCGCGTTCGAGCAGCGAGCGCGTCGCCGAGTGGCGCATGCGGTCGATCTGCTCGTTGATCGAGCTTTCCTTCTCGATATAGGTATCGGAGCGCGGCACATAGGCTTCCGGCTGGTAATAATCGTAGTAGGAAACGAAATATTCCACCGCATTGTCGGGGAAGAAGTTCTTGAACTCGGAATAGAGCTGGGCGGCCAGGGTCTTGTTCGGCGCCAGGATGACGGCCGGGCGCTGTGTTTCCTCGATCACCTTGGCCATGGTGAAGGTCTTGCCGGAGCCGGTGACGCCGAGCAGCACCTGGCTGCGCTCGCCGCTCTGCAGACCTTCGACGAGATCGCGGATCGCCGTCGGCTGGTCGCCGGCCGGCTTGTACTCCGAGTCCATGCGGATGGTGATGCCGCCTTCGGATTTGTCCGGGCGGGCAGGGCGATGCGGCGTCCAGATCTTGCCGTTCTTGTGCAGCGGATTGCCGCTTTCGATCAGCTTCGACAGCGCCTCTACCGTGGCCGTGACGCCGCCGGGCGAGATGCTGCCGGCATCCTCGAGCGAAATGTCGAGACCGGCGACGGGATTGAGGCCAGCGGCAGCGCGCGTCTTCGGATCGGAGGAACCGCCGATCGAGACGCCGCGCGCGGTCTTGCTCACCGTCGCCTTCTTGTTGACGCTGACGGCTTCCGAATGCTTGCGTGCTTCGTTCTCCACCCTCTTGCGGTGCTTGCCCGCTTTCGAGGCAATCTCGCGCTGGCTTTCGACGCCTGATGCTTCTGCTTCGGCCTCCAGCTGCTTCACCCAATCGGCGACGGAGCCGGAGAGGGGGGCTCCCTCGAAGGACGATTGCGGGGCTTCCTCGAAGCCATTCGAGGTCGGAGATTTTTTCGGAGATCTGGCCATGGCGCGAATATGGAGAGAGTCAGCGGGAAAGGGAAGAGGGAGAGAGTACAAAAGGGAAACGAATGAATCTTTCGGATTGGCTCAACAATTGCCCGGCTTGTGGCTGACGGTCGGGGCATCGCCTCGCCCTTCGAGGCTCCTGCCGGGCAACCACGTCCATTCCTCATTCCTGTGGCTGTCACAGGAATCCAGCCACGGCGCGTCTGCGCCGTGATTACTCTTATGGTGCAGCGAAGTCGTCCGCGCCGATGGACTTGGGCGCGCTAGATTTCTGTGACGAGCCAGGGATGAGGGAGTTTGGAGAAACGTCCTCGCCTATGTTCCCTGCCTCTCGTTAGCCGCGGCATCCTGCAACCTCCCCCATCCTGAGGCACGGAGCCCCCATGGCGGAGCCTCGAAGGATAGGCTCCAGACTGCTCCTTGCCAACTTCGAGGCCCCTGGCGGGGCGCCTCAGTGTGAGGCTCTCTTGGGCGGGGCACCACCGTCGCCATCCTCTCGCCTGCACTGGAACCGGGATCCGCCTTCGGCAGTTAGTCTCATGTCATTTCAGCTTCAGGTGCGACTGCCATTAGCGACCATTCCGCCTTCTGGAAAAAACCGATCTCGATCGATCTTGATACCGGCGAACGGCTGGTTCTCCGCTCACCGCAGGATGCGCTTTACGCACTCGTCTCCGACTGGCCCGTCAATGGCGGCGTCCATCAGCAGAGGGCGATCGATTTCTGCCGCGCCTGGCTTGCCGGCCGCATGCCGGCGGAAACGGTGCGGCAGGCTTTTATTCTTGCGGCGTTGGAGGCTGGCGTGGCGATCAATGATGATGGGGATTGAGGCTGCTGCGCCCACGTTAAATTTCCGAAGTAGGAAGATTTCTTCAAGGGGCAATTTCACGCAAAACGTGATAAACAGCAGCGCCTGTTTCTAAACTTTTGCGTGAACGTATTTAACGCTCTTACTTTTCCGAGGCACTATTTGAGCGATATGTTGATTGATCTTTCCCTGCCTTGGGCCCTGGGGCCGATGCCTTTGGCTGCAACCGCGGCTGCTACTTACGGTATCTTTCGATACTCGTTCCGGCGCGATGGATTGAAAGCTGAAGCACTTGTTTCCGCGTTAGGTCTGCTTGCGTTTATCGCTGCCTTCACCGTCCATCTCTGGCGGCCAGCAGTAGACCACGTTAAAGTGTTGTTGGTGGCTCAGATCGTTTGTGCGGGGGCACTGATTTTCTTCGGCTGGCTGTCGTGGTCCGTTCAGAAGCAAGTTCGAAAAACCGCTGCGGTAACAGCAGGCAAGCGAGAAATTATCAGGGGGGTATTAGCAGGTCTAGCATTCCCTGTTATTCTAGATGTGCTGTTCTACCTTTGGCCTGTCACATCGGGCTATTGTGGTGAACTTTACGGGGCATACAGCAGGGCAAAGTGCCTGGGCCAGGAGGACCTCTTCGGGCTTCATGATCTTCCCATAGAGATTTATTTCGGTGTTCTTTTGGGGGCATTCGGGCTGAGTGCCAGCATTTGCGGCGTATTTGTGCTCTGCAGGACTATCTTCGAAACAAGGCCCGATCCGGTAACGCCGACGGCAGAGGATCGCGCAGGTGATTGAAAGCGAATGGGCGCCGCCTTTCACGTCAGCGGGTGAGTCGGTTCGCCTAGCCACTGATCAGTTTTCGAATTGAGAAGACGGCAATCGCCGTCGCTTAGCGCTTGACCAGAACGCGCGCCTGCACCGGCTGCTCGATGCCCTTCAGAGCCAGCATCCGCGCTTCTGCGCCCGCCACGAGGTCGGTAGCCTTCGCGGCCGTTTCCGCCGAGATCAGGATCTCGCCGGCTGCGGCCTGGGATTCGAGCCTTGCGGCCTGGTTAACGACGCCGCCGATGGCGGTGAAATCGCTGCGGAAGCTCGAGAATTCGCCGATCTGGACCTCGCCGGAATGGATGCCGACTCCGACGCCCAAGGTGCGGCCGGACAGGGCGTCGAGCGCCAGCCCGCTCAGCGCCGCAGCGCAGTTGCCCTGGATCTCCTGGGCGGCCCTGATCGCCGCGCCGGCGTGATCCTTGCGGATGATCGGGAAATTGAAGATCGCCATCAGGCCGTCCCCCATCTGCTTGTTGACGATGCCGTCGTGCGCCCAGATCGCCTGGGCGCAGCGATCCTGGAACAGGCTGACGATTTCGCTCAAGCGCACCGCCTCGATACGCTCGGAAAGATCGGTAAAGCCCCTGATATCGGCGAACAGGATGGTGGCATCGACGGTGATCTGGCGCTGCTTCTTCACATATTGGAACGAGCGTTCGCAGATCGTGCAGATATCCGGATTCATCTTGCTGCGGGTGATGCCGAAGGCGCGGAAGGGAAGCGCGAGCGGGCCGCCGATCGGGATCGGCATATGCATTTGATCCCAGCAGCCGCGGCAGATCCTGGCGCTGCCGTGCCTTGTCTGCTCCGTGAAGGTGGATTCTGTCGTCATGTCACGCGATCCAATGGCCGTGGTGAAGCTTCCGTCAACATGTGGCTTTTGGCAACTGTTGTCTTGGTTGAGGAGGTTTCGTCGGCCGCGGGCGGAGCCGGTGCGTTGGTCTACGGACCAACTGCGTTGGCCTGCGGACCAACTGCGTTGGCCGCGGGATGACAGACACACTTGTTACTCCCACTGTTCGATGCCCGATGCGAAACTATCTCCGACCAATCGCGATGCACCGGCTTTCGGACAGGAGGCGCGGGAACTCGCCCCAAAGAGGAGATTGAAGCGATGACTGCAACAGCCGGGAATGGAAAGGGCGGACAGACCATGCAGAGGCCGCCCGTGGTGCCGCAGGAGGCCTGGGAGGCGGCTCACAGGCAGCTTCTCGTGAAGGAAAAGGCGCATACCCGTGCCCGCGACGCGCTTGCCGCCGAGCGGCGGCGCATGCCGTGGATGGCCGTCGAAAAGCAATATGCTTTCGAAGCGCCGCAGGGCAGGATGAGCCTGCTCGACCTGTTCGAAGGCCGGCACCAGCTCATCGTCTACCGCGCCTTTTACGAGCCCGGCGTCTTTGGCTGGCCCGAGCATGCCTGCCGCGGCTGCTCGATGGTCGCCGATCAGGTCGCCCATGTCGCCCATCTCAACGCCCGCGACACGACGCTGGTCTTCGCCTCGCGCGCGCCGCAAGCCAACATAGCACGGCTGAAGGAACGGATGGGCTGGACGATGCCGTGGGTGACGATTACCGACGACTTCGACAAGGATTTCGGCGTCGATGAGTGGCACGGCACCAACGTCTTCTACCGCGACGGTGAGCGCATCTTCCGCACCTATTTCGTCAACAACCGTGGTGACGAGCAAATGGGCGGCACCTGGAATTATCTCGACATCACGCCGCTCGGACGCCAGGAAGTCTGGGAGGATTCGCCTGCGGGTTATCCGCAGACCCCGACCTACAAATGGTGGAACTGGCACGACAGTTACGCTGCCGACGCCGAGCCCGACAAGAAATGGGTCGAGGTCTCCGACGCCGGCGAGGCGGCGTTCCGGGAGGAAAGCGCCAAGGGGAAATCCTGAGCCCCGCCGAGTGGGCAGGGCTGGAGAGTTGGCGCGATGATGGAGAGAGGTCGCGCGGTCTGAATTACCCCAGTTGCCTTGCCGGCCACTGACCAAGCATAGTGGCCGGCAAGGCGGAGGGGTCGAAGATGAGATTGCATGCGCTTGTTTTGATGATGCTTCTCGCGCCTGCGGCGGCGCATGCCGAACGGCGCTGCGGCTGGCTGGACAATCCCTCAACGGCGAATTGGACGCTCAACGATGCCGGCGGCGGCTGGATCATCATGGAGAATGGCAGCGGCTACAAGGCCGAAGGAATGGACAAGATCCCCGACCTTACGACCGGCGAATATGTCTACACCAATGCCACGCACGGCTATGCCTGCGCCTGCATGGACGTCGAGATGGACGGCGAGGAAGGGATCAGCCGCATTCATTCCGTGCGGCAATTGCCGCTTTCCCGATGCCGGAATGATGCCGCCATCCGCTGGTTCCTCGATAAGGACTAATGATGGGGTGGGGCGATCCCTTTGGCGTTGAGCGCCGCATCTGAGAACAGAAATCAAAAAACGCGTGTCCGCTATCGTGCCGGGACGGGTACGGGTGGAACTTTGTCGTGCGCGCTGTGTTTGAGGTCGGCTCACAGGAGAAGACGATGCCGTCCTTCACGCAACCGCACTCGGCCCCGCGCAATTTCCAGTTCCCTGGTCAACAGCGGCAGGGCGACCCGACAATGGGAACGATCAATGCCGAGCTTGCCGACAAAGGCTTTCTCGTTACCAGCACCGACGAACTCATCACCTGGGCGCGCACCGGCTCGCTGATGTGGATGACGTTCGGTCTTGCCTGCTGCGCCATCGAGATGATGCAGATGTCCATGCCGCGCTACGATATCGAGCGCTTCGGCGTCGCCCCGCGCGCAAGCCCAAGGCAGTCGGACCTAATGATCGTGGCGGGTACGCTGTGCAACAAGATGGCGCCTGCGCTGCGCAAGGTTTATGACCAGATGCCGGAACCGCGCTACGTCATCTCCATGGGCTCCTGCGCCAATGGCGGAGGCTATTACCATTATTCCTATTCCGTCGTGCGCGGCTGCGACCGGGTGGTGCCGGTCGACATCTATGTTCCCGGCTGCCCGCCGACGGCCGAAGCGTTGCTCTACGGCATCCTGCTCCTGCAGCGGAAGATTCGGCGCAATGGCAGCATCGAGCGCTAGCTCGCGATGGCCTTACGGAATTGCTTACCATTTTCCGCACGCCCATCCTTTGCTGCGGAAACTTTGGAGCGGGAGTTGCGTTAGGACGGTGACCGGGGATGTGTCCACCGGCGAGCCTGCCATGGAGGAGGATGATCCATGAAAGTCATGATCGTTGAAGACGAGGGTTTAATCGCCCTGGAACTCGAACGCATCGCGCAGGATGCCGGACACCAGACCCTCGGACCGGTTTCGACCATTGAGCAGGCTCTCGCCTATGCTCAAAAAAGCGATGTCGCACTCGTCGATCTTAGCCTCTCCGACGGCTTCAGCGGCGCTCAACTCGCCCGCCGGCTGATCGACCGCTACGGCGTCGACGTCATCTTCGTCACCGGCAGTCCGGAGAATGTCGGAAATGGCATCGAAGGTGCACTCGACATCATCCCCAAACCTTTCACCGACGATCGGATCGCCGGCGCGCTGTCGCGGGCACAGGCTTTGCGCAGGGATTTCGATGGCAGCAATGCCGTCCTCTGACCGCCCGAGTGTCGAAGAGATCGAGGCGTCTGGCCGACAATGCCAACCTCGAGGTCTGATGAAGCACGCACTCATTGCCGTTCTATCGGCGCTGACAGCCTGTGCCGGTGTGGCCGGCGAACCGCAGGCGCTTCCCGGTAGTCTCACCTATGGCGGAAGGGTCATCCATTCGCCCTATCGCGCGGGAACGGTTGTCAAGAACACCTTTCTCGGCAAGTTCGGCTACCGCGTCTTCGAGACCTATGTCGTTCAGCCGGACGGCACGCTCAAGCTGACGGCGCAGAGCACCGGACCGGATTTTCTCTGGCAATGACGGGAGGCATACGGACCTATCGCAATATGACCGCGAGGTTATCGTTCGCGCCATCCCGCGCGTTCAGCCGCGTGGCGGCCAGGTCGATGAAGGCCTTGACCAGAGGCGACAGGTGCTGACTGCTGGGGTAGACGACATGCAGGCCGCCGGCCGGCGTCGTGTAACCATCAAGGACGCGACGCAGTCGGCCGTCCGCGATGCAGGCCTCGGCAACGCCGTGCGGCAGTTGCGCGATGCCGTAGCCGGCAATTGCAGCGGCCATGACCGCCTGCATCTCGTTGGCGGCGAACCGTCCCGATACGGTGACTGTTTCCCTGATGTCCGCGCCCTCCAGCACCCAGGGCGCATTGGCTGCCGACGGACCGGCGATGACGCAGTCGTGGGCGGTGAGGTCCGCCGGCCGACCGGGCGTGCCGCAGCGGGCGAGATAGCCCGGGCTGGCGCAGAGAATCCTGTAGGTCGAGCCGAGCTTGCGGGCGATCAGCGTCGAATCCTCCAGGATGCCAGTGCGGAAGGCGAGGTCTATGCCGTTCTCGATAAGATTGAGCCTGTCGTCGGTCAGGCGCAGTTCGACCTTGGTCTTCGGGTAGGCCGCGAGGAAGTCGAAGATCGCAGCGGCGAGGAAATGGCCGCCGAAGCCGACGGGTGCGGAGATGCGGATCGTGCCGGCGGGCTCGGCCCGCGCCTCGGCCAGCCGAAGGTTCGCCTGCTCGAGGGTGCGAAGCGCCTCACTGCTCTCCTCGTAATAGAGGCGTCCCGCATCCGTCAGCCTGAGGCTGCGGGTGGTCCGCTGCAGGAGCCGCACGCCGAACTCGCGCTCGAGCGCGGCGATACGGCGGCTGACCGTCGTCTTTGGCATGGCAAGCAGGCGGGCGGCGACGGTGAAGCTGCCGGCCTCGACGACGCGGGCGAAGATGACGATGTCGTTGAGATCGAGCATTGTATTCACCAGTCGCACGATGTTTCTCAATCTTAGGCTATTATGGTTCAACGCGGCAAGCCTTACCTCTGGGTCATCGCCAACCACAAGGAGCAGAGATATGAGCAAGGAAAGACGCGTGCTGGTAACGGGCGCGACCGGACAGCAGGGGGGCGCGGTCGCACGCGCATTGGTGGCGCGGGGCCACCGCGTCAGGGCGATCTGCCGCAGACCGGAGAGCGACAGTGCCAGGCGCCTGGCCGCGGCGGGAGTCGAAGTCGTCGCCGGTGATCTCGACGATGCCGCGTCGGTGACGCAGGCTGCGAGCGGCGTCGATACGATGTTCCTGATGGGCAACAGCTACGAGGCTGGGACGGATGCGGAAACCCGCCAGGGCATCACTGCCGCAAATGCAGCGAAGGCTGCCGGTATCGGACACCTGATTTATTCCTCCGTCGCCGACGCCGATAGAAAGACTGGCATTCCGCATTTCGACAGCAAGTTTCGGGTCGAGCAGCATATTGCCGGGCTCGGCGTTCCCTACACGATCAGCGCGCCCGTCGCCTTCATGGAAAACACTGTGGCGCCGTGGGCTCTCGACGGGCTGCGCCAGGGCGTCTACGCCGCGGCCCTGCCGCCCGGGCGCGTGCTGCAGCAGATCTGCCTTGCCGATATCGGCGCCTTCGTCGCGGCCTTGGCCGAACGGCGTGAACAGGTGTTCGGCAGGCGTTTCGACATCGCCGGTGACGAATTGTCCGGCGAGGATCAGGTGAGGATCCTGTCGGAAGTGCTCCGGCGTCCGATCGGCTATCAGGAATTGCCGATTGCCGCAATGCGGCAGCAGAGCGAGGATGCGGCGCGGATGTACGAATGGTTCGACCGCACCGGCTACGACGCCGACATCGCCTCGCTTCGCCGCGATTTTCCCAAGATCGGCTGGCACCGTTATGCCGATTGGGCACGCGGGTTTGATTGGAGCGTTCTGGATAAAGCTGGCGGCTGACGCGCTCCGCGGCGGTTGACGGGTGGCAGATCCTCGGCGCAGGGCCGAGGATGAGGGAGAAGCAGATCCGGCGGACCGCCAGCGATTATCCGCTTGCGGCCGTCGGCGGCGCGTTCATAATCAGCCATCGTCCTTGGGGGAGGAGGCTTCAATGCCGTCGAGTTTTCATGTCGAAAGTGCGGATGGTTACGAGCGGCTGATGGGCCGATGGAGCCGGAAGCTGGCGCCGATGCTCATCGATTTTGCCGGGCTGGCGGATGGCGATCGCGTGCTCGACGTCGGCTGCGGGACCGGCAGCCTGGCTTTTACGCTAGCGCAAACGTCCGGCCTGCGGGAGATCGCCGCCATCGATTATTCTCCTGTCTTCGTCGAGGCGGCGAAACGAGCCAATACCGATCCACGCATATCGATCCAACAGGCGGATGCTTGCGCGATGCCTTTCGAGGACGACCGTTTCGACAGGGCGATGTCGCTGCTGATGCTGCATTTCGTGCCGGAGGCCGGCAAGGCGGTGGCCGAGATGGCCCGCGTCGTCCGCCCCGGCGGCGTGGTCGCTGCCGCCGTCTGGGACCATTACGGCGGTATGTCGAACATGCGGATGCTGTGGGATACGGCCGTCATGCTCGACGGGGACGCGCTGCCGCTGCGTCGCCGATATTGTTTCCAGCCGATGATGCGGCCGGGGGAAATGAAACAGACCTTCATCGCGCAGGGCCTTTCCGATGTTGAGGAAACCTCGCTCCTGGTGCGGATGGACTATCTTTCCTTCGACGACTATTGGCAACCGATCGCAGCCGGCGAAGGGCCGCTCGGCAGGTATGTTGCGGGACTCGAGCCGGACAAGAAAAAGGCCGTCGACGCCGCCATTCGGGCCGCCTATGAGGCCGGCGAGCCGGATGGGCCGCGATCGTTTGCTTCGGTCGCATGGGCGTGCCGGGGCAGGGTGGCTTGAGACGAATGAAATGCCGGAGCCGTCGGCGGGTTGAAACTGAAACCGCCTACCGCAACAAATCGAGCATTCTCATTTTCAGCGCATGAAACCTGAACCTTTTCAGTAGATTACAAATCGTCCATGTCGTGATATCGCCGCATTTCCTACAGATTCCCGTCGCAATCGGCTGTCAGCCTGTCACCATCAAGTGATCAGGAGGTGATCGGGCATGAGCCTCTCTTTCCCGACGATGGCGGCGATCCGGTTCGGTTATGGTTTCCGGCCGGGCGAGGTGGCGCCGCAAAGCAAGGATGAACTGATCGGGCAGTTGTCCAAAGGGGCGGCGGCGACGCCGGACTTTCCGCTCGGTGGCCCCGACATGCGTCACCGGGCGATCCTCAGCCTGCAGGACCAGCTGAAGCAGATCCGGGAAGATGCCAAGACGGTCACCGACGATCCGACGCGGCGCGAGATGCGCAAGGCTGTGCAGCGCCAGGCGCAGCAGCAGTTTCAGCACGATGCGAACCTGCGGCTGATGCAGGCGGTGCTGTCGCCCTACGGCTTTTACGAGCGGCTTTCGACCTTCTGGACCGGTCATTTCTCAACCAGCGCCAACAAGAGCCTGCCGATGCGCCTTATCGTGCCGCTCTACGAGGCCGAGGCAATCCGGCCATTCATTACGGGCAGGTTCGGCGATCTCCTGCGTAGCGCCACCGCTCATCCCGCCATGCTGATCTACCTCGACCAGGCGGATTCGCTCGGGCCGGATTCGGCCGGCGGCGTCAAGCGCAACAAGGGGCTGAACGAAAATCTCGGACGCGAGCTCCTGGAACTGCACACGCTCGGGGCCGGCAGCGGCTATACCCAGGCGGATGTTACCGCCGCGGCCATGGTGCTGACGGGGCTCACCATCGACCGCAAGGAGATGGATATCGCCTTTCGGCCGAACATTTCGGAGCCCGGCGAGCATCAGGTGCTCGGCGTCAGTTATGGCGGGCGCCGGCGCTCGCGCGAGGATTATCTCGACATGCTCGATGACCTCTCGGTCCATCCGAAGACGGCCGCCCATATCAGCCGCAAGCTCGCGGTGCATTTCGTCTCCGACCAACCAGACGAGGGAATGGTCTCCGATATGGCGGCCGCGTGGAAGAAGACCGATGGCGATCTCACCGCCGTCTACACCGCCATGCTCGACCATCCGGCCGCCTGGCAAAACGAGGGCGCCAAGGCGCGTCAGCCGTTCGATTTTGTTGTTGCCGGTCTGAGGGCGCTGAATGCGGGGCCGGTCAACGGTGTCGTCGGCAGCTTCCTGGCAGCCAATCAGCAGGGAACGGATGAGGGCGATATGGCAGCCAACACGCCTGGCATGGCCGGAGCGCCAGTGACGACGGATCCCGCCGGAGAGGCGAGGGACAAGCGGCTCAAGGCCTTTCGGGCGGCGCGGGCATTGGGGCAGGGGGCGCTGAAGCGCATGGGCCAGCCGACCTGGCTGCCGCCGAGCCCTGCCGGTTTCGAGGAAGGCTTTTCCGCCTGGATCACCGGCAGCCAGCTCGCCGAGCGCCTCGCCTGGGCAAGGCGGGCCGCGGCGCAGTTCGGCCGCGACGAGGATCCGCGCGCGTTCCTGAGATCGACGCTTGCCGATGCCGCGCGCGATGAAACGATCCGCGTGGTGTCGCAGGCGCCGAACAAGATCAGCGGTTTGACGCTGGTGCTGGCATCGCCGGAATTCAACCGCCGATAGGAGGCTCCCAATGAACCGGATTTCGCTTTCCCGCCGCGGCTTTCTGACATCGGCCTGCTGTCTTGCCGCCGCCCCCGTCTTCACGCCGGTCACCTTCGCAGCGATGCCGGGCGATAATCGTTTCGTCACCATTGTGCTGCGCGGCGCGATGGACGGGCTCGACCTGGTGCAGCCTTTCGGCGACGCCGGTTTTGCCGCGCTCAGGCCGACCCTGGCATTGACGCCGGACAGCGGACTTCTCGATCTCGACGGGCATTTCGGCCTCAATCCCGCCGCCGCCGACCTGATGCCGCTCTGGAAGAGCCGAGAGCTCGCCTTCGTCCATGCTGTATCGACGCCCTATCGCGACCAGCGCAGCCATTTCGACGGGCAGGACATGCTGGAATCCGGCGGCGAACATGTCGCCGAGGAAAAGACCGGCTGGCTGAACCGGGCGCTCGCTGTCATTCCCCGCTCGGATGCGCGCAAGGCGATCGACGTTAACACGTCGACGGAGCTGATCCTCTCCGGGCCGAACAATGTCGACGTCTGGGCGTCGGATTCCAATCTGGCGCCGGCGCGTGACGAGATGCAGTTCCTGGCGCGACTCTATGCTGGCGATCCGCCCTTTGCGGCAGCACTTGCCGAGGCAACGCGAGCCGACAGCGCTGCGATGATGGTCGAGGCGGACGGCGATCACGGCGAGAAGATCGGCGACGTCGCGGCGCTTGCGGCCAACATGCTGAAGGGCGATTACCGCATCGCCAGCTTCTCAATCACCGGGTGGGACACCCATATCGGTCAGGCCGGCCAGTTCAAACGGCCGGCAGGGGATCTCGCGCAGGCGATCAACACGCTGAAGGCGACGCTGGGCTCGGAGATCTGGGCAAAGACGGTGGTGCTCGCCATGACCGAATTCGGCCGTACGGTCCGCCAGAATGGCTCCGCCGGCACCGACCACGGCACGGGCGGCTGCGCTGTCCTTGCCGGCGGCGCCATCAACGGCGGCCGCATCCTCGGCCGCTGGCCGGGGATCGGCGATGGCCAGCTGCTCGACGACCGCGACCTGATGCCGACGGCTGACGTGCGCGAGGTGGCGGCGGCGATGCTTTACCGGCAGTTCGATGTGGGCGTGGATGATCTGACGCGGAAGATATTTCCCGGGCTGGGGTTTGATAGGGGGTCGCAGTTTTTGAACGTGTGACGCTCTCGCATTTCTGCTCCGCCTTTCATTTGCGTTCAGGATGTTCAATGTAGCGAGCGGAAGCGAAGCGTCGGGTAGCGGCTTGCTCCATCCATCTGTAGCAGGGCTCCAACCTCTGCTACCTCCAGTAAAGCATAGATTTGAGAAACAATTCCTGTGCTTGTCACAGGAATGAGGGAGGAGAGGTTGTGCAGTGTCGCGGCCCGGCCCTTCGCTTTAGGCTCAGGCGTTCGCCGCTGCAATCGATTCACTGGATCGATTGCTCGGGCTGCGCCCGATCGCTCCTCACCCCAACACATCATAAAGTCTGAAGATGAAGCTCACCTGGTAGAGCAGATTGGCGATGACGAAGATGGTGTGGAAGCGGCGGTTCGCGGTCCAGGCAGCCAGGGCGCAGAGCAGGATGTAGACGATATTACGGGCGGGATATTCCCAGCCGAGCGAGAGGATGCGCTCCGGACCTTTGATCGCCGTATCGAGGATATCGACGGCGTAGATCAGGCCGAGGATGCCGAAGAACCATTTGCGCCGTGAAATGAAATATTCCTCGTAGCCGCCATATTCATCGAGGCTCGCCGGGAAGAGCAGGGCGCAGAGCAGGAAGAACAGGCTGCAGAAGCAGACGAGGAAAAGATAGATGCCGAAGCCGATGAGGGGAACGGCTTGCAGGCGATATTCCCACCACCAGATATGGATAATGAAGAGGAACAAGGACAGCGCCCAGCCGAGATGGATGGGATAGACCTTCGCCTTGGCCGGATGCTGGACGATACCGGCAACGCCGGTCAGAAGCCTCGCAAGCGAAAGGCTGATGACCATTCCCATCACCACCTTGATATGAAGGAAGACTTCCGGCGAGCTGACTTCCATGGTGTTGATTCCGGCCTGTCACTCCTCGGGGACTCGCTTGGGCTTGCCCTCTTCGTCGAGCGCCACCATGATGAAGGTGGCGGCGGTGACCTTTTCCATCTTGGCATAACGCGAGCGGTGCGCCCACGCTTCGACGATCAGCGTAATCGATGTGCGCCCGACGCGGTCGATATCGGTATAGACCGAAAGCGTGTCGCCGATCTTGACCGGCAGTTCGAAGGCCATCTCCTTGACGGCGGCCGTGACGACGCGGCCCTTGGCGCGCTCGGCGGCGCGGATGCCGGAGGCAAGGTCCATCTGCGCCATGACCCAGCCGCCGAAAATATCGCCGGCCGGATTGGCATCGCCAGGCATGGCGAGCGTGCGCAGCGTCAGTTCGCCTCTCGGCTTGGCGGCATCGGTCATGGAAGGTTCCTTCAGGCTGGGTGTTGCGATCTGCAGCCACGTTAGGCGAACTCGTTGTGTGGACCAATCCTTTTCGGTCCCAGCGAAGGCGGCGGTGCAAATATCGCGGCCTTAATCGAGCTGAAATCTCATTCGATTTCAGTGGGTTGAATTTAACAGCCGACACTTCACCCTACATTATTTAACTATGTTCTAATAAAACTTTACGCTCCAGTAATTCCGGTGGTTCACAATGAAAGCGGTCTCATATCCAAGAATCGCCGGGAACCCTCATGCGTAACGTCAAGATTTCCACCCGTCTTTACTGCCTCATCGGCTTCACGCTTGCCGTTCTCTCGGCGGCAATGGTCTTCTTTCTGAACTATTCCTATTCTGAGCTGGAAGCGGAGCGGAAGGCGGGGCTGGAGAAGATGGAGGCGACGGCGCTCGGCATTTTCGACAAATATTACAAGATGGAACAGGCGGGTACGATGACCCGCGAGCAGGCGCAGGCGGCCGCCAAGGACGTGATCGGCGCCATGCGCTACGGCGCCGATGGCTATTTCTGGATCAACGACATGCGCCCCGCCATGGTGATGCACCCGATCAAGCCACAACTGAACGGCACCGATATCTCCCAGATGAAGGACCCGACCGGCAAGTTCCTGTTCGTCGAGTTCGTCAACAAGGTGAAGAAGGACGGTAAGGGCTTCGTTGATTATTACTGGCCGAAGCCGGGCGCTGATGAGCCGGTGCTGAAATATTCCTATGTCGCCGGTTTCGAGCCCTGGGGCTGGATCGTCGGAACCGGCGTCTATGCCGATGACCTGGCGGCGCTCTATCGCCAAAATGCGATCTGGGCTGCAGCGCTTTGCCTGCTTGGCTCGGCCGCCACCATCGCGATCGCCTATGCCATCGTCCGCAGTGTGACGGCGCCGATTGCCCGACTGAAGACGGCGATGAATGCGATTGCCGCCGAGGAAGTATCGGTCGAGATCGCTGGCGCTGACCGTCGCGACGAGATCGGCCAGATGGCCAAGGCGCTGCTGGTTCTGCGCGACTCTGTCGACGAGCGTAGCGCATTGCGCGGGCGCGAAGACGAACGGCAGCGCCAGATCGAGAACGAGCGCCGCGGCAACGAGGCGAGCCTGCGCTCGGCCTCCGAGCGGCAGAGCCGCGCCATGCAGGCGCTCGGTATCGGCTTGGAGAAGCTTGCAAGCGGCGATCTGACGGTTTCGATCGGCGATATCGGCGAGGACTACGCGAAGCTGCGCAGCGACTTCAACGCCGCCGTCGATGCGCTGAATGGCGTCATCCACGCGATCGCCGAATCGAGCCGGGTCGTCAACGACAGCGCCTCCGACATCAGCGAGGCGACCGGTAATCTGTCGAAACGGACGGAACAGCAGGCGGCCGCACTTGAAGAGACGGCCGCGGCCCTCGACGAGATCACCGCCACGGTCAAGACCGCATCCGAGCGGGCGAACGAGGCGCGTGAGATGGTGGCCGAAACCAAGGCGAGCGCCGGCCGCTCCGGCGACATCGTCCGCAACGCCGTGACCGCGATGGGCCGGATCGAGGAATCCTCTAGCCGCATCAACCAGATCATCTCTGTTATCGACGAGATCGCCTTCCAGACGAATCTTCTGGCGCTGAACGCCGGCGTCGAGGCTGCGCGGGCCGGCGAGGCGGGCCGCGGCTTTGCCGTCGTCGCGCAGGAAGTGCGCGAACTTGCCCAGCGTTCCGCCAATGCGGCCAAGGAGATCAAGGAACTGATCAGCCGATCGGCTGCGGAAGTCGAGGGCGGGGTTGCGCTGGTGCGCTCGACAGGTGACGCGCTGCTGGAGATCGAGGCGCTGGTCAACCAGGTGAACGACCACGTCGCCTCGATCGCGACGGCGGCGCGCGAACAGTCGACGGGGCTCAACGAGATCAACAGCTCCGTCAATCACATGGACCAGATGACGCAGCAGAACGCTGCGATGGTCGAGGAGACGACGGCGGCCAGCCGCACGCTCGCCGACGAAAGCACCCAGTTAAAGTCGCTGCTTTCGAATTTCCGCCTGCGGGAGGCGGGGCGGCAGGCCGAGACCCGCTACACACGGGCAGCGTGAAGAACAGCAAAGATCAAAGGCCGGGCGACCGGCCTTTTCTATTTCTGTCGCCTTCAGATTGTGCCGGTAAGTTTTCATTCACCGTTTTTAATTAAAATTGGACCGAGTTTTTTCGGTCACTCTGCGGCCGGCCTATGGAAGCGATAAGAGTATGGCGTTTGTTTCCTTTCCTTGGCGAGCCTTCCTGCCCGTGCTGCTCTCGGGGGCGCTGACGACCTGTTCGATCAGCGATGGGCTGGTGCCGCCGGCCAATGTCGACAACGGCACCCGGGTCAGTTCCATTTCACCCTCTCGCGGTGCCGCGCGCATGGCGCGGGCGGAGCGCCTTGCGCCCGCGGAAACTCAGGCCTCCTATCCCGTTTCCAGTGGACTCGTCGGCAGTAGCCAGGGCTCGGTCGATTACCTCGATACGCCGGACCTTGCCGGCACCCATCACACGGCGCAAGCGCCGCAGACGCTGTCGGCGCCGACAAACCACGGCCGCAAGCTGCCGATGATCGACAGTGACGAGGCGATGGCGGCTGGCCAGCCGAACAACTGGGGCGGCATGCAGAACCTCGCCGTCCCATCCGGCGTCAACATGGATGAAGAGCTCGGGGCCGAACCGGTCGTCGGGCTGGCGCAGGAACAGCAGCAGCAGATCGCCGAGGGCAACGCCAGCGAACCGGTCGTTGACGGCATCGGCACCGATAATCCGGCTCAGATCAATCAGCCAATGCGCCAGTCGGCGCCACGGGCAATGCCGCAACCGGCAGCGCAGGCCGAGATGAGCCGAGCTCCCGCTTGGAATGACGGCCGCCCTGTCTTGGAGCCGGCCCGCGTTCCCGAGGAGGACGAGAGCGAAGAAGTCGCGATGCTCCGGCCAAACAGCCCGATGATGAGCCAGCCCGCAGCGCCGGTCGACCCGAGCGTCATGCCGGCTTCCGAGCTCGCCTGCCGGCGCGAGCTGAAGCGCATGGGCGTGCTCTTCGACGAGAAGCCGCCGATCTCGCAAGGGCCGGCCTGCCAGGTCCCTTATCCGGTCTCGCTGAAGGGCCTTTCCGGCAATATCGGCGTGCAGCCGGCGGTGACGCTGAATTGCCAGGTGACGCTCGCCTTCGCCAAGTGGGTGAAGAACGAGTTGGCGCCGTCGGCCCGCTTTCGCTACTGGAGCGGCATCAAGACGATCCAGCCGCTCGGCGGCTATTCCTGCCGGCGCATGAACAACAGCCGGCAGAGATATAATCCGATGTCGGAACATGCCCGCGGCAATGCTATCGACGTCGGCAAGTTCGTGCTGAAGAACGGCCACGCGATCGACGTGCGCAAGAAGGGCCTGTTCTCCTATCGCGAGGGCCGGCTCTTGAAGGCGGTGCGCACCGATAGCTGCCGCTATTTCAACACGGTGCTCGGGCCAGGCAGCAACCCTGAACACTGGAACCACTTTCACTTTGATTTGCGTTCACGCAAGAGCGGCAAGGTTTATTGCGACTGAGCTTGTCGCATTGTGGGGCAGAGGCGAAGTAACGCCGCATGACGTCCGCCGGCAGAAAAAGGTTCATCCCCGTCGCCGGGCGCGCTATAGATCGGCGAGGCGGATTGCCGTTTGAGAGTTTGATCCATGAGCTATGAATTTCATGTCGGCCAGAAGGTGGTCTGCATCAACGACACCTTCAAGCATGTCAGCATCGACCAGCTGATCCGCAAGGGCGAGATCTATACGATCCGTTGGGTGGGCGAATATACCCATTATGTCGACGGCACGTTCATCGGGGTGAAGCTCGAGGAAATCCATCGCGGCAACGATGACGGGCCGGAAGGCTACGGTGCGGCCGACATGCCCTATCGTGCGACGCGCTTCCGGCCGCTGGTGAAGGACAAGATCGCATCACTGCGCAAGCTTCTGGCGCCGACGCCCGATGCGCCGGCCGAGCCGAAGGAAAAGGTCAGGAAGAAGGAGAAGGTCTGAGGCCGCTTTGTCCCGGCTGGCCGCGTTCCTGAAAGGCGGCGATCCGATCGGGCCGTCTTCCTGCTGAGGAACAGCCCGGTCTGCTTGCTGACATCGGCGGCCGGATCGGTCGGCGCGCTGCCAAAGACGGCCGTCAGGCGATAGATCTCGCGCATATTGCCGATGCCGTTACCCGGTTTCAGTACCCTCGCCATCGCCGCGATGCCTGTGGCGGGGTCGGGCAGGTGATAGAGCATATGCATGGCGATCACAAGATCGAAGGCGCCGTCTTCGAAGGGAAGGGCGGCGGCATCGGCTCGGCAGCCTCGAACGGAGCCGAAGGGCAGTGCGCGGCAGCGCGCCACTGCCTCATTGATTATGCCTGACGAAAGGTCGGCGAGCGTCAGGTGCAGATTCTCCGGCAGCAGATCCGCCGTTGCAGCCCAGAACCATCCGGCCCGCGGCCGATGTCGAGGACGCGATCTGCCGGTTTCAAAGGCAGCTGCGCGGCAACCCACGGAAACCAGCCTGTTTCGGCGATGGTATATTCGGTATGGAGCCTAGCGCGGGCGGCGAGCTTGCGGCTGTCGCCATATTGTCTCGCATTGCCTTCGGTTATGGAGGACATCTCAACTCTCCGTCTTCCTCGTGAAGCCCCGAGCCTTGAGACAAGCCTATAGGCGGCCTCCTTCCCGGACAAGACGTGAATGCGCAACCGGTCCAGCCTGCCTGCGCGGCTGGCTCAAATCTTCCGGCAGGATAAATCGCATCCGATTAAATCGGAATGGTATTGACATCGAACTTGGACCGGGATATTAAAGCGCATCCGATTTGATCGGATCCGCGTAAAACTATCAACGGAAAGGATACGACAATGACAGAGAAGCTTCTTTTCGCCGGCAAGACCCACATCGCCGGCGGCCGCAACGGCTACGCACGCAGCAGCGACGGTACGCTCGACATCAAGCTGCCGCAGCCGCATCCGGCGGCCGAAAACCTGTTCGGGGCCGCGTGGTCGGCTTGTTATATCGGTGCCATCGAGCTCGCCGCCGCGCAGCGGAAGATCACCTTGCCGGCCGGTCCCGAAGTCGATGCCGAAATTACGCTCAACGGCGATAACGGCTCCTACTTCCTGCGTGCACGACTCAATGTCAGCCTTGCCGACATCGACCGCGAGATCGCACAGGAGCTGATCGAGGCCGCCCACGGCATCTGCCCTTATTCCAAGGCTGTCCACGGCAATATCGACGTCGAAACCAAGCTTGTCTGAAGGGCCGGCCTCGCGCCGTCACCTTCAAGCTGGGGTCTGCCGATCGGCGGCAGACCCGCTTCTGAGCCAGCAGCCAAACCTGCCGATCCGGAGAACATGCCATGAGCAACAGCCACGCGGAGCCGCGCCGGGCCTATGACGAGTTTTCGCTTGTCCTCGATCCCGATGTCTACGAGCCGTTGCCTGACGATTGGCTGATCGGCATCACCGATGTCGTCAGCTCGACCGCGGCGATCCGATCGGGACGCTATGAAGACGTCAATTATGCCGGCGCATCGATTATCGCCGCCCTCGGCAATGCCTGGGGTTCGTTCGATTTTCCCTTCGTGTTTCGTGGAGACGGAGCAGCCTTCGCCTTGCCGGCGAACGGCATTATGGCGGCGACCTCGGCCTTGCGTGACGTCGCGGGCTTCGCCAAAGCCGAGCTTCATCTCGACCTGCGTGTCGGGCTCGTCACCGTCGGCGAAATCCGTGCCACCGGGCGCGACGTCAGGATCGCGCGCTACGCCGCTTCCGAGAGCGCGACCTATGCGATGTTTGCCGGAGGCGGGCTCAAATGGGCGGAGCAGCAGATCAAGAATGGCCGCTTTCTGGTGAAACCCGGCCGTTATGCGATGCGGCCTGACCTGACGGGCTTGAGCTGCGACTGGGCGCCATTTCCGAGCCAGCGAGGCGAGATCCTGTCGTTGTTGGTCGAGCCGCGCGACCACACGCGCCCGGAGGTCTTTGCGGCGCTGGCAAGACGCGTGCTCGCGGTATTCGATGCCGGGCCGCGCCGGTCCCATCCGCTTTCCGGAAGGACGGCTATGGCAAGAGAGAAGCAGGTCAGCGCGAAACGCTGGTCGAAGGTTGCCTCCAGTTCGGATTTCCGCAAGTTCGATGACGGCCTGCGCCTCACGCTGGACTGCGCGCCGGAGCAGATCGACAGCGTCGAAGCCATGCTCGTTGCAGCGCGGGCGCGCGGCGAGATCGATTTCGGGCTGCACCGCCAGTCGCACGCGCTGATGACCTGCCTCGTGCCGTCGGGCCGGCCGGATTCACACCTGCATTTCCTCGACGGAATGGGCGGCGGTTATGCCAAGGCGGCCGAGATGATGGAGGAAGGCGCGCTTGAAGAGGTCCGGCAGCGCGCGCTGTAGGGGGCGCCACTTCTCCTGCGTCATCATGCCTTTTGGTTCGTTTTGGGTCTGAGCAGGTTTAAGAGCATTTCAGCAAGCTGAGGCGGCGCCAGTTCGGTTTCGCGTTCTATCTCCGCGGCGGTAAACCATCTGAGCGCCGTGTGCTCATCACCGATAAGTCGCGGAGAGTCCTGCCATCGGTCGACGCGATAGACATGGAAGGTGGCGAATGCCCCGGGCGGGCTTTCCGAAACGAACTCTCCGGCCAACAGCCAGTGCTGCGGCGTCACGCCGATTTCTTCCAGCAATTCCCGGCGCAGTGCCGTCTCGGCATCTTCGCCGTGTTCTAGGTGACCGCCCGGCAGGCTCCACTGATCCGGGTGCGTGCTGCGCTCCGAACTTCGCCTGGCGAGAAGAACGCTGCCATTTTTGATCAATGCGCCGATTGCGATCTCGGGCATGTCACCAGGTGCCGACATGTGCTGCGATCATGACTTTTGCGGCTCCGCCTGTGCCCGTAGCAGATTGTCGCGCAGCCGCGTCACCGATTTCTGCACGACAGGGAAGTCGTCGCCGAGGCCGACGGCGTCGATCAGGGCGGAGCTGGGATCGGTTTCGAGAATTTCGCGTCCCGCTGGCGTCAGGCTGACACGCACCTGCCGTTCGTCGGCTGGATCGCGGTGGCGGGTGATAAAGCCGGCCGACTCCAGCTTCTTGAGAATGGGCGTCAGCGTGTTGGATTCGAGGAACAGTTTTTCTCCCAGCGTGCTGACCGTCTGATCGTCCTCCTCAGAGAGGGCCACCATGGCGATATACTGGGTGTAGGTCAGGCCGAGCGCGTCCAGAATCGGCTTGTAGGCGCGGCCGAAAGCGAGATTGGCCGAATAGACCGCGAAGCACAGGAAGGTCGAAAGCTTGCGCCCGTCACCGCCACTTCGAGGAGAGGCGGATGCAGACTGTTTTGCGGCTTTGGACGTGGGCATAGGCTTATCCTGTCTCGGTTGCTAGCACGACTACATATATCTCGCATCCGATTAAATCGCAATGGTGATGGGTGATCCTCAGCTCCGGCGGTCGCCCGTAGAAATGTTGCGGGCGGCGACCAGTCTTCGGCGTCGGACGGATCAGCCGAATTTTCCGTGGTATCTGCCATGCCGAGCATCCAGTAGCCGGAAGCCTCCTCTCGGCTATTCTTGGCGAATCGCAAAATTTCCATCGTAAGCGTACCGCTAGGAAGAAATCTGACCTCGCTGGCGGATGGACAGAGGGTTATGGACCTCTACGTCGCTCCTGTTTTCCCGGGAGCGGATCAAACTTGGGCCTCGCTTCGGCGGGGCTTTTTTCTTGGCTGGCCAGGGCGGTCAGGAATATTCTCGCCCAGTGCTAGATTTAGCCTTTCCTGCCTGTTGCAACGGGCGTATTCAGCCAGTGTGTGGTTCACTTCACGCTCCCTCGCGGCAGATCTCCGATCGGCTTCCTTCCCGCTTCCCTGCCGCGTCATCCGGAATTTTCATTGGCGGATCCATGACCACGGCAGAGACGAGCGAGCAGGGGCAAGAGGCGGCGGGGGGCCGTCAGGCAAAGATCGTGGCTCTGGTCGTTGCCGTTTCCTTCTTCATGCAGATCCTCGACGGCACCATCGTCGCCACCTCGCTGCCGCAGATGGCGGCAAGCTTCGGCGTGCAGCCGGTGTCGATGAGCATCGGCATCACGGTCTACATGCTGACGATGGCGGCTTTCATTCCGCTGTCGGGCTGGCTCGGCGATCGTTTCGGCGCGCGCCGCGTTTTCCTGGCGTCGATCGGCGTCTTCACCGGCGCCTCGTTGTTCTGCGGGCTCTCCGGCAGCCTCACGGAATTCGTGCTGTGGCGTGCGCTGCAGGGGGCGGGCAGCGCGTTGATGACACCGGTCGGGCGCATCATCGTGCTGAAGAACGCCCGCAAGTCCGAACTTGTCCAGGCAATCGCGCTCATCACTTGGCCGGCGCTGACGGCGCCCGTGGTCGGCCCTGTGCTCGGCGGCTTCATCACCACCTATGCCAGCTGGCATTGGAACTTCCTGATCAACATTCCGATCGGCATCATCGGCATGGGGTTGGTGCAGCGCTTCGTGCCCGAGCAGCGCGAGGCCGATCCTGGCCGGCTGGATATTCTCGGCTTCATCCTGAGTGCGGCCGGATTGACCCTGCTGCTCGCGGCCTTGGAGCTTTCGGTCAAATGGGAAGGCGGGCTTTGGCCGGTCATCTCAATGCTTGCGGCCGGCATTGTACTATCGGTCGTGGCGACGCGCCATTTCCTTGCCGTCGACAATCCGCTGCTCGATCTTTCGGCTTTCCGCGTCCAGACCTTTTCGATGTCGACGCTTTCGGCGGGCACGGCTTGCCGAACGGCCATCAATGCGACGCCTTTCCTTCTGCCACTCTTGTTCCAGCTCGGCTTCGGACTGAGCTCGATTGCCGCCGGGACCTATCTGCTCGTCTATTTTCTCGGCAATTTCAGCATGAAGGCGGTGACGACGCCGCTCTTACGCTTCTTCGGCTTCCGCACCGTTCTCGGGCTCAACGGGCTGATTGCAGCGCTTTCGATCGTTGCCTGCGGTTTCCTGACGCCTGAGACGCCGCCGTTCTTCATCCATGCGCTGCTTTTTCTCGCGGGTCTGTCGCGGTCGATGGAATTTACGGCGCTGAACACGCTTGCCTTTGCGGATATCGGCCCGGCGCAGCGAAGCTCGGCCTCGACGCTGTCAAGCATGCTGCAGCAGGTATCGATGTTGCTCGGCGTTGCGATGGCAGCGGCCGTGCTCAACATTTCCTCGGCTCTCAGAGGCGCGGCCAGTCCCGTCCTTGCCGATTTCCGCTGGGCCTTCGTCGTGGTCGGCGCGATCGGCATCGTCTCGTCGCTGCGCTTCCTGCAATTGCCGAAGGAGGCGGGCGCCGAAGTTTCCGGCCACCGGAAATTCCAGGAGCGCTAACGCGGCCTGCGACAAGAGCGAGGGACGAGCGATGTTTACCTCAGGCGGTCAATGCAATACGACATTGCCATGCCGACGACTCGGACGCTTGCGGGCGATCGTCGCTTAGAGAGAATGCCGGGAGATGGAATGAGCAATTCTAGCGGCGATGCGGATGCCCTGATCCACATCCTCTATATCGATGACGACGAGGGACTCGCCCTCCTGATGCAGAAGAACCTTGCGCGGCGCGGCTTTTCGGTCGAGTGGGCGCAGAATGGTGCTGCCGGCCTTGCGCGGATCGCCGAGGGGGGGCATCGACGCCGTCGTGCTCGATCATCTCCTGAGCGGCGAGACCGGACTTGACATTCTGCCCTGCATCACGTCCGTGCCGGATCATCCGCCGGTCATCTATGCAACGGGGTCGGACGACACCAGCATCGCGGTCGCGGCGCTGAAGGCGGGTGCCGATGACTACATGCTGAAGGGGATTTCAGCCGATTATTTTGACCTGCTCGCGGCCGCCCTCGAACAGGCGCTGGAGCGGGCGCGCTTCCGCCGCGAAACGGCACAGGCGCAAGAGGTGATCCGCCAGCAGCGCGACCATGCCGAGTTGCTGCTTGCCGAAGTCAATCACCGTATCGCCAACAGCCTCGGCCTCGTCGGCGCGCTGATCCGCATGCAATCTTCCATGACCAGGGACCAAGTGGCGATTGACGCGCTGCACGAGACGCAGATGCGCATTAACGCGATCGCCAGCGTGCATCGCCGACTCTACACCAATCGGCAGGTCGGCTCGGTGCAGGTCGATGAATATCTGAACAGTCTGCTGACCGAGCTCGAAGCTTCGATGCGCGACGACAAGCGGCCGCACCGCATCGTGCTGAGCGCAAAACCGGTCAATCTAGCGACCGACAAGGTGATCACGCTCGGGCTGATCGTCAGTGA
This sequence comes from Rhizobium etli CFN 42, assembly GCF_000092045.1. Classification (NCBI taxonomy): domain Bacteria; kingdom Pseudomonadati; phylum Pseudomonadota; class Alphaproteobacteria; order Hyphomicrobiales; family Rhizobiaceae; genus Rhizobium; species Rhizobium etli. Next base: position 2,648,741 of record NC_007761.1, on the reverse strand, counting down.
ACTCGTCACCAATGCGTTCAAATATGCTTATGCGGAAGCGGTGTCGGGCGAAATCCGCGTTTTTGTCGACCAGACGGACGGGGAATTGCGCGTCATCGTCGAGGATGACGGCGCGGGATTCGATCCAGAGAGTCCGGCCAGGGGGACGGGGCTTGGCACACGGATTTTGACGGCGATGGCCGCGAGCTTGAAATCGGATTTCGCTTACGATCCCGGGCATGATGGGACGAGGGCGACGCTGGTGTTTTCGTTGCATGAGGAGAAGTAGGTACAGGTCGAGGAAATTAGGGAGGGTGTGCCGAGTGGCCCACTCATCCGGCTGCCGCCGCCTTCTCACCGTTGGGGAGAAGAGATTCGCTGCAACGTCTCGATACCCTCTTCTCCCCAGCGGGGGAAAGTGACCTTAGTGCGGACGAGGCGGCCACACGGCACCCTCGTCCTATTGCACAACAGCTTGTACAACAGCTTACCGACATAACATCAAACCTAACGCTACGGGAGGAAGGCATGGCAACGATCCGCACACCTCGCGAAGTCTACGATTTCTGGTTCGTTCGATGTGGCCGCGACCTTTGGTTTCGCCCGCCGCCGGAGCTCGATGTCGAGATCCGTGGTGTTTTCCGCGATACGCATCTGGCGCTTGCCGCAGGCGTCGGCGATGAATGGCGAGCCGATCCGGTGAGCCGGCTGGCGGCCGTCATCGTGCTCGATCAGTTTCCCCGCAACATCTATCGCGGCACGGGGCTTGCCGTTGCTACCGACGGGCTGGCGCTTCGCGAAGCCAAGCTTGCGCTTGCGGCCGGCGCCGACCAGGCGGTGGAACATGCTTGCCGAACCTTCTTCTACCTGCCGTTCGAACACGCCGAGAACCTCGACGAGCAGGACCGTTCGGTAGCCTTGTTCACCGCGCTTGGTGACGAGGAATATCTCGATTATGCGATCCGACACCGTGAGGTAATCGCCGCCTACGGGCGCTTTCCTCACCGCAATGCCATGCTCGGGCGCGAATCGACGGCAGCAGAACTCGACTATCTCTCCAAGCCCGCCGCGGGGTTCTGAGCTGTTTGGAGGAACGTGCGCGGCATGGACAAGTTTCGTGCAGGGCGCTTTAGGCATCTCCCGCCTTTCTGTCGCCTTTCTTTGCGATGAAAAGCGAGCATTCAATTTCGATGACAACCTTTCCGGAGGCCTTTTTGCGGCTGAGATACATCCTGCTTCGCACCATTTTTCTTGTGACGCTGGCGCTCGCCGGTGCGCGTTTCGAGAGCGCAGCAGCCTTCGCGCAGGAACCGCAGCCGCAGGCGCGAGCAGAGGCGCCGCTTGTCGATACGCCTTCGGCCCTGGCGGCAAAGGAGATCGAGAAGGCGAAGGTCCAGCTTGGCTCGCTTCAGGACAGCGTCAAGGAGAACGCCGACAATGACGATGCGCTAGTCGGGCTTGCGACGAAGGCCGACGAGCTCAGCCGCGCCGTCATCACCATATCGGTCAACCTGAGGCCGCGTTTCGACCAGATCAAGAACCGCCTGACCGAGATCGGTGAGCCGCCGAAGGATGGGCAACCGCCCGAGGCGCAGATCGTCACCGACGAACGTAACGCGCTTGCCGCCGAGCGCGCGCAGATCAACGCGGTGACCGGTGACGCCGAAAACCTGTCGATCGCGGTGACGAAGCTCATGAACGAGATCATCGCGATGCGGCGGCAGCTTTTTGCCGATACGCTTTTCAGGCGCACGGAAATCTCCATCTCGGTGCTTGACGATGCCGCGAGCGCCTTCGTGCACGAGATCAGCGAATTCTCACAGGCTTTGGCGAGCTGGGCCTCCTTCGTCTGGAAGTTCAAGCGGTTCCCGCTGTTCGCCGCGATCTTCCTGTCGCTTGCCTCAGCACTCATCCTGCTTTCCGGCAGCTACCGGCTGTTCGGCTCGTATTTGCGCCGCGATGAGGCGGTCGAGAATCCGTCTTATATCGGCAGGCTGTCGATCGCCTTCTGGTCGACGCTGATCCGAACGCTGGCGCTGGCGGTGCTGCTTGTTACCTCCTTTTTCTTCCTTAACAGTTTCAATGTGTTGCGGCCGGATATCGCTCCTGTAATCGGCGCGCTGTTCGGCACCATCGGTCTCGTCTATTTCGTCGGCCGCTTCGTCAACGCGATTTTCGCGCCAAGCGAACCGCACTGGCGGCTGGTGAAGCTCTCCAATCTTGGCGCTCGCTCGATCGGCTACTGTCTCTCGGCGATGGCTGTCGTCAACGGACTCGACTATCTCTTCGGCACGGTCAGTGAGGCGATGGGATCGCCGCTGGTGCTGACCGTCGTTCGCAGCCTGATCGCTGCGCTGATCATTGGCATCATCCTGATCGCCGTCTCCTTCAGCAAGCCGATGCTGGCGAGAAGCGGCGATCCCGACGCGCCTGGCAGACATTGGCCGCGCGGCATGGCGATCATCCTGCGCGTCGTCGGTGCCGCTTTGATCGTTACGGCACTTGCCGGCTACGTCGGACTTGCCCGCTTCGTCGCCACGCAGCTCATCATCACCGGCGCGGTCGTCGCCACCATGTATGTCGGTCTGCTCTCCGGCAAGGCGATCTCGCGGCAGGAAAGCTTCGGTGACACCTTCTTCGCCCGCTTCCTGGCGCGACGCTTCAATCTCGGGCCGGTGGCGATAGACCAGGTCGGCCTGCTCGTCGGCCTTGCCATGTATGCGGTGGCGCTGCTCGTCGGCATTCCGCTGATCCTGCTGCTCTGGGGCTTCCATGTCCAGGATCTGCAGCTTATCGCCTTCCGGCTGTTTACCGAGGTCAAGCTCGGCGGCATCAGTATCTCGCTGCTCGGAATCTGCACCGGCATCCTGCTCTTTGCCGGCGTCTATCTGCTGACGCGCTGGCTGCAGCGCTGGCTCGACGGCAATGTCATGGCTCGAAGCCATGTCGATCTCGGCGTGCGAAATTCGGTCAAAACGGGCATCGGCTATCTCGGCGTCGGCATTGCCGCGATCATCGGCGTTTCCGCCGCCGGCATCGATCTGTCGAGCTTCGCGCTTGTCGCCTCAGCGCTTTCGGTCGGTATCGGTTTCGGCCTGCAGAACATCGTCTCCAACTTCGTGTCGGGCCTGATCCTTCTGGTCGAACGGCCGTTCAAGGTCGGCGACCATGTCGTCTCCGGCACGGCCGAAGGTATCGTCAAGCGTATCTCGGTGCGCGCGACCGAGATCGAGACTTTCCGCAAGCAGGCGATCATCGTGCCGAATTCGGAACTGATCAACGGCCTCGTCGGCAACTGGACGCACCGCAACAAGATCGGTCGCTCAGAAATCCCGGTTTCCGTCAGCTACGACGCTGATCCGCAACAGGTAATGGATATTCTCTTGGAGTTGACGGCGAAGATACCGCTCGTCATGCGCAATCCCGAGCCGCATGTCGAATTCCTGCGCTTCGGCCCCTATTCGCTCGATTTCGAGCTTCGCTTCTTCCTCGCCGACATGGGCGACGGCCTGACGGTGCGCAACAATCTCAGGATCGAGATCCTCAAGCGCTTCAAGGCGGAAGGCATAGAAATCCCGCTGCCACAGAGCGACCTTACCATCCATCGGGAGGCTGCCCCCGTCCTTGCCAGTGCGGTTAAGCAGCATGCGGACGCCCATGAGAACTCCAAGGATAGACCGGTGGAGGAAGAGGAGCGGCCGGTGCGCCAGCTGCGCGGGCGGGCAGCGGAGAGCTGAACAGCTTATTCAGCCATCATTCACAGGTCTATGTGCATGATCCCTTCCATCGGGATCGCTGCCGAGGGCAGCACCGATCTTTCGAGGGGAGGGCGCGTCAGCGCCGCCGCACATGATGGCAAGATTTGCCGCCGTTCTGCTTGTCCCGCTGCTTGCCGCGCCGGCGGTCAATGCCGCTTCCATCACCAACACCGACCCTGCCGCCGTGGTGCTCATCATCACCGAGGGCGGCCAGCGCGTCGAGGTCGTCGTCGATGCCGGGGCTTCGGAAAACCTCTGCCCCTCCGGCTGCTTCATGACGACGCCCGACGGCGACCGTATTGGCCTCGATGGCGGCGAGACGATCGACATCATCAAGGGATCGGCCGTCGTCAAGTAAGGCTGCGGCCCCACGGAGCTACGGCTCTCCGCGCGCCAGCGCCGTTTGCGCCGGCGCCGACGTCCGCATCAGCGGCCGGATGGCGAGGAATGCCGCCACGGCCGCGGCGCCGAGCGCGGCGGTAATCGACAGCGACCAGGACACGCCGATACGATCGATCCACGTGCCCATGGCGGGTGCCGCCAGGCCGCCGATCAGCAGCGCCGCCGACAGCGCGCCGAAGATCCATTGCGCCGACTAATCGAGCCCGCGCGCCATGTCGGGCGTGAAGATGCTGAAGCTGTAGTAGAGGGTGCCGTAGCCGATAATCTGCGTCAGACTGAGCGCGAGGATGGCGGCAACCGGCGGCCGCTCGGAAGCGGCGGACGTCATATGGATTTGAGGTCCACGCGTCGTTCGAGCTTATCGGCCTCTTCCCTGCGTTCGCTGTAGCGGTCGGTAAGATAGGCCGAGGCGTCGCGTGTCAGCCATGTGAATTTCACCAGCTCCTCGCAAACGTCCACGACGCGGTCGTAAAAGGATGACGCCTTCATGCGTCCGTCGCTGTCGAACTCCTGGAAAGCCTTTGCCACCGACGACTGGTTGGGAATGGTGATCATCCGCATCCATCGGCCGAGGATGCGCATCTGGTTCACGGCATTGAACGACTGTGACCCGCCCGATACCTGCATGACGGCGAGCGTCTTGCCCTGCGTCGGCCGGACCGAACCCACTGATAGCGGTATCCAGTCGATCTGCGCTTTCATTATCCCGCTCATTGCGCCGTGCCGCTCTGGGCTGACCCAGACCTGGCCTTCCGACCACGCTGACAGCTCGCGCAATTCCTGCACCTTAGGATGGGCGGCCGGAGCGCCGTCCGGAAGGGGAAGGCCTTCGGGATCAAAGATCCGCACCTCGCAGCCGAAATGCTCGAGCAGCCGTGATGCCTCATGCGCGAGGAGACGGCTGTAGGATACGGCCCTGAGCGAACCGTAAAGGATGAGGATGCGCGGCTTATGCGTGGAGAAGGGCGGCCGCAGGGCCGCCGGATCCGGTTGGCGAAGATGGGCCGGCGAAGTGGCTGGAAGGTCAGACAATGCGCTTGCCTTCAGCATCGAGCACCTTCTCGCCGTCCTCCTTGGTGAAGGCGCCCTTGTGCGTCTCCGGCAGGATTTCCAGGACCAGCTCGGAGGGGCGCGACAGGCGCGTGCCGAGCGGGGTGATGACGAAGGGCCGGTTGATCAGGATCGGGTGGGCGAGCATGGCGTCGAGCAACTGGTCGTCGGTCAGGTCGGGATTGTCGAGGCCGAGTTCGGCGTAGGGCGTGTCCTTCTCGCGCAGTGCTTGGCGCACGGTCAGGCCGGCATCGGCGATCATCTTGACCAGCTCTGCACGCGACGGCGGCGTGCTGACGTAGTCGATGATGGCAGGCTCGATGCCGGCATTGCGGATCATCGCCAGCGTGTTGCGCGAGGTGCCGCAAGCGGGATTGTGATAGATAGTGACGTTCATAATCTTGCCTCGGAGGATAGGGTTGACGATGTCTCGGCTGGCTGCAGCAGCCAGTTGAACAGGAGGAGGGCTGCGACCGCACCTGATATTTCAGCAAGCCAGAAACCCGGAAGGTCGACCGGACGAATACCGGAGAAAGTGTCAGTCAGGGAGCGGGCGAAAGCCACGGCCGGATTGGCGAACGAGGTCGATGCGGTGAACCAATAGGCGGCGGTGATATAGAGCCCGACCAGCCAAGGGACGGCCTTCTGTTCGAAGCGGATGCCGGCGAGGATGACCGCGACGAGGCCGAAGGTCGCGATACCCTCGGAAAACCATTGCGCGCCGCCGGTGCGGGTCTTGCTCGACAGGTCCAGGAGCGGCAGGTTGAACATCAGATGGGCGCAGATCGTTCCGGCTATGCCACCGCCAAACTGCGCCAGCATGTAGAAACCGAGATCGCGTTTGGGCAGTGAACCCGACATTGCGAAGATCAACGAGACGGCCGGGTTGAAATGGGCGCCGGAAATCGGCCCCAGCACGGTGATCAGCACGACCAAGATCGCGCCGGTCGCGAGTGTATTGCCGAGCAGGGCAAGCCCGACATCCCCGGTGAGCGATGCCGCCATGATGCCCGAACCGACCACGGTTGCGACCAGCATGGCGGTGCCGAGGGTCTCTGCGACCAGTCTGCGCGATAGATCGTAGGAAGCCATCAGCCGGCACCTGCCGGTTTTGCGGTCGTGCCTTCCATCGCGCCGATCTGGCGCAGGTGCTGCTCCAGGGCCAGCTTGTCGATCGAGAACAAAGGCAGGCTTAGGAAGGCCATAATCCTGTTTTTCAGAAATCGGGCGGCCTGTGCGAACGCACGGCCTTTCTCGACCTCGCTGCCCTCGACGGCGGCCGGATCCTCGACGCCCCAGTGGGCGGTCATCGGGTGGCCGATCCAAACCGGGCAGGCTGAGCCGTGGGCGGCATCACAGACGGTGAAGATGAAATCCATTGCGGGCGCTTGGGGCTTGGCGAATTCGTCCCAGCTCTTCGAGCGGAAGCCGGTTGCGGGATAACCCAGCGTCTGCAACTCCTTCAGCGCCAATGGATTGACTTCGCCCCTCGGCTGACTGCCGGCGGAATAGGCCTTGAACCGGCCCTTGCCCTCGGTCCCGAGGATCGATTCCGCCAGGATCGAGCGCGAAGAATTGGCGGTGCAGAGAAAGAGAACATTGTAAACGCGGTCTGAGATCATTGCAGTTCCTCCTTGATTGCAGGTGCACAGCATGCGGCAACGGCGGCGGCGGGCGCGCAGATCTCGGCATTACCGCCGCAGCAATCCTCCATCAGGAAGCGGATCAGGCCGCCGAGCGTTTCGTAGTGGGCGGTGTAGATGATCGAGCGGGATTCTCGCTGCTGCGTGATCAGCCCCGCTCGTTCCAGCTCCTTCAGGTGGAAGGAGACGTTGGACGGGGAAACCTCCGCCTTTTCCGCGATCAAGCCTGCCGCCATTCCGTCAGGACCCGAGACGACAAGCATGCGAATGATGTGGAGGCGCGTTTCCTGCGAAAGCGCGCCGAACGCGGTCAGGGCTTGACGTTGATCCATATTTCAATAGTCCTTGAATCGTTGAAACGAGGATTAGCGCAGATGAACGCCATCGACAACAATAAAATTCAGGCAGAGGAGATCAGCCTCGGTCAGCTGCTTGATGCGCTCTCCGGCGACAAGGACGCGTCGCTGATTTTCCATTACGATGGCAGGCCGGTGAATCCGGGCTATCATATCACCGAGGTCAAGGCGGGCCAATTCTCGGCACTTGATTGCGGTGCCAATCCCGAGGCCTGGACTGAGATCTTCATCCAGCTTTGGGACATCGAGGAGGGCGGCGAACGCACGCACATGCCGGCTGGAAAATTCCGTGCGATAGTCCGTAAGGTGTCGGAGCATGTGCAGCTCGACGGTTCGGTCAAGCTTACCTTCGAAGTCAGCGACGGCGTGCGGCCGCTACAGCTCTATTGCGCCGCAATGCCGGTTCTACGCGGCGAGGCTGTGCATGTCGAACTTTCGCCGCGGCCGGCAAGCTGCAAGCCGCGCGACCGCTGGATCGCCGAGGAGAGCAGAAAGGCTGCGGCTTGCTGCGGTCCGTCGGCGGCGAGGAGCGGCTGCTGTGCGTAGAGACCCGTAGGGATCGGGCAATGGTGGGCCGCCCCGAATTGCTGCGCGCGGTCGAGGCGCACGCCTTGCGCTTGCGGGGCTTGGTGTCACGCATGGACTGAGTGATGGGCATCCCACCATCGGAGCACCCGCATCGCCCGAAGCGTGATCCAGCGCGAGGGCTGACCTTCTCCCTCGTCGATCTCGAACCAGACGCGCCCAGGCAGCGTCCAGTCGAGCGGCCATCTGCTATCCTGAAGGCGGCGGATGCGAAGATGGGCGATCGCCTCGCCGAGGCGCGGATCGGGGGCGGAGCCGGTCAGGAGGGCGCTTGACCGGAAATAATCGAGGGAGCGGAGGATGTCGTAGCGCCAGCGGTTCGGGTGCAGGAAATGCAGGAAGCGTTCGTCGGCTGGCTCGCCGGTGCCGAGACGGCGGAAGAGGTCGCGATTGAGCAGGAATTCCTCGCCTGTTCCGCGTGCCTCCCGTGATTGCGGCGTACCACCGGTCGCTCGCTCGAACTCCAGCAGGCCCTCCAGCACGTTGATGGTGCTGGCAAAGGACGACCGAATCGAGCCGCTGCAGCGTTCGCAATTCCAGCCGCCATCATCGAGGCGCTCGCCGGTCAATCTCTCGACAATGGAGGAGACGTCGATACCGAAATAGGCGCCGTCAGCGACCGTGCGGCCATTGATGCATTCCTCGACTTCGCCTTGCCAATAGGGCTGACCGCCTTCCTCCCAATGGGCATTGGCGCCGATCAATTTGACGGTGCGCCTGGCCTGCTCGCAGGCGGCATCGAGACCGAATTCGCGCAATTGCGATAGCGAAAAATTGGTCGCCGTCCACGGCTGGCCGCGCTCGCGCCACTCGCGCGGGTCGAAGCCGGCGGGAAGAAAGGCGCCGCCCGCCCATTGGCCGTCCTCGTCTTGGCAGGCAAGCAGCCTCGCGCCCCAGCCTTCCGTCTCCACCTTGACCCGCTCGGCTATCCATTCCGGCTCCGGCGCGTCGATGAGGTCGCGCATCACCTGCCAGCGGATGGCCGGGTCGGAATCGAGAAGCCATTCGATCACGGGATCGGATCGGGTCATGGAAACCTGTCGGCGTTTCGGATCGCTGGCTCTTTATAACTGCTTCGCAGGAGGTCGGCCAGCCGGATGAATTCTTAGAGCCTGTTCGAAAACTGCGAGCTTCGAGGCGAGGCTCCAAAGGGGCAACCAGTTCGGGCCACGCAACTTAGGGGCGCTCGGCGGGCCTAAATCGCCGCCCATCGAATTCAACTAAGACGACGCCACGGAAGGGAAGCCCAGCCACCGCCAACTCGGAGGTTAGGCCATTGTTTCAAACTGCCAATTTTCGCTGATCATCAAGATCGCAAGACACTTCGGTTTGACCAGGAACCCGGTACCTAAACTTTTCAACCTTGAATGAAATTGTCGCGCCATCATCTGAAAATACCGGGGGCATTCTGGCGCAACCGGAGAGCAGTCCCGCTGCCAAGACCGTCAGCACGCTAAGAAGGCTCGGGGTTCTGAAACCAGCATAGGCTATTGATCTGGTTTCCTGCATCGCGATCTCATGCCGTATTCGCCAACGACGCATAACATGAATGTCTGGAAATTCCTCCAGTGCGACAAACGGGGAGAAATGATCTGGACACCCGCTACCACGCGTCAACATGTAGAAGCAGCATGCGCTACGTTCATCCAGGCTGCAATGATCAAGCTCATGACACGAAGGCCGGCCCGCTATCCGCTTTCTCGAACAGACTCTTAATCATATTTGCAAGGAAATCGCAGGGCCACCATTGCACCGCTTCTTCATATCGTAACGGCAGGTGCTGATTAATAATTATTCAAATCAATTGATGTATCAGTTTGAGCCGGGGACAGAATTTACATCAAAGGTTTACCATGGCGTTTTTGGGTATTTCGGGGATGCAATATTCCGGAGAGATGTTTGCCGGCGCGCGTATTATCGTCGCGGAAGATTCAAACGTCTTCACCTCGATGATCAGCAAACGCCTCAAGGAATTGTTCGACATTAATGTCGAGATCTGCCGCAACTTCGAGGATTTGCAGTTTGCCTACGACAAATCTTCCGATCCGATCACGCTGGCGATCTCGAATATCAATCTGCCCGGCGCCGAAAACGGTGAGGCGTTGGAATATCTGGTCGATCTCTCCATTCCCACCATCGTCTTTACCGGCACCTTCCATGAAAGCATGCGCGACAAGCTGATGGCCAAGGATATCGTCGATTATATCCTGAAGGACAACGTCTTCGCCGTCGACCTCCTGGCCGAATCGATCTGCCGGTTCTTGACCAATCACCGCCATCACGTGCTGATCGTCGACGACAGTGCGACGGCGCGCGCCCTGCTTTCGAGCCGACTGAAACGCTATAATTTCCGCGTCAGCACCGCCGAAAACGGCGCCAAGGCATTGGAAATCCTGAAGGCCAACCGCGACATCGGCCTGATGATCACCGATTACAATATGCCCGATATAGACGGCTTCGAGCTGACCCGGCGCATTCGCGCCAATATAGGCTCACATGAACTGCGCATCATCGGCGTTTCCTCCTCCTCGAACCGGCTGCTTTCGGCGCGGTTCCTCAAAGCCGGCGGCAATGATTTCATGTTGCGCCCCTTCATCGACGAGGAGTTCTACTGCCGCGTCAATCAGAATCTCGATACGCTTTTGCAAATCCAGTCGATGCGCAAGGAGCGGGCGGTTGCCTGACGGCTCACCCAGCTTGAGTATTGCCAGTGAGGCGGGGATGCCGGTCGGGGACCGGCATCGAATTTTTGCAATTACAAGTAACACCATCATTTGTCCCCTTCACGCGCACAGGCCGCTCGGTTATCGTCCGCCCCGCCGGGGGGAGGGCCGAGTCGAGCCCGTGAGGCGCAGGGGGGAATAGCGGCTGTGGCTTTTCAAGCGGATTTTCAGCGGGATGGAATCGGGCTGCGCTCCGGCGGGCTCAAAATACTTCTGGTTGAAGATTCCCGGATGTTTTCCGCCGTGCTCTGTCACCGGTTCCAGACGGAACTTGGGCTTGCCGTCAAATCCTGCTCGTCGCTGAAGGCGCTTCGCAGGGAGCTTGCCGAAGACGGTCACGGCTACACCATGGCCGTCGTCGATCTCAACCTGCCGGATTCGCCCTATGGCGAGGCGCTCGACTGCACGATCGAGCACGATATTCCAGCAATCGTCTTTACCGCCACGTTCGATCTCAATACGCGCAACAGGATCATGGAGCGCAATGTCATCGATTACGTGCTGAAGGATAATGAATTCGCGCTCGACAATCTGGTTGCCACCGTCCGCCGGGCGATCTCCAACCGCAAGACGCGGGTCCTCGTCGTCGACGATGTCGTCTCGGCACGCCAGGTGCTCGTCGATCTCTTGAAGGCGCAGCAATATCTCGTCGTCGAGGCAAGCTCGGGGCTCGAGGCGTTGGCCGCTCTCGAAGCCTACAGCGACATCGAACTCGTCGTCACCGATCATCACATGCCCGACATGAGCGGCTACGAGCTGACGCGGCGCATCCGCCATCGCTTTGGTTCCGACAGGCTGCGCGTCATCGGCGTCTCTTCGTCCAACGACCGCATGCTGTCAGCCAGTTTCCTGAAGGCGGGCGCCAGCGACTTCCTCTACCGGCCATTTGTCGCCGAGGAGCTGCAATGCCGTATTGCCAACAATGCCGAGACGCTGGCGCAGATGCGGCAGTTGAGGGCAGCGGCGGCATGCGACTACCTGACCGGCCTCTATAACCGCCGTTACTTCTACGACAACGGCCCGAAGCTGGTGAACGAATGCCTGCGGCTGAAAGTGCCGAGTTCAGTCGCCATCCTCGATATCGATCATTTCAAGCGCCTGAACGATACCTATGGCCACGAGATCGGCGACAAGGTGCTGAAGGCGGTCGCGAACCGGCTGTTTACGATCTTCGAAGGCAGCGACAATCTTCTCTCGCGACTTGGCGGCGAAGAATTCGCCATCCTCTTCCCGCAGATGGACTCGGCTGCTGCGACCAAGCTTTGCGATGAGATCCGCTCGGATATATCGCGGTTGAAGGTCACCGCCGACGACGAGGACCTCGGCGTCACGATTTCGATCGGCATTGCCGAGATCGGCGGCTACGAGACCTTCGAGAATTATTTGAACGCCGCCGACCAATTCCTCTACATGGCCAAACACAGGGGCCGCAATCAGGTCTATTCCGACGCCAAGATGACGGAGGAGGCGGCGCAGTAGGGTGGCCTGTCACCACTGGTCGTCATCCTCGGCCTTGTGCCGAGGATCTGATGCCGCATCAACCTGTAGTTAGATGCTCGGGATAATCCCGAGCATGACGAAGGAACGGTCAGATCCTTGTGTTGCGGCCGCCTCAAGCCGCAACAGCCTGCCTTGCCGTCGCCATGGTCATCTTGCGCTCGGCGCGTTCCTGCTGCGGTGAGCGGTGGTAGAGTTCGCGATAACACTTGGAGAAATGCGAGGCCGAGACGAAGCCGCAGGCGACGGCGACCTCGACGACGGGCATCGAGGACTGCACCAGCAGGTGGCGTGCGCGGTCAAGTCGGATTTCCAGATAGTAGCGGGCCGGCGAACGGCCCATCTCCTGGCGGAACAGCCGTTCGATCTGGCGGCGGGAGAGACCGGCGCCATCGGCGATCTCGATCAGCGACAGCGGCTCGGCGAGATTGCCTTCCATCAGCTCGATGATGGACAGGACCTTGGCGTTCTGCACGCCGAGACGGGCGCGCAGCGGCAGGCGCTGGCGGTCGTGCGGGTTGCGCACGCGGTCGGTCAGGTGCTGTTCGCAGATGCGGTTGACTAGGCTTTCGCCGAAATCCTCGCCGATCAGGTTCAGCATCATATCGAGCGAGGCAGTGCCGCCGGCGCAGGTATAGAGATTGCCGTCGACCTCGTAGAGGTCGGCATAGACCTCCGCCTGCGGGAAGGCTTCAGAAAAGCCGGGCAGGTTCTCCCAGTGGATGGCGCAGCGCTTGCCGTTCAGAAGACCGGCCTGCGCAAGCACATGCGCTCCCGTACAGAGACTGCCGACCGCGACGCCGCGATTGTAGCATTCACGCAGCCAGGCATTGACCGACTTGTTGTTGAACTCTTCGATATCGATGCCGGAACAGACGAGCACCATGCCGGGCCGGTTTTCACCGCCGAGATGACGGCGCTCCTCGGCAAGCGAGGAATTCGCCTCGATGCCTATGCCGCGGGAAGAATAGACCTTTTCTCCATCTACGGAGGCGAGCCGCCAAGTATAGGCCTGGTAGCCGAGCATGCGATTGGCGATGCGCAAGGTGTCCACCGCCGCCGAGAAGGGCAGCATGGTGAATTGCGGTACCATAAAGAAGACCAGCGAACGCTTCTTGATCTGCATCCTGTTCATAGCGAAATCCATGCTCGAGGGACGATGACATATTCGTTGCGCGGAATGCGTCGCGCCGATGTCCTGAAAGCGACACTCGCATGGAAAAATGCGGCCGTGAAGAGCAAATATGCGACATTGACCGGGATTTGACCGGCCGAGCCGGAGGCGGGACCGCGGGCAGGGTGGAAAAGAGACTTACAGGCAACTGAAATTCAGGCCTGAAAACGTCTGGGAACGAGACAGCGGACGCGAAAAAGGCGGCGCTGCGTAAGGCAGACGCCGCCCTCATTTCGGGAGAAATGTCGCATTCATTACATGGTCCGGTGCTTGCTGTCGTCCGTGCTCGGCCAGCCAATGTCCTTGCGGATGTCGAACGGCATGGCTTCGATTTCGCGGGCGGTCCGCCAGCGTGTCCAGGCAAGTACGAGCCTGTGGGCATAATTTACCAGATCAAAGCGGCTTGCGCCGGAGGTGAAGGGCTTGCCGCCACCGCGATAGGTGAGCGTGGTCATTTTCCAGTTCCTTTCCTGGTCAGGGACATGGTCATCGATGGGAGGTTCGTCATGTCCATGTTGCAAATATGGGCTTGGGGAACCCATCATTCAAACGAATAGAGTTTATGGATAACATCAATAGTATTGAATTATGTCGGCGCTCGGGGATGGCTTATGGCGATTGATTTTTGTCGGCACCAATTGCTTTGACACTATCGGCCGCGCCATTGGAACTTCGCCAACTCCCACCTGCAACGGCATTCGAGACAGCAAGCTTCAGGGCGACCGCGACGTTCAATCACGAGGGCGAGGAATCGATCCCTGCCCACCCATGACGGTAGCGAAATCATCGAAGACACTAGCTGAACCATGTTGAACTGAGAAATCGGACGTTGAAGGCACAGGCGAACTGTTGAAGGCGTTCGTCCTCAGTGTCTTGAGCACAAAAGCAGGGGCCTGTTCGAGGATTCTTCATCCCATGTAGGGAGGCGATCCTGGCATCGCGTTGATCGCGGTGCGCCCGCGGATGTGCTAGGATAATTGCGCTGCATTGACCGTGGGAGGCGGAAATGCGCCGAATTCTTTTGACTCTGATCCTGTGCATCGTGCCGACGTCGATATCTTTCGCTTCCGGCCAGGCTGTGTTTCATACCGCCTCGTTCGGCGATGGCGGATCCGTGAGCCTCAGTATCGCTGAGGGAAGACCTTCCCGCTATTCCGCTTTCGATTTCGACGCCATCATCACGCTCTCGGAAGCCGACCGTGGGGGGCCGTCCTCTATCGCGACGGCGGACGGCATGAAGCAAGTGTGCGCTGCGCTGCGCCCGCGATGGTGAGGATTAGCGCCGTTGACTATCCCGTTGATGTTTCCATGGCATCCGGCGGTGACTGGAAGCATGATCTCTGGGCAGCGCTCTGCAACGCTCCGGTTTCCTGAGCGGCAGTGCGAAAAAGCTCGATCGATCCAAGGCGGGTCAAGTGTCAGCCCGCCCGGGTTTTCGTCGACCGCAAGGATTACCTCTCCGATGGGCGGGCGCAGGGCATAGTTGGTAAGAGAACCTGGAAGTCGCTCTGTATGCCGCCGGCTTCATAAACATCATTCGTTCGCGCCCTGGGGGTGGAGCTCCCGCGAATGTAAGCGATGTCGATCGGCTCGCGACGTCCGGCGAGCTTGACCGCCTGCTGTCGATACCAGTGGCTGCCGTTCAATTCGCCGGGGATCCTGCGCAACAGATCGTCGGAGACAACCAGAGGGACTGCCAGGGACTTCGCCAGCGCCTCAAGCCTTTGAGCGACGTTCACTGCGTCGCCGATGACGGTGAACTCGTCATGGAAGCCGCTTTCAAGGACGCCCCCGATGACCGTGCCGAAGTGAAGGCCCACACCTGTTGCCAATGCCGGACTGCCGCGTTTGGAATTGGAAAGGCGCCAGTCGTCGAGTGCCGTGGTCAGTTCCAAGGCGCATGCCAAGGCCCGGGTGGCGTCGTCGGGCTGCGGCTTCGGTTGCCCGAACACCGCCATCACGCCATCGCCGATAAACTTGTCGACCGTGCCGCGATAGGCAAATACGGTGCCCGCGACGATCCGACGATACTCCGCCAGGACACGCGCAAACTCGCGGGGATCGGCGATTTCGGAATAGCTGGTGAAGTCCCTGATGTCGACGAACATGATCGCCGCGTCTCGACGTTCAAGGTCGAGAACTGCGCTCGCATCCTGCAGATCTGAAACGACGGTCGGTGAAAAGAACCTCGACAGGTTCATGCGCCGCTCCTCGATCTTCAGTGCATGCCTGCGCGTGCGGTCGTGCTCCAGCAAGAGCAGATAAACTGCCAGCGCCGTGAATCGAAGCTGCTGGCCAGAACCAGGTCCTGGCTGAAGAAATTACCCAGCAGCGAACCGGCCGCATTTGCATGGTGTCGGTAGGCCATGATCGCCAGCATCATAAGCCAGCACGCCACCACGGTGCTCGAGAACAGCACGATCAGACGGTGGTCGAGCTTGAGTGCTATATGATTGAGAAGAATGAATGCAACGACCAGGCTGGATGTCGTGAGATTGTGGTTGTCGGTGATCGGGCTGGCCAGGATGTGTTCATAGAGAACGACGACCACCAGCACCGCATCGAGCGCGACAAAGCCTGCCTTCAGATTATCTCGTCCTGGGAAACATGTGGCGGTGATGATCGACGCGACGCTGATGCCCAGATACACCAGGGCTACGCTCATGTGGGTTGCGAAGCTGGACTGGCCGTCGCCGAAGACCAGATTGGCGAAGAGGATCAGAAGGACGACAAACCGCAGCGAAGTAGAACGAATCTCGCGGGCAGCATCTCCTTCTCCAAATGGTGTCATATAATCCATTGAACTGATTTGAGGCTTCGGATTGGTCAGGAGCGGGTAGGCCGGACCCCTGGAGCCCGGCCACCCACCAGGATTATTTCACCTGGGTGACAGTCAGCTTGCCATTCACGCGTTCGGCAACGAACTCGACGTTCGATCCTTCCTTCAGCTTTTCGAGAAGAGCCGAGTCGTCCACACGGAAGACCATCGTCATCGCGGGCATGTCGAGGTTCTTCAGGTCTTCATGCTTGATGGTGACCTTCTTCGCCTTGGCGTCGACCTTGGTGACCGCACCCTTGGTGAATTCCTGGGCGAACGCGCCGAAGGCCGCGCTGGCCGAAAGCAGAACGGCAAGGCCGAGTTTCATAGCGATCTTCATCTCTTTGTCTCCTTGGTTTCGATTACTTTCCAGCGACGGTGACGTCGCCGTGCATGCCTGCTTCGTAGTGGCCGGGAATCAGGCAGGCGAACTTGAACGCGCCGTCGGTGGTGAACTTCCAGACGATCTCGCCGGATTGACCGGCCGGGAGGCGGATGGAATTGGGATCGGCGTGTTCCATTTCCGGGAACTTCTCCATGACCTTCTTGTGCTCCAGGATCTTGTCTTCCTGATCGAGCACGAACTCGTGGTCGACCGTTCCGGCATTCTTGATGGCGATCTTGACCGTCTGCCCCTTGCGGACGTTGAAGACGGCAGGAGTGAACAGCATCTTGCCGTCGTCGGTCTCCTTCATCGTGACGCGGATAGTCTGCGTGGCCTTCGCCTTGTCGCCTGGCTCTCCGATGGCCATCTTCTCGCCATGGCCGCCGGGGTGATTGCCGGAAGCGAGCGCCGGGGTTGCTAGCGCCGCGAGCACGGCTGCGATTACGAGTTTCTTCATTTCAGTTCCTTTGCGGTTGGGAGGTGTCGAGCCGTCATCCTTTGACCGGCTGCGGGGTGATCTGCGTCTTTGCGTCTTTGGCCTTGGTCGCGTCGGGCAGTTCGCCGGTCCACTCCCAGGCCTGCGTTCCGGGCGGGTTTTCGTACCAGCCCGGATCGGAGTAGTCGTCCGCCGAGATGCCCTCGCGGACCTTCACGACCGAGAACATGCCGCCCATTTCGATGGGGCCGTACTTGCCCCACCCGGTCATCATTGGGACGGTGTTGTCGGGAATGGGCATTTCCATTTCGCCCATGTCGGCCATGCCCTTGGTGCCCATGGGCATGTATTCCGGTTGCAGCTTCCGGATTTTCTCAGCCACCTTCGACTTGTCAGCTCCAATGAAGGTCGGAATGTCGTGACCCATCGCGTTCATAGTGTGATGCGACTTGTGGCAGTGGATCGCCCAATCGCCAGGATACTTCGCGTCGAACTCGTAGGCCCGCATCGCCCCGACCGGGATGTCGATGCTGACCTCCGGCCATCGCGCTTCCGGCCGCACCCAGCCGCCGTCCGTGCATGTCACCTCGAAGTCGTACCCATGCATGTGGACGGGGTGGTTGGTCATCGTCAGATTGCCGACGCGCACGCGCACCCTGTCGTTCTTCGACACGACCAGCGGGCTGATGTCCGGAAACACGCGGCTGTTCCAGCACCACATGTTGAAGTCGGTCATCTCCATGATGCGCGGCACATAGGAGCCGGGATCGATGTCATAGGCGTTGAGCAGGAAGACGAAGTCGCGGTCGACCCGCATGAACTTCGGATCCTTGGGATGGACGACGAAGAAGCCCATCATGCCCATGGCCATCTGCACCATCTCGTCGGAATGCGGGTGATACATGAAGGTGCCGGACTTCACGAGGTCGAACTCGTAGACATAGGTCTTGCCGACTGGGATATGAGGCTGCGTCAGTCCGCCGACACCATCCATGCCCGATGGCAGGATCATGCCGTGCCAGTGGATGGTCGTGTGTTCCGGCAGCTTGTTGGTGACGAAGATGCGCACCCGGTCGCCTTCGACCGCCTCGATCGTCGGACCTGGAGACTGCCCATTGTATCCCCAGAGATAGGCTGTCATCCCGTCGGCCATCTCGCGTTCGACCGGCTCGGCGACGAGGTGGAACTCCTTGACGCCATTGTTCATCCGGTGGGGCAGGGTCCAGCCGTTAAGGGTGACGACCGGCTGGTAGTCCGGTCCCGAGGTCGGGTGGAGCGGCGGCTGCATGTCTGCCGAGTCCATTGTCGGCGCGTCGGGGAGGGCCATGGCCGAGGTCTTCGTCCAGGCGCCCGCCGCCAGCAGGGCCGCGCTTGCTCCGAACAGTTGTCGTCTGTTGAACATGGTGAGGTCCTTTCTCAATGGCCGCCGCTACCGCTGCTTTCGAAAGCAGCGGCGACTTCTGTTTCTGCTGACGCGTTCGACGCTCCGCCGCCATAGATCGCGGGCGCAAGATTGGCTTCGGCGAGCCAGAAGTCGCGCTTCGCGTTGACGGAGAGCAGGATGGAGTTGATCTTGTCGCGCGTGTCGGTCAGCAGCTCGAAGGTGTTGGTGATCATGCCGTTGTAGGTCAGCAGGGATTGCTCCTCGACCTTGGTGCGCAGCGGCACGACATTATTGCGGTAATGCCGGGCGATGTCGTAGTTCGAGCGATATGCCTCGTAGGCGGAGCGCGCCTCCGAGCGGACGTTGACCGCCTTCTCCGCAAGCTGGTTCGCGGCGCGCATGTACGCCACCTCGGCCTTGCGCATCCGGGCCTTTCCGGTATCGAAGATCGGGATGACAAACTCCAGCTCGACCTGGGCGGTTGTCCTTGTCTTCTTTTCGTCGTCCTCGATTTCCCGTTCCGTTTCAAAGCCGGTCAGGATCTCGAGATCGGTGACATAGCGTGTCGCTTCCGTCAGTCCGTAGGACCTGGCGGTGGCTTCGAGTTCGAGCTTCGCGACCTGGAGGTCGATCCGGTTCCTCAGAGCCTCGGCCTCGATAGTGTCCCGTTTGACCACGGATTTCGGTAGGGACGGCAGGCTGTTTGGAACCTGGTAATCAAGGTCGGAGCCCCATAGACCCATGAGCCGCGTCAGCTCCTCCTTGGCGAGCCGCGCAGCCAGGCGGGCCTTCGCCGTCTCTCCGGCGAGTTCGGCGACGAACACATGCTCGCGGGCCTGGGCGCCCTTGGTCATCGCGCCTGTCTCGCCCAGCTTTTCAGCGAGTTCCGAGGCTGCATCCGCCGCCGCCTGGGCACGCTGGAGCTGCCCGACGCTCTCCCAGGCCGCCACCGCGCCGATCCAGGCACGCCGCGTATCGGCGGCGACCTGCAGCGTTCTCACCGCCGCAGTCAACTGCGCCTGGCTAAAGCGGGTGTCGGCGATCGCGATGTCCCTGTTTTTGGTCGCGAGCGCCAGGATGTTGGTGGTGATCATCCCCTCGATGGTCTTGAACGCCTCCAGTTCCGGGGTGCCCATGCCCGTCGTGCCGATGGAGACGGTCGGGTTGATGAACATCGTCGACTGCCAGGCATCCGCCGCGCTGTCGCCGAGATCGGCGTAGGCCGCCTGCAGGCCCTTGTTGTTAAGGAGGGCGATCTGGACCGCCGTCTCCACATCGAGGGACTTCTTTTGAACAAGCAGGCTTTTGACCTGCGCCGACGCCGACCTGGCCTGGCTCTGGTTCTGGATCCAGACGGTCTGCTTCGCCGTGGCAATGGCGGTCTTGTTGGAAACGGTGGTAAAGCCCGCCTCTTTGCCGGAGTACTCGGTGCCTGTGACGCAGCCGCTCAGTACCAGCGGGAATGCCAGCACCGTTGTCAATTTCTTAAGGCCGATCATGAGCCGTCTCCTTTCGCGGGAGACTGCAGATCGTTCTGTCTGCGCCACGGCTTGGGATCGACGGGCTGCCTGGCGACGTAGCCCGAGATCGGCGACCGGAATGCCACCGGGCGGGCGGAAGGCTGTTCGATCGCGGCGGAGGATGCCACCACGTCGGGAGGAAGCGTGGATGCGCAGCCGCCAACAACAAGCGGCAGCCCCACCACGAAAAGCGAGGGTTTCATTATGAATTTCCGAAAAAGAGATAGCCTACGGAGGCGCCCGCCAAGATGCAGGCAGGCGACCGACTGGACCCGGTCAAGCGGGTGCGTCTCTAATCAGATATTCGGGGGACGGTGGAGATCCGGCAGTTCGCCGAGGGTCGTACGGTCGTCGGCGAACTGCCGGATCGAGGTCACGACGGGTCCGCCGACGTCGGGGCCCTCGCAGATGATGCCAAAGCCGCCGCAGAAGTCCTTGCAGCATTCCTGCTTGACGAGCTTCGACGCGCCATCGCCATTATGAGACATGCCGCCATGCGAATGATCGTGATCGGCAACCGCCGCCATGTCGTGACCTTCATGGGAAGGCATCACGTCCGTGGACACGATTTTGATCTCGGGAAACAAGGAGCCATGCATCGCGGCGTTGGCGTTCGACAGCGAGTACCCCGCCAGTGATACGATGATCACCAGCCGCATCATCAAGAGCAGCCTGCTCACTGTGATTCGGTACATTCTGTCCATTCCCAAACGAGCTACATGCAAAGCAGCGCGATTTCAATTAGGGAGCTATGTCTCGTCGATGTTCGAGTCCTTTATGTGGCGCGAACATCACGTTGTGCACAGCTAGGGCTTCCAACGCTGGCAAGGTCAATACGGGCTGTTCATTTTTGATGATGATCGATCTTGCATCCTACACAGGCCTTTTCACTGCCGCCCTTGGGGCGGCGACGATACTGCCGATGCAGTCGGAGCCCGTGCTGGTCGGCCTTCTTCTCACAGGCAAATTCTCCGTCCTGGTTCTGCTCGCCGTCGCCCGCGTCGGAAACACGCTTGGAAGCATCGTCAATTGGTTCCTCGGCCGGGGCCTCGAAAGGTTTCGGGATCGACGATGGTTTCCGGCCGGGAGGAGGCGCTGGAACGTTCGTCCCGCTGGTACAGGAAATACGGAAAGTGGACGCTGCTGCTTTCCTGGATGCCGGTCTTTGGAGACGCTCTCACGGTTGTCGCCGGAGTGCTCCGGGAGCCGCTGCTTCCGTTCACCATCATCGTGTTCGTCGCCAAGACGGGCCGCTATGTCGTTTTAACGCTGGCCACTTTGCAGTTCGTGGGCTGACGGCTTCCCGCGCGGGAAGACCATCCGATCGACTGTCGCGTCACGGGCGATGAGCGTGTGCCAGGCCGCCGCGGCGAGGTGCAGCGCGACCATCGCCAGGATGATCCTCGACCCCGCGACATGATACGGCGCAATTCCGAACCAGAAGTAGCTGGCGACGAATCCCATGCAGGCCTGCGCGATTATCGCAGCATAGAACGCATGATGAAGCACTGTTGCGGCCCGCCCGGTCCACGTGCCGGGTGCGCTTCCGTGGGGCGGCTGCACGAGACGGAAAACCAGACGCATGCCCATCAGCAGACCGATCGCCATTCCAGCGTAGTTGTGAAGGTGGTGCTGAACGGTGTCCCAGTACGACGGCCCCATGCCCATGTGCACGGCGTTGTGGGTTCTCTCGATGCTGCCGCCCGTCAGGTACTGCAGCGGCACCAGGAGGGCGACCAGCCAGTGAAGTCCTATCTGGGCGAGCGAATAGCCGCCTTTCATCGATCCCTCCCACGTGAGAAACGCAGACTAGCCGAAGGCGGTTAACGTTTTCTCGATCTGGGCACCGCCCAGATCACCGGTCCTCGGAACATTTCTGCTGCCCTTCGGTTCTATGACGGAAGGGAAAACCAGCCGAATGATACTTGGGAGAATATCTCGCTACGCTCAGATCGTCGCAGTCGCGCTACTGGTGATGGCGAATCCATTCGGCATGAGCGCGGAGCCGGCCGCCCCTCAGAGCCAGCACTGTGCTGTCGCCGCGGAGCATCATCGCTCCGCCGAACCCGCATGCGGGCAGCAGAGTGCGTGCTGCTCGCCAGTGCACTGCTGTCCGATCCTTCCGGACTCTGCCGGGCTCGCGGCTCCGCGCTTCGAGCCGGGGCCGCATGAAAGGATGCCATCCGTGCATCGGTCGCTGCTGCTGATCCGCGCGATCGATCCGCCGCCCCGATCTCCGCAAGGCTGAGACAGACCATCCTCAACCAAATTTCGGAGATCGAAACATGAAGACGTTCACCAACGTTGCCCTGTCCATGGCGACCGCCGCTGCCTCCTTCGTAATCCTTCCGTCCGGCGCGTCTGCTCAGTCGACGATGGCCTATCCGGAGAAATGCAAGTCCCATGGCATGGACATGCCGAAGACGGACATGTCGGCGGCGGGCATGCAGATGGGAGAAATGACCGACTACCAGAAGGCATCGATGGAAGGCATGAAGAACATGGGCATGAACATGATGCAGGGAATGATGAAGAAGGACGCCGACGTCTCCTTCGTCTGCGGCATGATCGCCCACCACATAGGCGCGATCAGCATGTCGGAGGCTGAGCTCAAGTACGGCGACAACGACGAGGCCAAGCAGATGGCCCGGAAGGTCATCGAAGCCCAGAAAAAGGAGATCGAGGAGATGTCCAAGTGGGTCGACAAGGAAGCCAATTAGGAGATTGAGCCATGCATCACATGTCGACTGAAATGAAGGCCTGCATCGAGAACTGCCTAGCCTGCTATAGCGAATGTCTGTCAATGGCGATGGGCCATTGTCTGGAACTCGGCGGGGAGCACACGAAGCCCCCGCACTTCAAGCTGATGATGGTCTGCGCGGAGATCTGCCGGACCTCTGCGCATTTCATGCTGATCGGCTCGGAGCACCACAAGCATGTCTGCCGGGAATGCGCCGAAATCTGCGCCCAGTGCGCCGACGACTGCGAACGGATCGGCGACATGCAGAGCTGCGTCGACGCCTGCCGCCGCTGTGCCGAGAGCTGCCGCAAGATGGCGGCCTGACCGGAGGAGGGCATTCGCCCTCTTCCTGCCCAGATGGCAACTGATATCCGTTGCACGCATAATGGAATTCGATTAGTGACGGCGGCGGGTCGATGAGGCAGGTCAATCATTGGAAAAGACTCGGACTGCTCTCCTTCGCGGGAGCAGTCCTGACTGCCATCTCGTCGACGGCTGCGGAGGACGTCGTCGCCGTCCGGCAGGCGGACATGAAGGCCATGGCAGCCGCAGCGAAGACGATCGCCGGCATGTTCAAAGATCCGACGAGCTACAAGGCCGCCGAGTTCCGACTGGCAGCCGATGTCATCCGCGACAAGTCCGGCGCCGTTCTCTCCGGACATTTCGCCTCGGAGGCCGTCAGCACGCAGTCGAAGGCCAAGCCGAACATCCTCGAGGAACGAGAGCGGTTCGACCGCATTGCCAACGACTTGCGCGACTACGCCGTCGCGCTCGACGCCGCCGCGGAGAAGAATCCGGGACCGATTACGGCCGGCATGCGGATGAGGCCGGGCGAGGCCATGGGCGGCGGGCCGCTCGGCACTCACGTCAGCACCGAGCAGGCACTCTTGGCGATGCCGGCGGAACATGCGTTCCACCTCATGCTCCAGACCTGCACGACCTGCCACGCCAGATTCAGGATGGAATGAGCGGCAAACACTTGGAACCGGGAATTGCCCGCCTTGTTCAAGCTTCCGCCTGGGCCAAGCCTGACGTTAGATCCATGCGGCTCGCGCCCGTTATGCTCCGCCTTCAGTCCGTTTAATCCGAAGCGGGCGTTGATCGCGAGAGTCGGCGCTTCGTCGTCGGCATTGGCAAACTCCTCGGGGTGGGTCTCCGCCGCCTTTCGGCCCGCGATGCCGGCCGTTGTCACTTCTAACCACCTACGAGCGTGTGAAGCCACGATAGCTGCGAGGAAGGCGGCGACGATAGCCGAAGCATTGGCCTTTTCCAAGACACGGGAGCGCACCCTTCGTTTCGGGCGAAGACAATGCCGTCGAACAAGAGCGATATGGAACGGGCGCGCTTCTTCTTTCCGGACGTCAGGGCCTCCCTTTGTTCGAAGAAATCTTCAGTTTTTCGGCAGAAAATCGCTCTGAACCTCCGAGTCAACACGATTTCGTAGCTGACTCCTGGACGTCCTTCACTGGAAACTAGGGCCTTCTCGTTGACCGAAAAGTCGAACTTCATCATTATGACGCCGCCGAAACAGGAGCCAGTCCTGCAAGAATGGAGCCTATGCGCCTTCTGATCAACGTCTTCGTCGCGACCATGATGTTGCTGGGTTCGCTTGCCGCGTCCTGCATCGCCGGGCCTGCCGATCATGGTCACGCCGCTCCCGTCTTCGTCAGTGTTCCTGCGACCTCCGAAGGCCACCATCGCAGTGATGGTCGATCCATCTCGGGAACGCACTGCCAACAGGACGGCATCATCGCGCAGGCGTCAGAAGCCCATTATTCGCACCCCGACACCATCACGTTTATCGTCGTCGCTCCCATCGCCCTCGTCGGCACTCTTGACCCTGTCGAACAGCGTCCCCCTATCGCTTTTTCAACCTCGGCTATCCGAACAGACTGGAGGCCGCGCTAGGTTATTCCGGCGAGGCTCTCATGGTGCATGGCGCCTGCTCGTCCTCGGGGTGCTTTGCCCTGACCGACCAGGGAGTTGGTGAAATCTACGCCGTCGTCGAGAAAGCCCTGAGGGGCGGGCAGCAAGCGTTCCAGGTGCAGGCCTACCCGTTCCGGATGACGCCACAGAACCTGGCCGCCCATCGCGACGACCCGAATTTCGCCTTCTGGAAAAACCTCAAGGAAGGCTACGACATCTTTGAAGTTCGACGCCGCGAGCCGAGGGTCGCCGCCTGCAGCAGGAAGTACATCTTCGACGCCGAGTTCAAGGACGGCGACCCACCGGATCCGCTCGCAGCATGCCCTCAGCGCATCGATCAGCCCGATCCGGCAGTCGTCGCGAAGACGTCCGCCGATGACCAGAAGTACAAGGAACTGGAAGGCAAAAGCTTCATACCGCTCGCCTACCAGGATGGCGGGATGCACCCGACCTTCCGTACGCTACTCAAGGAAAACGGCGGCGAAAAGCTCGCAGCGAAGGTCTCGGTCATCAAGTGCCCGATCAGCCGTCCAGTGGCTGCGCTGGCCGATCCATTCGATGGAGGGGAGTGACGAATCCTGTCGGGATAGTCTGCGCCGCCACTTGGATTCTAGGGGCGGAGAACCTTAAACACCCATCATCACTTCCTTTCATTCTGCCGCCTCGAGACTGCGCTCGTCCTCCGCGATCGACTGCTTCTGCGCGGACGCGGATGGCAGCCCCCATCCCTTGACCAATGCGTAGACTGCCGGGATGACGATCAACGTCAGCAAAGTCGACGACACCATGCCGCCGATCATCGGTACGGCGATGCGCTGCATGATCTCCGAGCCGGTGCCCGTCCGCCAGAGGATCGGCACCAGACCGGCCATGATGGCGACGACCGTCATCATCTTCGGCCGGACGCGCTCGACCGCGCCGACCATAATCGCCCTGTTCAGGTCCAGCTTCGAGAAGGGCCGGTCTTCTTTTTCGCAGGCTTCGCGCTGTTCCTTCAAGGCGTGCTCGAGGTAGATCAGCATGATCACCCCGGTTTCGGCGGCCACTCCTGCAAGGGCGATAAAGCCGACTGCGACCGCTACCGAGGCGTTGAAACCCATCCACCACATCAGCCAGATGCCGCCGACGAGCGCGAAGGGCAGGGACAGCATGACGATCATCGTCTCGGTCAGCGCCTTGAAGTTCAGATAGAGCAGCAGGAAGATCAGCGCCAGCGTCAGGGGGACGACGATGGCGAGGCGCGCCTCGGCGCGTTGGAGATATTCGAACTGACCGCTCCATGCGACGGAATAGCCGGGCAGCAGCTTCACGCTCTTGGACACCGCCTGCCGGGCTTCCGCAACATAGCCGCCGAGATCGCGGTTGGCGATGTCGACGAAGGTGTAGACGGCAAGCTGGCCGTTCTCGGTGCGGATCGTCGTGGCACCGCGGGTCAGCCTCACGTCCGCGACCTCGCCGAGCGGTACCGTTCCGCCGCCGGGAAGCGAGACCTGCACGTCCCTGGCGATCGCCTGCGGATCGCTGCGGAAGGCCCTTGGATAGCGGATCGCGACTCCGTAGCGTTCCCGTCCCTCGACGGTCGAGGTGACGACCTCGGAGCCGAGCGCCATGCCGACAACGTCCTGGATGTCGCTGACCGTCAGGCCATATCGGCCAAGCGCGGTACGATCAGGAACGATATCCAGATAATAGCCACCGATCACCCGTTCCGCATAGGCGCTCGACGTTCCGGAGACCGTCTTCAGCACGCCCTCGATCTGGCGGGCGATGTTCTCCATCTCGCCGAGGTCGGTGCCATAGACCTTGACGCCGACTGGGGTCCTGATCCCGGTTGAGAGCATGTCGATGCGGGCTCGGATCGGCATCGTCCAGGCGTTCGAGACGCCCGGAAACTGCAGGGCAGCATCCATTTCCTGTTTCAGGCTTTCGGTGGTCACCCTGGGCCGCCACTGCGATTTCGGCTTCAGGGTGATGATCGTCTCGAACATCTCGGTTGGCGCGGGGTCGGTGGCGGTGAGCGCACGCCCGACCTTGCCGAAGACGCTTTCAACTTCCGGAAAGGACTTGATGATCCGGTCCTGCGTCTGCATCAGTTCGGCAGCCTTGGTGACGGATATGCCGGGCAGGGTGGTCGGCATGTACATCAGCGTGCCCTCATCGAGATTGGGCATGAACTCGCTGCCGATATGGTGCGCCGGCCAGACGGTCGCCGCCAGGATGGCGACGGCGGCGAGGATCGTGAGCGATTTCACCTTGAGCACCCCGGAAATGGCCGGGCGGTAGAGCCAGATCAGGACACGGTTCACCGGATTCTTCTGTTCGGGCACGATATGCCCGCGGACGAAGACGACCATCAAAGCGGGTACCAGCATCACCGACAGAAGTGCTGCGGCTGCCATCGAGAAGGTCTTGGTGAAGGCGAGCGGCCCGAACAGGCGGCCTTCCTGCGATTCCAGAGTGAAGATCGGGAGGAACGACACGGTGATGATCAGCAGGCTGAAGAACAGCGGCGGGCCGACCTCGCTGGCCGCCTCCACAAGGATCTCGGTCCGAAGCTTGTCGGGCGGCGCCCGCTCGAGATGCTTGTGGGCGTTCTCGATCATGACGATCGCGGCATCGATCATCGCGCCAATGGCGATGGCGATGCCGCCGAGGCTCATGATGTTGGCGCCGAGACCAAGCAGCCGCATGGCGATGAAGGCAATCAGAATGCCGACCGGAAGCATGACGATGGCG
The DNA here is from genome assembly GCF_000092045.1 of Rhizobium etli CFN 42. Lineage (NCBI taxonomy): Bacteria > Pseudomonadati > Pseudomonadota > Alphaproteobacteria > Hyphomicrobiales > Rhizobiaceae > Rhizobium > Rhizobium etli. The sequence continues at coordinate 2,621,629 of NC_007761.1, read as the reverse complement.
ACGAGCGCGCTTCGGACATGCAGAAGGAAGGCGATCGTCACCAGGGCGACGACGATGGATTCCTCCACCAGCGTGCCCTTCAACGTCTCGATCGCTGCTTCGATCAGGGTCGAGCGGTCGTAGACGGGCACGATCTCGGTTCCTGCCGGAAGACTGCCCTTGACCGACTCCAGGCTCTTCTTGGCGTTGTCGATGACGGTGAGCGCATTGGCACCGAAGCGCTGGAGCACGATGCCGCTTGCGACCTCCCCTTCGCCGTTCAGCTCGGTGACGCCGCGCCGCTCATCCGGCACGAGCTCGACCTTCGCCATATCCCCGAGCTTGAGCGGCACACCATTCTGGCTCTTGAGTACGATGTTCTCGATGTCGGGGATGCCCTTGAGATAGCCGCGGCCGCGCACCATGAACTCGAATTCGGAGAGTTCGACGGTACGGCCACCGACGTCGATATTGCTGGCGCGCACGGCATTGGCGACATCGTTGAGCGATACACCTTGGGACTTGAGGCGGGCCGGATCTACGACGATGGAATATTGCTTGACGAAGCCGCCGACGCTCGCGACCTCGGCCACTCCTTCGGACTTCGAAACCCCAAAGCGCACTATCCAGTCCTGCAGCGAGCGCAGCTCGGCCAGGGACAGCTCCTTAGCGACCACTGCATACTGATAGACCCAGCCCACTCCAGTCGCATCCGGACCGAGCGTCGGCGTGACACCCTGTGGCAGGCGGCTCGAGGCCGCGTTCAGATATTCGAGGACACGGCTGCGCGCCCAATAGGGATCGGTGCCGTCGTCGAATATCACGTATACGAAGGAGACGCCGAAGAAGGAGAAGCCGCGCACGACCTTCGACTTCGGCACTGTCAGCATCGAGGTGGTTAGCGGATAGGTAACCTGGTCCTCGACCACTTGCGGGGCCTGACCGGGATATTCGGTGTAGACGATGACCTGCACGTCGGAGAGGTCGGGAATGGCGTCGAGCGGCAGAGAGCGCAGCGCGTAGATGCCACCCGCCACCGCGACCGCCGCGCCGACGAAGATCAGCACGAGATTGTGAGCGGACCAGGAAATGACGCGGGAGATCATGGCTTGGCCTCCTCGGTCATGGCACTGAGGGCCGAGTTCAGGTTGCTTTCGGCGTCGAGAAGGAAGTTGGCGGAGACGACGACCTTGTCGCCGGCGGCAACGCCCTGCCGGATCTCCGTGCTGTCGTCGCCGCGGACGCCCAGGGTCACATCCTTCGGCTCGAATTTTCCGTCGCCCCTGTCGATGAAGACGACCTGACGGTCGCCCGTGTCGACGACGGCGCTGTTGGGCACGGCGACGACAGGATTCGGCGCGCCCGCCTCGATCTCGACATCGGCATACATGTTGGCGCGCAGCATGCCGTCGGGGTTGGAAAGTTCGATGCGGACCTTGGTCGTGCGCGTCTGCGTCTCCACCTCGGGATAGACGAGGTCGACGGTGCCGCGGAAAGTCCTGCCGGGAAGGCTGCGGATCGTAATATCCGCCTTCGCGCCAAAAGCGACGGAGGCAAGATCGTATTCGGGAACGTCAGCGATCACCCACATGTTGGAAACGTCCGCGATGCGGAACAGCACGTCGCCGGGCTTGGCCATCATGCCCGCAGCCGCCGTGCGCTCGAGGATGATGCCATCGCGCGGGGCGGTGTAGGTCATGCTCGTCGGCACCTGGCGTGTCCTCGCGATGCCTTCGATCACCTCTGGCGGCACGCCGAGATTCTTCAGGCGCAGTGCCGAGGCTTCATCATTGCCACGCGAGCCATTCAGGCCTGCAGCGTATTCCGAGGCGGCCGTCGCGACTTCCCTGGAATAGAAGCGGAAGAGCTTCTCGCCCTTGCCGATTTGGTCGCCCGTCGTGACATTGGCGACATCGTCGACGAAGGAATCCGTCCGCATCGAGATGATGCTGACAAGGCGCTCATCGAGTGCCACAGTGCCCGGCACGCGCACCGCGCGGCCGACGCTGGCCATCTCGGCGGTTGCCGTCTTCACGCCCGTGCGCTGCAGCTTGCCGAGTGAGACCTTGACGGTCGAGGCGTCGGACTGCTCGCCCTCGTAGACGGGAATGTAGTCCATGCCCATCGAGTCCTTTTTCGGCACCTTCGAGGTGTCGGGCAGGCCCATCGGATTGCGGTAGTAGAGGATGCGGCCTTTGGCAGGCTCTGTCGGCGCGGCATCGGCCGCCTTGGTAGATGAGGGGGCTTTCGCCTCGTCCTCGAAGCTCACGTCCTCGCTTGCATGCACGGCGACGAAGGGACGGCTGTCGTCGGTGTTCTTCGGGGTCGGGGAGAACTGCGGCAGCCCGTCCGGATGGCGGTAGTAGACGATCGCTCCGGTTGGGACGGCCATGGGCGCGGGCGTGGCGAGCGCCGTTACGGCCAGATCGAAGGGAAGCGACGAGACCAGGTTGTTCGTGCCAGCCCAATAGCCTCCCCCGCCGAGCAATACGGCGAGGGAGAGCGTGGCTGCCACGCGCGATGGAGTGCTCAAGGAGCAGCCTTCAGGACGAGTTCGCCCTGGACGGTGTCCGGCTCGCCCTGGACCTTGGCGGCGAGCTTGAAGCGCCAGCCGCCGGCCATGGTGAAGTCCGTCTTGAAGGCGTAGACGCCAGGTTCCGTCGAAGCCGCCGCCTCGACGGGAGTCGTCATCATCTCCATGCCCTCGGGGGCCATGTCCATGCGGGTGGTGAAGATGACGGCATCGGGAACGGGCTTGCCCGTCCGCTTGTCGACCAAACGGACGGAGACCAGCGATCCCTGGCCCTGGTTGACCTCGGTCGAAATCGGTTGAAATTCATAGTCCTGCGCGGCTGCGTAGGACGCGGTGGCGGAGCCGACGATCAGCGCGCCGGCAAGGAGCATCGCTCCTGCTGAAAAGGAAGTCTTGTTCATGATTTCCGATCTCATCGGGACGGATCTCCTGATCGCGTCCTCGGGCAAAATTGATGGCCATCGGATTCCAACGAACGCATATGCGCGTCCGGTGTGAACCGCAGGCGTGTTTCAAGAATGAATTGAGATCAGGCTTTTGGAGGGCGGGCGGGAGGATCGACAAAGGCCGACGTCAGTTGCGACGGGTGCATCAGATCGTAGCGGTGGGACCGCCATGAAACCGCGAATGACCAGCCGTGGCCGCCGGAGACGTGAGCGAAGATCGACGTCGTGCACACGAGTGACAGCGGGCAGCCCTTTGCACAGTCCGGCTTGACGGGCCGCTTTTCCGGACAGCACGGCATCTCCTCCGCCATCTTCATTCCGGCCATGGAATTCATGTCGCCAGTCATCGCCGGCGAAAAAGAGGCCATGGCGCTGCCTGCCAGCCCGATGCTGGCCGGGCCAAGGATGACCGCGAGCATCGTGACGAGCAGGAATAGGCGATGGAGGGCCTTCAGGAGATTCATAGACCACATACTGGCATGACGCTTCCGGGATTGGAAGCCCGGGTTCACGGAGATGTGTTGGGTGAGGGCAGCTGAAATGTGAATCGTTAACCGCATATCCGTGTCAAATTTCGTTGTTTCCGACCTCATCTGTTTAGTACCGACAGTCACAATGTGGTCTGTGGCAAGATGGCTTGGAACCAACTCCGCTCCCCATCGTTGGCGCTTGGTAACTGCCAATGATGCAAAGGAGGAAACGATGATTTCCGCAGATCAGATCCGTGAACATATGGAAGTGCGGGCTGCCGACGGCACACACGTCGGAACGGTGGATCAGCTTGACGGTCCGACCCGCATCAAGCTGACGAAAACTGACTCGGAGGACGGCAAACATCATCTGATTCCACTCGATTGGGTCGATCACGTCGACGCCCATGTTCACCTGTCGAAGAATGCCCGGGATGTTCGCAGCCAGTGGGCCACCATCAATTGAGGAGTGAGAGGCTGCGGCTCAGGCTGCGGCCCTCCTGCAACGGGGCCTCCAGCCTCGTCCGGACGAGAGGAGATCGAGTATGCCAGCCAAATCCAAGGCCCAGCAGAAGGCGGCAGGTGCCGCACTTTCAGCCAAACGCGGAGAGACGCCTAAGAAGGAGCTCAGGGGAGCTTCGAAGCAGATGGAAGAATCCATGAGTGAAAAACAACTCGAGGAATTTGCATCGACCAAGACCAAGGGCAAACCCGAGCATGTCTCCAAGTAGTCGTTCAACAGCCGGCGAGACCTATGTCGAGGTCGAAAGCATCGAAAATCCTGCGACGTCATAGGCCTGTGAAAGGGCATCGAAAATCGCGCGGGCGGAGGCGTCGCGGTCCTTGGCCATCCATCGCAGTTCGAACGTGACGCCAGGTCGGCCCTCGCTGGTCTGCCCAAAAGAAACGAATTGGGCAGCGCAACCGAACGGTCCAAGCACCTCCGACGGTTCCGGCAACTCGGCTTCGGAGCTGTGAATGACGAGTGTTGCTTTCTGTTCGCAACGCAGCCACAGATCCAGCTGCTTCATCGGCGACAAGACGATGAAGGCGACCGCGGTCGCTGCCGTCCCGGTCAGCATCTGGCCGCCGCCGAAGCAGAGACCGACGACGGTCATGAACCACATGGTCGCGGCCGTGGTGACGCCGGTCATCGTGTCGCCACGCCTCAGGATCGCGCCGCCGCCGATGAAGCCGACGCCCGTCAGCACGCCCAGGGGAAAGCGCAGCACGTCCATCTGAGTGAAATAACTAAAGGTCTTTCCGTAGGTCGATAGAAGGAGGTTTGCCTGGATCATCGCCAGGCAGGCGGCAAGAGCCACCAGGATCGTGGTCCTGAAGCCCGCCGCGTGACCGCCGCGCTCGCGATCGAGGCCAATCAGTCCGCCCGCGATCACCGTCAGTATGATCCGCAGGGCGATCTCCCACCAGCTTGGCGTCAGCGGCATCGCGTCTGTCAGGAATGAAGGCATGGTCTGATCCTGACTGTGTCGCCGCTCTTTCGCTGCCGGCCGGGCATTCGTTCCTCCTGCGCTACAGTGCGTCTGGTCGATATAAACGCAACGTCCGCCAGGACGTTCCCGGAACGCCAGGGCCGTTGACGTTTGCAACAGATCAAGATTGGCGGTTTGTCGGCCATCGGTGTATGGTTCCGGCGGGGGCAATTCCCCCACCAATCATAAAAGTGCATAGCATCTAGAACGGAGACATTGATTGGCTGTTGCCTTCACCAAGGAAGAGAGTTTCGAAACCGCTTCGGAAACCCTGTTACCGGATCGGCCAATTTCGCCGCATCCCAACCTCGTCACGGAAGCTGGATTGAGGGCTCTCGAACTGCAGTTTCAGCAGGCTCGTGCGGCCTATGATACGGCGATCGCCATCGAAGATGTAAATGAACGACGGCGCCAGGCTGCCAACCCCCTACGTGATCTCCGATACTTATCGGCCAGACTTCGCACGGCCCAGCTCATCCCTGACCCTACGTCAGCCGACGTGGTTGCCTTTGGCCTTACCGTCACTTTCACCCGCGACGACGGACGCGTGCAGACCTATCGGCTCGTCGGAGAAGACGAAGCAGATCCCAAGGCGGGATCGATTTCCTACGTCTCGCCGGTGGCGCAGCTGCTGATGGGCAAGGCTGTCGGCGATGTGGTGGAGACAGGCGGCCAGGAGCTGGAGATTATTGCCATTTCCTAGTGAAGATCGAGACGCTGGAAGCCAACATTGCCAAGATCGAAGCGGCTGAGAGCGGCAGGGCTCAGGCACCGGCCCCAGTCCGCCGCCAAATTCTCCGGCGAGAGCGAGCGGATCGGCACGAAGAACTTCGACGAAACCAGCGGGTTCGGCAGCCGCACGGCCTACGTCTGATCGCTCCAACTGAATAAATCCCTCTGCCGCGGCGGACTCTGGAGAAAAGGCTGCCTGACGGTCATTAAAGACGGCGCATCGCCACGGCGACGACTTCCCGCGTCAACTCCCCCAGGCGGTCGGCGGCGAGGCGGTTTATCTGCCAGTAGAGCGGGACGTCCAGTGGCGTCTCGGCAACAAGTTCGATGAGCCGCCCCGATGCGAGATGATCGCGGGTGAGCAGGGTCGGGTTCATTCCCCATCCCATGCCGGAAAGAGTGGCCTCGAAGAAGCTTTGTGGCGCGGGCAGCCAATGTGTGGGGTAGTCCAGATCTTGACCAAAGGTTTGCCTAACCCAGCTGCTCTGGAGCTTGTCCTTCTGATTGAAGGTCAGGGCCGGAGCGTTGCGGATCGCTTCCGACGTAACGCCGTCCGGGAAGTGGCGGGCGACGAAATCGGGTGTTGCGGTGGCGTTGTAACGGAGAGTTCCAAGCGCGAAACGCCGGCATCCCCGGATCGGCTTCTCCAGGCTGGTGACGGCTGCGATCACCCGTCCTCGCTGCAGCCATTCGGCGGTGTGATCCTGGTCGTCGACGGCGACATTCAACAGATAGGAGGAAGTTTTGGAGAAATTCGAGATGGCCTCCACGAACCATGTGCCGAGGCTGTCGGCGTTGGTCGCGATCTGAAGCGTGACCCTTTGGCGTGGCTCGTCGGGATCGACGAGAGCCGGCAGCTGCCCGAAAAGCTCGGCCTCCAGCATGCCGACATTCTCGATGTGACGGCAGAGCCATTCTCCTTTTTCGGTCGCCGTACAGGGGGTGCCTCTGGCGATCAGGATCACGCCAAGGCGTTCTTCGAGCTGCTTCACCCGCTGCGAGACCGCCGAAGGCGTCACGTTCAACACGGTCGCCGCCCTTTCGAAGCTGCCGGTCTGGACGACGGTTGCAACGGCGCGAAGAGCGGGATAGTCGAGCATGGATTAATATCGCTTAATCAGGATAAGATAGATTAATTAGACTAAGCTAACTTCAGGCGATACCGCAACTCCATCGAAGCTGAGAGCGGTTGCCCAAACGATGAATTTTTCAATTTACGTGACAGGTCTGATGATAGGCCTCAGCCTGATAGTCGCGATCGGCGCGCAGAACGCCTTCATCCTTCGCCAGGGCCTGCGCAATGAACATGTTTTCGCCGTCTGCCTCACCTGCGCCTTATCCGACGCCGTACTGATCATGCTCGGCGTGACCAGCCTCCAGCAGATCGCCGGATTGCTGCCCTGGCTCAATCCGGTCATGCGCTACGGGGGAGCCGCGTTTCTGGCCTGGTACGGAGTCAAGAGCCTCTATTCTGCCTTACGGTCGTCCGCTGTGCTCACAGCGGCGGAAGCCGAAACGACAAGCTTTTCCCGGACGCTTGCGACCTGCCTCGCACTGACCTGGCTCAATCCGCATGTCTATCTCGACACTGTCGTGCTGCTCGGCTCGATATCGACGCGCTATCCAGGACAGCAGGCTTCCTTTGCTGCAGGCGCCGTGACCGGCTCCTTCCTATTCTTCTTTGTGCTCGGATACGGCGCGACGTGGCTGCGGCCGATCTTCTCCAGGCCGGCCTACTGGCGGATGCTCGAGACGCTCGTCGCTGCGACGATGTGGTTTATAGCCTTCAAGCTAATAGGCGGGATGTAAGCCGATCGCCTTGAGGCCATCGGCCCGGCCCTGTGTCGCCGAGTTCGAACGGCAATGCCGTCAGAAGACCTGATTGCCCTGATCCGAGCCAAAGATCGGCATTATGCACGCGATTCCACGATCCTCAGAACCCGCTTCGGTCGAGCTGCCGCGTTGAGGGGCGGCAACTCCATTTCACGCTGGCAATCAGCCAGCAGGTGCGACGGAAATCGCTTCAACTCCCGCAGCGCATGTTCGTGGTTCGCATCCCTGCGCCGTCTCGACTTGAATGCGGAAACGGCCTGTAGGATATTCCAGCTGCTTGATTGCGCCATGTCCAGTCTCCTTTGCTGCATCCAGTTCCGATACGCAGACTATGGGGAGCGATTGACATTCAATCAAACAAAATGATATGCGGTTAAAGATCAGAAAAATTGAAAGATGCGACGATGAGCCTTCCCTTTCGCCGTCCCATTCCTTTGCTTGACAACGATGTGCTGCGCACCTTCGTCGCCATTGCCGAGACGGGCAATTTTTCCACCGCCGCCGAAGCGGTGTTCCGCACGCCTTCGGCGGTTTCCATGCAGATCAAGAAGCTCGAGGAACAACTCGGCGCGACGCTGTTTTTGCGCGATGCCCGCTCGGTGACGCTGACGCGCCATGGCGAAATGCTGCTCTCCTACGCCCGCAATATTCTGGCCCTGTCGAACGAGGCGGTGTCGCGCTTCATCATGCCGGAACTGACCGGGGTCGTCAGGCTCGGTGCGCCGGAGGATATCGGCGAGCGGCTGTTGCCGAGAATCCTCAAGAGCTTTGCCGAAAGCTACCCCGGCATCATGGTCGACGTGACGATCGACATGAGCGTCGGGCTGAAGAAGCGCATGGAGGAGCAGAGGCTCGACCTGGCGCTGATCAACTGCGCGACCCGGCCGTTTCCGACCGGTGGCGAAGTCGTGTTCCGCGAGCGGCTGGTCTGGGCCGGCGCAAGGTGCGGCTCGGCGCATCGGCGCGATCCCCTGCCGATTTCGATCTGGGAGGATGGCTGCATCTGGCGGCAGGAGGCACTAGCCCAGCTTGAGCGCAACAAGCGGCCTTATCGCGTCGCCTATCTCAGCGGCCACACGATGGCGCAGCGCGCCGCCGTGCTTTCCGATCTCGCCATCGCGCCGCTGCCGCTCTCCTATGTCAGCGAGGACATGTCGATCCTCGGCCTGCAGGAAGGGCTGCCGGAGCTCGGCTCCTTCGATATCCGGCTGCTGACCGCCTCGCAGATGTCGGGACCGATCGAGACGGTGGCCGACAGCATCCGGGGCGCTTTTGCCGAGAGAGCGAAGGCTGTCGCCGCCTGAGGATGTCTTTCAACCGTGAACTTTTTCGCCACTTGTGCGTTAGGGGCGCGGATGGCATGAGTGCCGTTCGGGGTTGATTTCAAACAAGGATATTCGAAATGACGACAACGGCCAAAATTGCCGCAGCCTTCATGGTTCTTCTTGCTCTTTCCTCCTGCGGCAACACGATCCGCGGTATGGGAAAAGATACGGCGAACGCCGTCAACGCCACCCAGGATGCAGGCCGCTCGGTCGACCGGGCTGCGAGGAAGTAATCGGGCCGGCAGCTTTGCCGGACTGAAAGGCAATCCGAGGCCGGATCAAGGCCCCGGAGGATATGCCTTTTCGAGGCCGCCGGATCGGCTAAGACCGGTCCGGAAGGCTTGGTAGGCGGGATGCTGGCTTGAGCGAGCGGTTTCCATCAGCCGAATCTGCAGGCGATGCGGCGCCTTGGTCCCGAGCCACAATCCGAGATTTTCAAGCTTCAGCGAGTTCAGGAAATGCGACTTCGCGGCAAGGTCGAGATGGCGCCGCAGGCCGTCGAGCAGGTTGTCATCCTGGGCGGCATTTTCCATGAGCAGAGCCAGATATGATTTATCGGCTTCCGACAGCGCGGCGAGCTTTTCCGCAACGGTATCGCGGTCGGGAAAGGGAACGTTGCCTGTCATTCGAATCGTCCGGTGGTTGGTGCCATCTGCCGTTATAGGCTCGCTTTGACTTTTTCGGCTACATCGGCCGGCACCCATTTCATCCACAGGTTCTCGTAATTGCGCAGGAAATAGATGGCGGCATCCTCGTTGCTTTCGCGATTTTCATCCTGCCAGGCGAGCACCTGGTTGATCGTCTCATTGTCCCATTTGCGGGTCTTGAGATAGGTCGTGACAGGTCCGGCGCGGCTGGCGAAAGACCTGGTCATCAGCGTGAAGGCGCGCGAGACCGGATAGGAATTGAGCTGAGGCCTGATACAGCCGGCCACCGCAGTGCAGCGATCCCATTCGGCCTTGTTGTGACTGACGCCGAAGCTCAGCCGCGTCATGTCGTATTTGCCGAGGATGGCGGTTGGCGCCCAGTAATAACCGAGCCAGCCAATCTTGTTGTCGAAAGCCCGGGCGATCGAGGCGTCGAGCCGCTGTGGACTACCGGTCTCGACAAGTTCGAAGCCTTTTTTGTCGGCGGCGAGGGCCTTGAAGAGGCTGGTGGTCGATATCTGGCAACTCCAGTCGGCGGGACAGTTGTAAACCGCGCCTTTGGAGGGATTATCCTCGGCAGGAAAGAGTTCGGGGTGCTTCAGCGCGTCTTCGACCGAGCGAATATCGGGATTGGCGTCGGCAATGAATTTGGGGATAAACCAACCCTCGACCGCGCCATCGGCGAGTATCTCGGCGCCCTGCACCAGCCGGCCGGTGTTGATGGCCTGATCGAGCAGGGCCCTGACGGAGTTGATCCAGTATTCCGATGCGATATCGGGGGTGTTTTTCTCATTCATCGAGGCGAAGGTCGGAAGGGTGTCGCCGTCGACGATGGTGACGGAACAGCCGTAGCCCTTTTCCAGGATGATCTTGTCGAAGTTTGCGGCAATGCCGGCCGAGGCCCATTTCATCTCGGCGATCGAAACTTTGCCGCATTCGGCGGCTTCGGCCGGCGCGGTCGCACTAAAAAATGCCGCGGCAAAGACGGCCGAAATCAAAAGCGTCTTCATCGTCTTCCCCGAATTCTTCTTAGACAACATGCTGCCGCGATTCACCTGGCGGCGATGCCGACAACAGGCGTTTCCCGTTCACGGGCGCCGTCCCGCCGGCTCCGGCAACTTGTCGCAGACCATGTTTAGCAATGGCGAATTTTGTCGAAGCCTACGCGTTCGCTCGCAGAAATCAACCGTCTTCTGCTCGTGGCTGCGGTACTAAATTATTGAATTCGATGAATATAGTTCGCGGCTGAAATTTCCCCAGATCGAAAATGGACGCTGTCTGCGAACGCCGGCGCATTGGTGACGGAAATTCCGCCGGAGCAGATCAAAAAAAGTCAAAAATTAACGTTTGCGTAAGCCTTCAATAACTCTCCGGTAAGAATGTGCCGTTATCAGTTGGGGCGTAGCGGCAACGACCGCTGCTTCTCCGGTTCAGGTAGTGCGTACCGGAGAAAACGAGCTTCGCCGTGTAGTGGCGAAGACGCCTGAGTTCTCGGCAAACCGCGCAGAGCCAAGGCCATGCGCGGTTTTCGCATTTTTGCGAAAATATCCGAAGTCTTGACCCGGGATCGGCGGCCATTGTAGGCCTCCGGCTGGTGCATCGGCCCGAAAATCTGAACAGATTTTCGGAAGCGCGATGCCCTAGGGAAAGGCGGCCGCCCATGGCAAGAACGATCATGCTGCAGGGAACCGGCTCGGATGTCGGCAAGACGGTGTTGGTGGCGGGTCTCTGCCGGCTTGCGGCCAATGCCGGGCTCACCGTGCGGCCGTTCAAGCCGCAGAATATGTCGAACAACGCGGCGGTCGCCGATGACGGCGGTGAGATCGGCCGGGCGCAGTGGCTGCAGTCGATGGCTGCACGCACGCCCTCTTCGGTGCACATGAACCCGGTGCTGCTCAAGCCGCAATCGGAAAACGGCAGCCAGATCATCGTGCAGGGCAGGGTGTTCGGGCAGGCGAAGGGGCGGGATTATCAGCGGCTGAAGCCGCAACTGCTCGGTGCCGTGCTCGAAAGCTTCGAAAATGTGTGTGCGGGCGCCGATCTCGTCGTCGTCGAGGGTGCCGGCTCGCCGGCTGAAATCAATCTTAGGACCGGCGATATCGCCAATATGGGCTTTGCGACGAAGGCGGGCGTGCCCGTCGTGCTCGTCGGCGATATTAATCGCGGCGGCGTCATCGCCTCGCTGGTCGGCACGCAGGCGATTCTCGATGAGGGCGATCGAGCGATGATCGCAGGTTATCTCATCAACAAGTTCCGCGGCGACGTCTCGCTCTTCGACGACGGGATCCGCGCGATCGAAGGCTTCACCGGCTGGCCCTGCTTCGGCGTCGTGCCGTGGCTGCAGGCTGCCACGCGCCTGCCGGCCGAAGATTCGGTCGTGCTCGAACGGCTGGCGAGGAGCGGTACAGGGGCGCTGAAGATCGCCGTGCCGATGCTGCCGCGCATTGCCAATTTCGACGATCTCGATCCGCTGAGGGCGGAGGCGGATGTCGAGCTGGTCTTCGTCCGAGGGGGCGAACGGTTGCCTGCCGATGCGAGCCTGGTCATACTTCCCGGCTCGAAATCGACGATTTCGGATCTCGCCGATCTCCGTGTGCAAGGCTGGGACCGCGATCTTGCGGCGCATGTCCGGCGCGGTGGCCGGGTGATCGGTATTTGCGGCGGCTACCAGATGCTCGGTCGCACGGTACGCGATCCGCTCGGCATCGAAGGCGGGAGGATCGAGGCGGCGGGGCTTGCGCTGCTCGACGTCGAGACCGAGATGGCGCCTGAGAAAACCGTGCGCAACAGCCAAGCCCGTTCGAGCGAATACGACGTATCACTCGCCGGCTACCAGATCCATCTCGGCGTCACCCGCGGCCCGGATTGCGTCCGGCCGTCGGCGATCATCGACGGTGCACCCGACGGAGCGCTGTCGGCCGACGGGCGGATCATGGGCACCTATCTGCACGGGCTTTTCGGCAGCGACGCCTACCGCGCCCGGCTGCTTCAGAGCTTCGGCCTATCTGGCGAGCGGCGGAACTACCGTGACAGCGTCGAGCAGGCGCTCGACGAGATCGCCGGGGAATTGGAACGTCACCTCGATCCGCACTGGCTGGCGGGGCTGCTCGGTTAGTCGCAGCGGTGCGGCCGAATTGCACATCACTTTCACTCGACCGGGAGTAGCATCGCGACAGGAAGCAGGCTAATGGATGGGAAGCGCGCAATATCGCTCTTTCATCGCCTGTCCGGCGATTTAGCCTGCGGGCCTCGATGGTCGGAAAGATTCCTTCAGGTTGTCGCCCTCATTCGGAGATTAAAAAAATTAACGATCATATCCAGTGGCTTATCGAGCAGGGAATCACCTGTGAGCATATTGGCGACCTCGCCGCCGGTCTCTGCGACCGGCTGATTGCGACCGGCGTTCCGATCTGGCGTGCGAGCATCAGAATGCCTTCCCTCCATCCCATGTATCGCGGCGTCGCCGCCAATTTCGAGCGGGGCGGTGCAATCGTTCTCGAGAATGCGGAGCATGGCAGTGAGACGGAACGCAGCTTCGAGATGACGCCGATCTTTCATCTTTTGAGCCGCGGAGAAAAAACCGGGCGATGGAACCTGGCGAAAGGCGAGGGGCTCCAGTATGCCGAGCTTCACGAATTCGCGCTTGCCGGCGGCACGGATCACGTCATCAGCATTTTCGAATTCCCGAAGGAGGTCGCGCTACGGGGACTCGGTTTTTCGCTCACCAGCGATGCGCCCGGCGGATTTTCCGACGACCAGCTGGCGATCATCCAGGAGCTGTTGCCGGCTCTGGGGTTGGCCGCCTACCGTGTCGCGGTTTCGAAAACCGCGACCGAAATCCTCGCCGTCTATACCGGCGCCAGGACCAGCGCCCGCATCCTTGCCGGCGAAACCCGCAGAGGAATGGGCGGCTCCATCGACGCCGCCATCCTGCTTGCCGACCTCCGCAACTTCACGGCGCTAACCGAGGCCCATCAGCCGGGGGAGATCGTCGGCTTTCTCAACGAGCACTTCGAGCTGATCGACCGGCACGTCGAGGAAAATTCCGGCGAGATCCTCAAGTTCATGGGCGATAGCGTGCTGGCAATCTTTCCGACGGACGCCGAGAATCCGCAAAAGGCCTGCAAGGCCGCATTGGCTTCGGCACAGAACCTGCTGAAGGCAAACGAAGAGCTCAATCGCGAACGAACGCTGAATGGCGGCCCCGATATCGGGATTGATGTCGTCTTGCATCTCGGCGAGGTTTTCTACGGAAATGTCGGCGCCCAAGGCCGGCTGGACTTCACCGTGATCGGCAGGGCCGTCAACGAGGCGTCCCGGCTCGAAAAGCTGTGCGGAACGCTTGAGCAGCCCCTGCTGCTGTCGGAAAGCTTCGCAGCGACCTGCGCCGTGCCCTGCGACTATCTCGGCGCTTTCGAGCTGCGCGGAGTTTCCAAGAGAGCCGACGTCTTCAGGCTTGCCGGCGCTGCTCCTTAAGCTCGCTCAAATCTCGCCCGACACCTCGCGGCGGCGCCGGTCGAGTTCTTCGCTGTAGCGGCGTAGCGTGTGGCTTTCGCTGAGCTGTCCCACCACCTTGCGCTCGATCAGATTGTTGACGACCGCAAGCGCTTCACTTTCGCTCTTGTCGAAGATAGCCGCCGCCTGCTTGGCGTTCATCTGCGGCTGAAGGAAATCATTGCGATAGCGGACGAAGTCGGCAAGTGTCTGGCTCTCGTCCTGGGCGTCGGTCGGGTTGGCGTAGATCTCTGGCACCAGCACGAGGCCAGCATATTTGTCGTTCTCCTCGACGAGAATGACGCGTTGGGTTGAGCCGATCGGGAAGGCTTGCTTGAAGTCGCCCAGCGAGATATCGGCCCTTACCGTTTTCACGTCGGCGCGCATCAGCTTGTTCACCGTCAGATTGCGGATCCAGCCAACGTCGTGGGCGCTGCGGATGCTCTCGCCGCGCAGATGGAAGCGCCATGTGGCGAAGGAGTAGCCGAAAGTCGAGCGCACGACGAGCGAGGAGGTGATGACGGCGGCGAGAACCAATGCCGTGATCGGGAAATCGCCGGTGATTTCGAGCGCCAGAAAAGTCATCGTCAGCGGCCCCCCGATGACGGCGACCGACAGGGAACTCATCCCGACCACGGCATAAATGACCGGCGTCAATGTCGCATCGGCGAAATAGGGAGCGCAATAAGCGAAGAGCTTGCCGAGCAGGGCGCCCATGAACAGTGAGGCGAAAAACAGCCCGCCCCTGAAACCGGAGCCGATCGAGATCGCCGAGGCAAGGGATTTCAGGAGGAAGAGACCGATCAGCGCCGGGATCGCCACGTCGCGAGACAAGTTGAGATGCAGCGCGCCGTGGCCGGCCGAAAGAACCTGCGGCGAGATCATTGCGAGAAGCCCGACGATGATGCCGCCGAGCGCCGGGCGAAAGGACGGGGCGATCGAGCTTTTGCGCGCCATCTCCTCGATGAAGGCCACGCCCTGCATGAGGAGAATGCCAACGCCGGCGCAGAATACACCGAGCAGCAGCGCCGGGATATAATCGGCCGGTACGACCGAGCCGAAGCTGCCGATATCGATGGTGAAATCACCCTCGGCAAGCAACCTTGCGATAAGGGTTGAAACGAGGGCGGAGACCACGACCGGTGTCAACGACACGATGGTATAGGTGCCGATGATCAGCTCGAAGGCGTAGAAGGCGCCCGTCAGCGGCGCGTTGAAGGCGGCGGCGATGGCGCCGGCCGCGCCGCAACCGACGAGGATGCGCAGGTCCGAGCGACGCAGCTGCAGCTTCAGGCCGAATTTGGAGGCAATGCCGGCAGCGAGCTGCGTATAGCCAGCCTCCAGACCAACGGAGGCGCCGAAGCCGTTGGAGATCAGGTTCTGTATGGCAACGATGATGCTATCGGTCAGGGAGAGTCGACCGCCGTGCAGCGCATTCGCCTCGATCGGATCGACCATCGGTTTCTTGCGCCGTTTGGCGAGCGCCAGGAGCAGCAGGCCGAGCAGGGCGCCGCCCATGACGGGGGCGGTGAGCAGCAGCATCTTGTCCTCGATGTCAGATGCGCTCAGCCTTTCACTGTCGGCGATGCCGAAAACAAGCTGGTGCAGCTGGTTGGAGACATAGCTCATGCCGGACACGGCAAGACCCGAGGCGATGCCGACGATGGCGCCTGCCAGCGACAGGCCAACTTCGCTGCGGCGCGTCAGGGCGCGCAGCCGCCCCGGATCGAAGAAAACACGCAGCGCGCGCAGGCGGCGGCGATCCAATTTCATTAGCATGGCTAGACAACTAGGCGAGGAGAGGCCGGGTCAAGGGCGGAAGTGCAGTCGCCTTGCAGCCCAATTGCGGCGAAAAGCCGACGGGCAGGTCGAATATTTATGATGTAAGCCTCGAATAAAAGACGACATTCCGGTAGAGCCAGTGGTGTTGGCTGGCCTTTCACGTAGTCCAGCGGGAAGGTGGTTGCGAAGGGCGGTTGACTTCACCCTGCGGCTTCCCTAACCATCCCAGGAATAACGGATGGTTCCGGATCGGCATTTCGCTTTCCGGATGAAAAGGGAATGTGACGGGGTGGACCCACACCGGGCGCCTTCATCACAGCCGACCCCGCGACTGTAGGGCGGTAAGGGTCTTCCATCCGGCATCGAACCCCTTCCGGCCTAGCCGCAATCGTGCGGGCGGACAGGATGGGCGACGTGCCGGAAAAGCCACTGGAAATGCATGGTGATCAACCGGGGTCGGACGCCTCTATCTCTACGAATCGTCCACCTTTTCACCGAGGCAGCCGGGAAGGCGAGGCAGATCCGCTGGCACGATCAGGGGCAACCGGACTTCCGGTTCGCCCCGGTCGCGGCCGATAACCGCGAGCCAGGAGACCTGCCTTCCGTGCCGGGCGAAAAGCCCAACCCTGGGCAAGAGACCCGCTGCCAGCACGGAGGTTGTTTTGGCTGAACGATTGAATCCAGCGCTGCCTCTGGTGGTGCGTATGAGAGGTGCCGGTTCGTCGCCTCTCGGGTATGTCCGCGTGTTACGCGCCTTCCTTTCCTCCCTCATCGCTGTGCTTGTCACAGGAATCCAGCCACGGCGCGTCCGCGCCGTGATTAACTATGCGCAGTCATCGAATGAGCCTTCCCTGCCCAAGGACCTAGGCACGCTGGATTCCTGTGACAAGCACAGGCATGAGGGAAGCGAATGGGGTGGCGCGGCGTTCCACGGCAAAGTTTTGGCTACCGCGGCTCATAAAGCTAAACCTAGAACAAGCTGCAGCGGCACGCCTCCTCTGAGGAATATTCGGGCATGACCACCACGCTCATTCTCGGCGGCGCCCGCTCCGGCAAATCCCGTTTTGCCGAAAATCTCGTTATGGCAAGCGGCCTCGAGCGCCACTACCTGGCCACCGGCCGTGCCTGGGACGAGGAGATGCAGACGCGTATTGCCCAGCACAAGGCCGATCGCGGCCCGTCCTGGACGACGCATGAGGAGCCGCTCGATCTTCTCGGCATGCTTGCAGCCCTCGACGGCGAGGGACGTATCGTGCTTGTCGATTGCCTGACGCTCTGGGTGACCAACCTGATGATGGGGGAGCGCGAGATGGCGGTGGAATTTTCGGCGCTCGCCAATTTCCTGCCCGGCGCCAAGGCGCGGCTGATCTTCGTTTCCAACGAGGTTGGCCTCGGCATTGTGCCTGACAATCGCATGGCGCGCGATTTTCGCGATCATGCCGGACAGCTGCACCAAATAATCGCGGCGAAGGCCGACGAAGTCTATCTCATCGCGGCCGGTCTGCCGCTGAAAATGAAGGGTTGAAGTTCCATGAACCAGCAGAAAATCCCCGCAACTGTCATCACCGGCTTCCTCGGCGCCGGCAAGACGACGATGATCCGCAACTTGCTCACCAATGCCGGCGGCAAAAAGATTGCGCTCGTCATCAACGAGTTCGGCGACCTCGGTGTCGATGGTGAGGTGTTAAAGGGCTGCGGCGCGGAGAATTGCAGCGAGGAAGACATTATCGAGCTCACCAATGGCTGCATCTGCTGTACCGTCGCCGACGATTTCATTCCAACGATGACGAAGCTCTTGGAGCGCGAACAGCGGCCCGACCATATCGTCATCGAAACCTCCGGCCTCGCCCTGCCGCAGCCGCTGGTCGCCGCCTTCAACTGGCCTGATATCCGCACCCAGGTGACCGTCGACGGCGTCATCACGGTGGTCGACAGCGCGGCCGTTGCCGCCGGCCGATTCGCCGATGACCATGATGCGGTCGAGGCGGCGCGCAGCGAGGACGACTCGCTCGATCATGAGAGCCCGATTGAGGAGCTGTTCGAAGACCAGCTCACATGCGCCGATCTCATCGTGCTCAACAAGACCGACCTGATCGATGGCGATGGCCTGGGCCGCGTGAAGAGCGAAGTCGCCTCGCGCATCGCCCGCAAGCCGGTCATGATCGAAGCCAGGAACGGCGAGGTGCCGGCAGGCGTGCTGCTCGGCCTCGGCATCGGCACGGAAGACGATATCGCCAACCGCAAATCCCATCACGAGCTGGAGCACGAGGATGGGGCGCCACACGACCACGACGAATTCGACAGCTTCGTCGTCGAACTCGGCGCTATTTCCGACCCGACAGGCTTTGTCGAAAAGCTGAAGGGCATCATCGCCGAACATGATGTGCTGCGCCTCAAGGGCTTCATCGACGTCTCGGGCAAGCCCATGCGCCTGCAGCTGCAGGCCGTCGGCAGCCGCATCGACCAGTATTTCGACCGCGCCTGGGCAGCGGGCGAGGCGCGCCGCACGCGCCTCGTCGTCATCGGCTTGCACGAAATGAACCAGGACGCGGTTCGCAAAGCGATCGAAGCGCTCGTTCAGGGATAATCGATGCATCTGCTTCTGGCCCAGCAGGGAACGATCAGCGATGGCGAGGAGGCGATCGACCTCGGCCAGTCGCCGGGCGATATCCTGTTCCTTTCGGCCGCCGACACCGAGCTTGCCGCGATCGCGGCTGCCTGTCGTGCGGGTGAGGGGGCGTTTTCGCTGAGGCTCGCGAATCTGATGAGCCTCAAGCATCCGATGTCGGTGGATACCTATATCGAGCGAACGGCGCGGCACGCCAAGCTGATCGTTGTGCGGGCGCTGGGTGGGGCGAGCTACTTCCATTATGCGCTGGAGGCGTTGCATGCGGCGGCAGCCCGCAACGGTGCCCTGATCGCGGTGTTGCCTGGCGATGCCAAGCCGGATGCCGGGCTGGTTCCTTTCTCCAATGTTGACCTCGACGATCTCAACGCGCTTTGGGCCTATCTAATCGAAGGCGGCGACGCCAATGCGCGAGATTTTCTCGCCTATGCGTCGGCGATGCTTTCAGGGGCGGAAAAGCCGGCGCCGGCAGCGCCGCTGATGAAGGCGGGCATCTGGTGGCCTGGGCGGGGGCTGATCGGGGTCGAGGAGTGGCGGCAGTCTGTTGCCTGTATACCTTCTTCGGCCCTTGAGGAGGGTATCCCACATTCAGCGGAGAAGGTGGCGGTGGGGCCAATCGTCGCGATCAGCTTCTACCGCGCCCTGGTCCAGAGCGGCGAGACCGGTCCGATTGAGGCGCTGATCGCGGCGCTTGCCGCACTTAGCCTCCGGCCGTTGCCCGTCTTCGCCTATAGCCTCAAGGATCCTGTTTCGACGGGCATTCTTGAGAGCGTGTTTTCGGCGCTGAAGCCCGAGGTCGTCATCAACACGACAGGGTTCGCCGTTTCGGCACCGGGCGCCGACCGGGAGCCGACGGTACTGGAAACGAACGACGCCATCGTGCTGCAGGCGATCCTGTCGGCTTCGTCGCGGGAGGCCTGGGCTGTTTCGTCGCAGGGTCTATCGGCGCGCGATCTCGGCATGAATGTGGCGCTTCCTGAAGTCGACGGGCGTATATTGGCGCGGGCGGTGTCCTTCAAGACGGCGGCGCGTTACGACACGGCTGTCGAGGCGAACATCGTCGCCAGCCTCCCCGATGCCGGCCGGGTGCGCTACACGGCGGAGCTCGCCGCCAACTGGGCGCGGCTGCGCGGGACGCACGCCAATAGGAGGCGCATCGCCCTGGTCATGGCGAATTATCCGAACCGCGACGGCCGGCTCGGCAACGGCGTCGGGCTCGACACGCCGGCCGCCAGCATCGAGGTGCTTCGGGCGATGGCGGGTGCGGATTATCCGGTTGCCGATGTTCCAGCCGATGGCGACGCGCTGATCCGCCATCTGATGGAGGGGCCGACCAATTCCGGGCATGACGGCCGGGTCATCCGCGAGGCCCTTTCGTTCAGTCGCTACAAAGACTTCCTGGGATCTCTTCCCAAAAAGATTCAGGATGAAGTGACGGACCGCTGGGGCGAGCCAGAGAACGACCCCTATTTTCGCGACGGCGTCTTCGCCCTGCCTTTCGCCCGCTTCGGCGGCGTCCTGGTCGGCATTCAGCCGGCACGCGGCTACAATATCGATCCGAAGGAGAGCTATCATTCGCCGGATCTCGTGCCGCCGCATGGCTATATCGCCTTCTATGCTTTCCTGCGGCACGAATTTGGCGCCGACGCTGTCATCCATATGGGCAAGCATGGCAATCTCGAATGGCTGCCGGGCAAGGCGCTGGCGCTCTCGGAGACATGTTATCCGGAAGCGATCCTCGGGCCGTTGCCGCATCTTTATCCCTTCATCGTCAATGATCCGGGCGAGGGCACGCAGGCCAAGCGTCGCGCCGCCGCCGTCATCATCGATCATCTGACGCCGCCTTTGACGCGGGCCGAGAGCTACGGGCCGCTCAAAGACTTGGAGGCGCTGGTCGACGAATATTACGAGGCCGCCGGCGGCGATCCTCGCCGCATCCGCCTGCTCAGCCGGCAGATCCTCGATCTCGTCACCGATATCGGGCTGGATCAGGATGCGGGGATTGCGAAAGATGAGAGCGAAGGTGAGGCGCTGAAGAAGCTCGACGCCTATCTCTGCGATCTCAAGGAGATGCAGATCCGAGACGGGCTGCATGTCTTCGGAGTGTCGCCGGAGGGGCGGTTGCTGACGGAGCTCACCGTCGCGCTGGCGCGGGTCCCGCGCGGGCTGGGAGAGGGTGGCAATGCGAGTTTGCAGCGGGCGATTGCTGCGGATGCTAGGTTGAGTTTCCCCCCCGCCGGGGAGAAGGGCAGTCGCGCGCTTCGGCGTCCCTTCGACCCACTCGACTGCGATATGGCGACTCTTTGGATTGGCCCGCGTCCGGCTATCCTCGCAGATATCCTCGACGCCCCTTGGCGCAGCAACGGTGACACCGTCGAGCGCATCGAACTGCTCGCCGCCAAGCTCGTTTGCGGTGAAATGGAGTGCCCAACCCTCTGGTCCGAAACCAGAACGGTGCTCGACCAGATCGAATCCTGCCTCAAGCCTTCCATCCTCGCCTGTGGCCCGGCCGAAATCACCAGTCTTCTGCGCGGCCTCGACGGTCGGTTCGTAGCCCCTGGCCCCTCCGGCGCCCCGACCCGCGGCCGGCCCGACGTGCTACCGACGGGCCGCAATTTCTATTCGGTCGACAGCCGCGCCGTGCCGACGCCGGCCGCCTACGAACTGGGCAAGAAGTCGGCCGAACTGCTCATCCGCCGCTATGTTCAGGATCACGGCGAGTGGCCCGTCTCCTTCGGCCTGACGGCCTGGGGCACGTCGAACATGCGCACCGGCGGTGACGATATCGCTCAAGCGCTAGCACTGATCGGCGTCAAGCCGCTCTGGGACATGAGCTCGCGTCGTGTCACTGGCTATGAGATCATATCGCCGGCGGCGCTCGGGCGGCCGCGCGTCGATGTGACGCTCCGGATTTCCGGCTTCTTCCGCGACGCCTTTCCCGAGCAGATCGCCCTGTTCGACAAGGCGATCCGCGCTGTCGGCGCGCTGGAAGAGGATGTGACTGACAATCCGATTGCCGGGCGCATGCGCGGCGAGACGGCGCGGCTCGCCGCGGCTGGGCTCGATGAGAAGGCGGCGGCGAAGCGGGCGGGCTACCGCATCTTCGGCTCGAAGCCCGGCGCCTACGGCGCGGGCCTGCAGGCACTGATCGATGAAAAGGGCTGGGAGCGGCGGGCCGATCTTGCCGAAGCCTATCTCGTCTGGGGAAGTTATGCCTATGGTGCGGGCGAGGATGGGCGGGCCGAACGCGGTCTGTTGGAGGAGCGGCTGCGCTCGGTGCAGGCCGTCATTCAGAACCAGGACAATCGCGAGCATGATCTGCTCGACAGTGACGATTACTACCAATTCGAGGGCGGCATGGCGGCGGCGGCCGAGCAGCTCGCCGGTGCGCGTCCCGCGATCTATCATAACGATCATTCCAGGCCGGAACGACCTTTGATCCGATCGCTCGAGGAGGAAATCGGCCGTGTCGTGCGGGCGCGCGCGGTCAACCCAAAATGGATATCAGGCGTCATGCGCCACGGCTACAAGGGAGCGGCCGAGATCGCCGCCACCGTCGATTATCTCTTCGCCTTCGCGGCGACGACAGGCGCGGTCGGCGCGCATCATTTCGAGGCGGTCTATCAGGCCTTCGTCGCCGATCCGGACGTGCGCGGTTTCATGATCGAGAGGAACCCGGCGGCATTCGACGAGATGAGAGAGCGCCTGCGCGAGGCGATCGATCGCGGGCTTTGGACGCCGCGCAGCAATTCGGCGCGGTTCGACCTGGCCGCCACGCAACTGAATGAGGTGCACTGATGAGCGACGAGATCCCAGAAAACGAAGCGGCCAAGGATGATGCGCGCCACGCCGAGAAGATGGCGAAGAAGAAGGCGGCGCGGGACAAGATCATGGCGACCAAGACGGACGGCAAGGGCTTGATCATCGTCCATACCGGTAAGGGCAAAGGCAAGTCGTCAGCCGCCTTCGGCATGATCTTCCGCCACATCGCCCATGGCAAGCCGTCGGCCGTCGTGCAATTCATCAAGGGCGCGATGTGGACCGGCGAGCGGGACCTGATCGAGAAGCATTTTTCCGATCTATGCCAGTTCCACACGATGGGCGAGGGCTTCACCTGGGAAACGCAGGACCGGGCCCGTGACATTGCCGCCGCCTCGGCGGCCTGGGAGAAGGCCAAGGAGCTGATCCGCGACGAACGCAATTCCATGGTGCTGCTCGACGAGATCAACATCGCGCTCCGCTACGATTATCTCGACGTCAACGACGTCATCGCCTTCCTGAAGAGCGAGAAGCCGGCCATGACGCATGTCGTGCTGACGGGGCGCAATGCCAAGGAAGAGCTGATCGAGATCGCCGATCTGGTGACGGAGATGGAACTCGTCAAACACCCCTTCCGCTCCGGTATCAAAGGGCAGCCGGGGGTGGAGTTCTGAGGCGTTCCGGGTGTTTCTGCGACTCTAGACGCCGAACCAGACCCGCAGCGGATTTGCCGGATCGGCGAGCAGCTTAACCGCCAAGGCGACGCAGACGATGACGAGCAGCGGCTTGATCAGCTTTGCGCCAATGCGCATGGCGAGCCGTGAACCCACCTGTGCGCCGAGGAACTGGCAGAGGCCCATCAACAGGCCGATCTTCCAGAGGATCGCGCCGAAGCTTGCAAAGACGATCAGCGCGCCGAAATTCGAGCCGAGATTGAGAAGCTTCGTATGTGCGGTTGCTTTCAGCACGCCAAAGCCGGCGAGCGTGACGAAGGCGAGCATGAAAAAAGAACCGGTGCCGGGGCCGAAGACGCCATCGTAGAAGCCGATCGCGGGCACAAGCGTCAAGCCGAAGGCGAAGGGTGTGATGAGACGGTGTTTATCGAGGTCGTTGAGATTCGGCTTGACAGCGAAGAAGATCGCGATCGCCAACAGCAGCACCGGCATGATGGCTTGAAGCACCTGTCCGGGTACGATCGTCGCAAGAGCGGCGCCGAGTGCTCCGCCCATGACGGCCATCAGCGCCATCGGCAGCTGTTCGGAAAGCTCCACATGGCCCTTGCGGGCGTAGGCGAGCGTCGCAGAAGCGGCGCCGAAGATCGATTGCACCTTGTTGGTTCCGAGCGTCTGCAGCGGCGGGATGCCAGCGATCAACATGGCGGGAACGGTGATGAGACCGCCGCCGCCGGCAATCGCATCGACGAAACCGGCAAAGAAGGCAGCAGCGCAAAGCAGCAGGATCAGATGGAGGGCAATGTCAGGCAAGATGCTATTCCAGAAGGACGTTCAGCCGGTCTTGTTGCATTTACCTCTCCAAGCTGCAATGGCTGCAAGGACACAGCAAGGGCACATTCGGCTGCTTCCATGAGCGACATGTCTTTCAATTCGGCACGGCGCCATGTGCTCGGTCTTGGCTGCGAGCGCGGGACGCAGCCTGCGGAGGTGTTGGCGCTCGCCTTTGCAGCGCTCGAGACCGCCGGTGTCGGCGCGGATGAACTCGCCGCCATTGCTTCCATCGACAGCCGCCGGGAGGAGGCGGCGATCCTGGCAGTTGCCAGGTATTTTGCGGTGCCGGCCCTATTCTTCGACGCTCCGCGGCTGGAGCGGGAAACGCCGCGGCTTAAAAATCCGTCAGCCGTCGTCTTTGCTCGCGTCGGCTGCCATGGCGTTGCGGAATCGGCAGCGCTTGCGGCGATCGGCGATGATGCCGAACTGGTGCTTGGCAAAATCAAATCGGCGCAGGCGACGGCGGCGGTCGCCCGCGGCGGGTTGCAGAAAGCCTGATGGTCGCTATGGTGGCGGCAATTCGCGGCGCCAACCGGCAGCCTCGCGATTCACATCTAGAGGACATATCATGCACAAGGTCATTTACGACACTGACCCGGGCGTTGACGACGCGATGGCGCTTCTCTTCCTGCATCGCCATCCTGAAATCGATCTGATCGGCATCACCACAGTCTTCGGCAATGCATCGGTCGAGACCACGACGCGCAATGCGCTCTTCCTCAAGCGTGAGTGGAATATACCTGCACCCGTCGCCAAGGGCGCCAGCGTCACCATCGATGCCTCGCGCGCCGAGCGGGAATGGCCGGCCATGGTGCATGGCGACAACGGCCTCGGCGATATCGAGGTGCCGCACACGATCGACCTGCCGCTCGATCCCCGGCCGGCGCACCGATTCATCATCGACACCGTGCGGGCCAATCCCGGCGAGGTGCGCCTGGTCGCTGTCGGCCGGATGACCAATCTGGCGATGGCGCTGAAGGAGGATCCCGAGATTGCGACCCTGGTCAGGGACGTCGTCATCATGGGTGGCAATTTCTATGTGCCCGGCAATGTCTCGCCGGTCGCCGAGGCCAATATTCACGGCGATCCCGAGGCCGCCGACATCGTGATGACCGCGCCCTGGAAGGTGGTCGTCATCGGCCTCGACGTCACATCGATCACCACGATGAGCCGCAGTTATCTCGGCAGGATGGCGGCCGAGGGAGATGGCGCCGTGAAACTGCTCGATGCACTCTCGCAGTCCTACATCGACTTCTACAAGCATGCGGTCGAGGACGGCATGATGGTGCATGACAGCTGCGCCGCAGTCTACGTCGTCGCGCCGGAACTGTTCTCGTCCATATCGGGCGCCGTGCGTGTCGTCTGCGGCGGCATTGCCGATGGCCAGACGATCGTCAAGCCGGATGGCCGCCGCTTCCCGCCGGGCGATTGGGATGACCGGCCGAGCCAGATCGTCACCACAGGGATCGAGTCGGAAAAGGTCCTGAATCTGATCCGCGATACGCTGCTTCGCGGCTGAGTGCCTCGAAGGCCGATTGCAGCAGCGGGCGTCAACTTTCGACTTGCTTTTTTCGGCGTCACCCTCGGCCCTGTGTCGAGGGTCTGCCGCGGCCGCCGCAGATACTCGGGACTAGGCCCAGCATGACGAAGAGGAGTTGGACGACTTTGTCAACAGTCCGTGCTGCGGGCGGTCCCGCTCGTATAATATTATAAAATATTCATATTGTTGCGTCGCTTTCCTGCGAAATCGAATCCGCTTGTTTGGAAAGTGAGTCGTCGTCATTTCAGCAACTTCAAGTGAGGTGGCGCAGCCAGCGTTGACCTTGGCCCGTGCTGGGCCTAGATCAACAAAATGTTGAATAGCATAGTCTCCCATTTGCCGGCGCTGGAGCCGGGCAGCGTCTGGCTCGTCGGGGCCGGTCCGGGTGATCCGGGCCTGCTGACGCTTTTGGCCGCCAGGGGGCTCGCCGAGGCCGATGTGATCGTCCATGACGCGCTGGTCAATGAGGACTGTCTGAGGCTCGCGCACCCCGACGCCGAACTCGAATATGCCGGCAAACGCGGCGGCAAACCCTCGGCCAAGCAGCGGGATATTTCGTTGCGCCTGGTGGAATTGGCGCGCGCCGGCAAGCGGGTGCTGCGGCTGAAGGGCGGCGATCCCTTCGTCTTCGGGCGCGGCGGCGAGGAGGCTCTGACGCTGGTCGAACACAATATCCCATTCCGCATCGTGCCGGGTATCACTGCCGGTATCGGCGGGCTTGCCTATGCCGGCATTCCGGTGACGCATCGCGAGATCAATCATGCGGTGACGTTTCTCACCGGCCATGATTCCTCCGGCATCGTACCCGACAGGATCGACTGGGAAGCGATCGGCAAGGGTTCGCCCGTGATCGTCATGTACATGGCGATGAAGCACATCGCCCAGATCAGCGCCAACCTCATTGCTTCGGGCCGCTCGCCGTCCGAGCCCGTGGCTTTCGTCTGCAATGCGGCGACCGGCGCTCAGCAGGTGCTGGAGACGACGCTTGGGCAGGCGACCGAGGCTGTCACCGCCTCCGGGCTCGAGCCGCCGGCCGTGGTCGTCGTCGGCGAGGTGGTGCGGCTCCGAGCCTCGCTCGATTGGCTCGGCGCTCTCGCCGGACGACGCCTGCAGCCCGATCCGTTCCGCCAGGCCGGCCAGGTGCTCGCATGAGCGGCCTCCTGATCGCAGCTCCTTCTTCCGGTGCCGGCAAGACGACGGTGACGCTCGGGCTGCTCAGAGCCTTGCGTCGGCGCGGCATCGCGGTCGCGCCCGGCAAGGCCGGCCCCGACTATATCGATCCCGCCTTCCATGCCGCTGCGAGCGGCACGCTCTGCCTGAATTTCGATCCCTGGGCGATGCGGCCGGAGCTGATCTCGGCCAATGCCACGCTGCACCGCTCCGGTGACCGCATTCTCGTCGTCGAGGCAATGATGGGACTGTTCGACGGGGCGGCCGACGGCAAGGGGACGGCGGCGGATCTGGCCGCCCAGCTCGGCCTTTCCGTGGTACTGGTCATCGACGCTTCGCGCATGTCGCAATCGGTAGCGCCGCTGGTGGCGGGTTTTGCCGGTTTCCGCGCCGATGTGCGCGTTGCCGGCGTCATCCTCAACAGGGTCGGCAGCGAACGGCACGAGGCGATGCTGCGTCAGGCGCTCGAGGCGATCCGCATGCCGGTGATCGCCGTGATCCGCAGCGACAAGGCGCTGGCCCTGCCCGCTCGCCATCTCGGCCTTGTTCAGGCCGGTGAGCATGCAAGCCTCGAAGGTTTCATCGAGCATGCGGCGGATGCCGTCTCCGAGGAATGCAATTACGAGTTTCTGCTGCGCATCGCCAGGCAGGGCCTCAACCGGCCGTCGGCTGCCAATATCGATCGCCTGCCGCCACTCGGCAGTCGCATTGCGGTGGCCCGCGATATCGCTTTCGCCTTTTCCTATGAACATATGCTGCTTGGCTGGCGGCGGCGGGGTGCCGCGATTTCCTTCTTCTCGCCGCTCGCCGACGAAGCGCCTGCTGCCGATGCGGATGCGATCTATCTGCCGGGTGGCTATCCCGAGCTGCATGCCGGAACGCTTTCCCAGGCGCCGAATTTCCGCGCCGCCCTTGTCGATGCGGCGGCGCGCGGCATCCGGATCTATGGCGAGTGCGGCGGCTACATGGTGCTCGGCGAAGGACTGATCGACGCAGAGGGCAAGCGTCACGAGATGCTCGGCCTGCTGCCTGTCGTCACGAGCTATGCCGCGCGCAAACGCCATCTCGGTTATCGTCACGTCATGCCGCTCGACGGTGCAATCTTTAAGCGGGCGATGACGGCGCATGAATTCCACTATTCCACCCCCATTTCGGAAGGCGAGGGCGAGCGGCTGTTTCAGGTGCGGGATGCGCTCGGAACCGATCTCGGCCCGGCGGGACTCCGGCGCGGGCAGGTGGCGGGTTCCTACATGCATTTGATCGATCTCGCCGGGATCTCCGCATGAGCGCGCCGATCGTCCACGGTGGCGGAGTTACTGCCGCTGCTGCCGCCTTTGGCGGCAGGCCGGAAGACTGGCTCGACCTTTCTACCGGAATCAATCCATGCCCGGCGGCCCTACCGGAAATCCCGACAAGGGCCTGGCACCGCCTCCCGGACAGCCATCTGGTCGATGAGGCAAGGCGGACGGCGCGCGATTACTACGGGAGCGGCGAGATCCTGCCGCTGCCGGTGCCCGGCACGCAATCGGTGATCCAGCTTCTGCCGAGATTGCTGACAATGGGTGAAGGCGCCAAGGTCGCCATCGTGGCGCCGACCTATGGCGAGTATGCGCGCGCTTTTATTTCGGCCGGTTTTGCCGTCAATACCGTCAATCATGTCGCTGCGATCGGAAACGAGCATCGGCTTGCCGTCGTTGTCAATCCGAACAATCCCGATGGGCTGGCATGGCCTGTGGAAACGCTGATTGGCCTGCATGACAGGATGAAGGCGGTCAATGGACTTCTGGTTGTCGACGAAGCCTTCGGCGATGCCGATCCGGCGCTCAGTCTCGCGGGCCACGCGCAGAGGCTTTCCAAGCTGGTGATCTTCCGCTCCTTCGGCAAGTTTTTCGGGCTCGCCGGTCTGCGGCTCGGCTTTGCGATTGCGCCTGATGATATTCTCAAGCGTTTCGAGGAGTGGCTCGGACCCTGGGCGGTTTCAGGACCGGCCCTTTCGATAGCGGGCTCGCTGCTGCGTTCGGACGTTTCCGCCATCCGCCGGCTCATCAATGAACGCCGGGCCGGGCTTCATGCGGTGCTGACCGGGCTCGGGCTGCAGATTACAGGGGGAACGGCGTTGTTTACCCTTGTCGACGATGCCAGGGCGGGCGACATTTACACGCATCTCTGCCGCCATCATATTCTCGTCCGCAAGTTCGACTATGCGCCCACTTGGCTCCGTTTCGGGCTGACGCCTGATCCGGCGGCGGACCGGTGGCTTGGCGAAGTCCTTCAGAGATTTGAGCGATGACGATCGATCTAAACCTTCTCGTGCTGCTTCTGGCGCTGCTGCTCGACCGGATACTCGGCGATCCGCAATGGCTCTGGTCGCGCGTGCCGCATCCCGTTGCGATTTTCGGAGCGGTGATCTCCTATGCCGACCAGCAGCTCAATCCTTCAAGCCTCACGGGCCATCAACGACGAATGAATGGCGTTGCCGCCATCCTGGCGCTGCTGTTGCTGGCCTTGGCGGCAGGCTTCGTGTTCAACCGGTTTTTCGCGTTGTTCGGCCTCGCCGGCATCCCGCTGGAGACCGGACTGGTGGCGATCTTTCTGGCGCAGAAGAGCCTTGCCGACCACGTCGCTGCCGTTGCCGTCGCCCTGCGTGAGGAGGGGCTTGCCGGTGGGCGGGCCGCCGTCGCCCGCATTGTGGGGCGCGATCCCGAGACGCTGGATGAGCCGGCCGTCTGCCGCGCGGCGATCGAAAGCCTTGCCGAGAACTTCTCCGATGGCGTCGTCGCGCCGGCGATTTGGTATGCTATCTTCGGCCTGCCAGGGCTTTTTGCCTACAAGATGCTGAACACGGCGGATTCGATGATCGGCCATAGATCGGAAAAATACATCGATTTCGGCTGGGCGGCCGCCCGGCTCGACGATGTCGCCAACTGGCCGGCCGCGCGCCTTTCCATCCTGCTGATTGCTGCTGGCGCCTGGATCCGGCGCGGCACCAGCGCCTGCCGCGAAGCGATCCGGGTGGCGATGCGCGACGGCGGCCTGCACCGTTCGCCGAATTCCGGCCGGCCGGAAGCGGCAATGGCTGGTGCGCTGAATGTCCAGCTCGCAGGACCGCGCATCTATGGCGGCGTGCTCATTACCGAACCGATGATCAACAATCCCGGGCGCGATGTCGCGACATCCGGCGACATCGAAGACGGAGTCTCGGTATATCAGGCGAGCTGCATGGTGCTTGCCGGCGTGACGTTCGGATTGTTTTTGTGCTTTCTGTGAGGGACTTGCGGCACAGCTCACGCCCCAGTGGACAGTCCCGCCGTAAAGCTTTATGCGAAACGCCTCATATCCATCAGACCGGAGGCAGAACGATGACAGTTCAGGTTGAACTACCGTGCCCGAAGTGCAGAAGCACCAAGATGAAATTCGAGCGTCCGGAGATCCGGGAGACGGACATCATCAGCTGCGCGGCCTGCGGCCATAATCTCGGCACCATGGCCTCCATCCGCGAAAGGATGAACAAGGCCTATCAGCAGCTCAAGCAAAGGCCGGCGGCGCGCAAGCTTCAGTGAGGCGGAGCGGCCGTCCTGCGGCGCTTAAACCGTCAATGCCCTGTTAGAATTGTGATTACCATTCGGGTTAAAGCTATGTAATCAAGTATCGTCGTAGTCTCTCTGTCGTGAGGGCGCAATCAAATGCGCGGGTGCGAAGAGGGGTTATCATGAAGACGATTTTTGCCGCCGCGACGGCAAGCTTATTACTGCAGTTTTCTCCGGTTGCGGCTGAGGCAGCAACGCTGATTGCCAATATCAGCATCGGCAAGCAGACGATGACCGTCACCGAGAACGGCTTCGTCAAATATCGCTGGAAGGTTTCGACCGCGCGCAATGGTTATGTCACGCCCACCGGCTCCTGGAGCGCCAAATGGCTGTCGCGCGATCACCGTTCCCGCAAGTACGACAACGCGCCGATGCCTTACGCCGTATTTTTCAACGGCGGTTACGCCGTTCACGCCACCTTCGATCTGAAGCGTCTCGGCAGGCCGGCCTCGCATGGCTGCGTTCGCTTGCATCCCGACAATGCGGCGGAGTTCTTTTCGCTGGCGCGGCAGGCAGGTCTTGCCAACACGCGCGTCGTCATCACGCGCTGATCCCGGATCAGCGCCTGAATCCGAATTCGACGTCTGATCGCATTACGCGCTGATCCTTTCCAGCTCATCCAGATCGGGAACGACGATATGTCTGGAGTTCTCGATCAGGATGACACCCCACTTGCGCAGCCTTGTCATTTGCCGGCTGACGGTTTCGATCGTCAGCCCGAGAAAATCGGCGATCTCGGCGCGCGATAACGGCAAATCGAAGGCGGTGCTGATGGCGGTTTGCGGCTCGGCATGGGTTGCGATGAGGTGGAGCAGGCTTGCAACCTTCTCCTCCGCCGTGCGGCGGCCGAGCGTCAGCATCCAGTCGCGCGCGGCGTCCAGCTCGTTGAGCGCCTGATCGTGCAGCCTGCGCTGCAGCTCCGGCGTCTCCCCGATCATGCGGTCGAGCAGGTTGCGCGGGAAGACACAAATTTCCGCGTCGGTTGCCGCCTCCGCCGACAGTGTGCTTTCGCGGACGAAGGGCCTGCCGACGAAATCGGGAGCGAACTGCAGGCCCACAATCTGCTGGCGTCCGTCCGGCATCATCTTGCAGAGCTTCACCACGCCGCGCATGATGTTCGAATAAAACGAACTTTCCGATCCTTGCGCAATGATCTCCGAGCCGGCCCCGATCTTGCGGCGCATGGAGTGGCGGTTGAGCTCCTTCAGCTGAGCGTTCGACAGGGCGCCGCAGACGACGCCGTGCCGCGCCTGACAGGAACGACATGGGACGGGCGTGCCTGTCTCGAAAATCTCGTTGCTGGCAACGTCCATCGTCGTGATCCTTCAAAAAGCCGGACATGCTGGAACGCGACCGCAATTCCTTCCAGCGCAGTTTGATGATTATCAAATGCCAGCGCGCATAATTTGATTCAGATCAAAGACCGGTGAGGATGTTGGACGGCCGCATCCTGCTTTCGGCGCCTGCACTCACCGGCGTTCCATTGCTGTTTAGGCAACACCTTATTGTCAATTTGCCGCAACGGCCGGACGAAAGCATTGGCTTTTGAAAAGGATTTGCCTATGAGGGGGTTTAAATCGTCATTTCATGAGGTACAGCGCGTGACCGCTACATTCGATAAAGTTGCCGACATTATTGCAGAAACCAGCGAGATCGATCGCGCCACGATCACGCCGGAGAGCCATACGATCGACGACCTCGGTATCGACAGCCTCGATTTCCTCGATATCGTCTTTGCCATCGACAAGGAGTTCGGCATCAAGATTCCGCTCGAAAAGTGGACGCAGGAGGTCAACGAAGGCAAGGTCTCTACGGAAGAATATTTCGTGCTGAAGAACCTCTGCGCCAAGATCGATGAGCTCAAAGCGGCCAAGGCCTGAGCGACATATCAGTCTTTTTCGAACGCCCTGCCGCCCTGACTATGGCGGCCGGGCGGTTTCGTTCCTAACTAGGCGTCACCGGCGGGCGGATCTGTCCCGTCGGGCCGGAGGATCCGAATGCTGCTGGAATATTTCCAGATGATTGACCGCGTAGAAGCGGTGGACCTGAAGAAGGGGATACTTTCGGCGCGATCCGTCGTGCCGGCAAAGAGTCCCGTTTTCGAGGGCCATTTTCCCGGCATGCCGCTCGTTCCAGGTGTGCTCCTGATCGAGGCCATGGCGCAGGCCTCCGGTATGCTGGTGCTTGCCGCTACCGATTTTGCCGCCATGCCCTTCCTGATGTCGGTCGACGGCGCGAAGATGCGCACCTTCGTCGAGCCGGAAGCCGTGCTCGACATCGAGGCGGTGCTGGAGCACGACGGTTCCGGTTTTGCGGTCACCAAGGCCAAGATCACCAGCGGCGGCAAGAAGGTCTGCGACGCGCAACTGAAACTGCGTACCATGCCCTTCAGCGAGGTGCCGCTCGGCGATATCGTGAAAAAACGCGCCGGCGAAGTCGGGCTTCTCGAAGCGATCGCAGCGCAGGGAGTGATTGAATGAGCAAGGCTGCAAACGACGTCGTCATTTCGGGCGTCGGCATCGTTACCTGTCAGGGCGTCGGCAAGGAGGCGCATATCGCGCTGCTTTCGGCCGAAAGCGCGCCGAAGGCGATCGTCGAGACCGAGAAGTTCAAACCCTATCCGGTGCACCCGCTCCCAGAGATCGACTGGTCGCAGCAAATCGCCAAGCGCGGCGACCAGCGCCAGATGGAAAACTGGCAGCGGATCGGCGTCTTCGCAGCCGGTCTGGCACTCGACGATGCCGGCTTCAAGGACAATATCGAGGCCTGCGGCACGATGGACATGATTGTGGCCGCCGGCGGTGGCGAGCGCGATATCAATGTCGATACGCTGATCGTGGACGAGGGCCTGAAGCGCAACGACCGCGAATTGCTGCTGAATGAGAAGCTGACGACGGAGCTGAGGCCAACTCTGTTCCTGGCGCAGCTTTCCAACCTGCTTGCGGGCAACATCTCCATCGTTCACAAGGTTACCGGTTCCTCGCGCACCTTCATGGGCGAAGAAGCTTCAGGGGTTTCAGCCGTCGAGACCGCGTTCTGGCGCATCCGTTCGGGTGAATCCACCCATGCGCTGGTCGGTGGCGCCTTTGCTGCCGAACGTCCCGATATGATTCTGCTCACCGAAGCGATCGGCGCGCATACGCGCGACGAATGGGCGCCGCTCTGGTCGCGCGCCGGCCTTGCGGGCGGCGGTATGATCACCGGTTCGGCCGGCGCCTTCCTGGTGCTGGAATCGCGCAAGCATGCGGAAGAGCGCGGCGCGCATATCTACGCGACGATCAGCGCCGTCGAAGGCGACCGCGGCAGCCGTAGCGCCGGCAATTTCGAAGTGCGCATGGAGCGGCTGCTGAAGCCTGCCGCCGAGCTGCCGCCGGAGGCGACGGCGATCTTCTCCGGCTCGACCGGCATGCATGAAATCGCGGCCCGCGAAAAGGCAGTGCTGGAGCATCAGCTTCCCGGTGCAGCAATCCGCGGCTTCGGCGGCGTTTCCGGTCACACGATCGAGGCGCATTTCCCGCTGGGGCTGGCGCTCGCAGCCCTTGCCATCGATACCAAGGCCAAGGTTCCGCCCTTCGACGCTGCTCATGAAGCGCCGATGAAGGCGGGCACGAAAGCCGCCGTCGTAACGACAGTCGGACACCAGCGCGGCGAGGGCGTCGCCGTTCTTTCCGCAGAGGCGTGAGGAGAGAGATATGACAGCTTCCGCTTACAAGGATCATCTCGGCCGGCCGATCGTCGCAGTGACGGGCATGGGCATCATCACGTCGC
Source organism: Rhizobium etli CFN 42 (assembly GCF_000092045.1). NCBI lineage: Bacteria > Pseudomonadati > Pseudomonadota > Alphaproteobacteria > Hyphomicrobiales > Rhizobiaceae > Rhizobium > Rhizobium etli. The sequence goes on along the minus strand of NC_007761.1, from coordinate 2,587,940 downwards.
TGGGCCAGGGCCTGAAGGACAACTGGGCGGCCCTTTCGTCCGGCACCTCGGGTATCCACGCGATCAATCGTTTTCCCACAGAAGGCCTGTCGACCCGGATCGCCGGCACCGTCGATTTCATCGAGATTCCCGTCCCGAACGCCGTCGAGCGCTCCTATGCCTTTGCGCGCGAGACGACCATCGAGGCATTAGCCGATGCCGGTCTATCAGGCGATTTCAGTGGCCCGCTGTTTCTTGCTGCGCCGCCGATCGAGCCGGAATGGAGCGCCCGGTTCGAACTCGCCGACCGTTCGCCGGCCGCCGACCATCCCGGTGATGCCTATGAGCGCTTCCTGACGGCGCTGCGCCAGCGGCCCGACCCGGCCTTCCACGAGGCGGCGCTGTTCGGCGCGATTTCCGAGCGTCTTGCCGACCGGTTCGGCACGCGCGGCCTGCCGGTGACCTTGTCGACGGCCTGCGCCTCCGGCGTCACTGCGATCCAGCTCGGCATCGAGGCGATCCGCCAGGGCCGCACCGACCGCGCGCTGACCGTCGCGACGGACGGATCGCTCAGCGCCGAAGCGCTGATCCGCTTCTCGCTGCTGTCGGCCCTTTCGACGCAGAACGATCCGCCGACCAAAGCCTCCAAGCCGTTCAGCAAGGATCGCGATGGCTTCGTCATCGCCGAGGGTGCGGCCACCCTGGTGCTGGAATCGCTGGAATCGGCGGTCGCTCGCGGCGCCAAGGTGCTCGGCATCATGAAGGGCGCCGGTGACAAGGCCGACAGCTTCCACCGCACCCGGTCTTCGCCTGATGGCGGCCCGGCGATCGCGACGATCCGCGCGGCTCTTGCCGATGCCGGTATCGACGAGAGCGGCATCGGCTACATCAACGCGCACGGCACCTCGACGCCTGAAAACGACAAGATGGAGTATGGCGCCATGTCGGCCGTCTTCGGCGAACGGCTGGTCGGCATTCCGGTTTCGTCGAACAAGTCGATGATCGGCCATACGCTGACGGCGGCGGGTGCGGTCGAGGCGGTATTCTCGCTGCAGACGATGCTGACGGGCACGCTGCCGCCGACGATCAACTACAATAATCCCGATCCGTCGATCGTGCTCGATGTCGTGCCGAACAAGAAGAGGGAGGCTCAGGTTTCGGCCGTGCTTTCCAACTCCTTCGGCTTTGGCGGGCAGAATGCCAGCCTTGTCATGGCGCTCGAACCGGCTTAAGCGGTTCCCGACAATTTCAGGACGAGACGAACGCCTCTGAGGCGAGGGATTTTGCTATGCGCGCTTTGCAACTGATCGACGACCGCAAGCTTGAGATCACCGACCTGCCGGAACCGGAGGCGCCTGCCGCCGGCGAGGTGACGCTGCGCGTCAAGGCAGTGGCCCTCAACCATATCGACGTCTGGGGCTGGCGCGGCATGGCTTTTGCCAAGCGCAAGATGCCGCTTGTCATCGGCGCGGAAGCCTCCGGCGTCGTCGAAGCGATCGGGCCGGGTGTCGCCAATGTGCTGCCGGGCCAACTGGTTTCGATCTATGGCGCGCGTACCTGCGGCCTCTGCCGACCCTGCCGCGAAGGCCGCGACAATCTCTGCGAACATGTTTCCGGCGTGCACGGTTTCCATCTCGACGGTTTCGCGCAGGAGAAGGTCAATCTGCCGGCGCGCCTGCTCGTTCCGGCTCCTCCCGGCGTCGATGCGATTGGTGCGGCGCTCGCCCCCGTCACCTTCGGCACGGTCGAGCACATGTTGTTCGACAATGCCAAGCTCGAGCCCGGCGAAACCGTCCTCGTCCACGCCGGCGGCTCCGGCATCGGCACGGCGGCAATCCAGCTTGCCAAGAAGATCGGCTGCACCGTCATCACCACGGTCGGCTCCGACGACAAGATCGAGAAGGCGAAGGCACTCGGCGCCGATCACGTCATCAACTACCGCACCGACCGCTTCGAAGGCGTGGTGCGCAAGCTCACCAAGAAGAAGGGCGTCGACGTCGTCTTCGAGCATGTGGGGAAGGATACCTGGGCCGGTTCGATGCTCTGCATGAAGCGCGGCGGGCGTCTCGTCACCTGCGGCTCGACTTCGGGCGTTTCGACCGAGATGAACCTGATGATGCTGTTCCAGCAGCAGTTGAAGCTTCTCGGCTCCTTCGGCTGCCGTATGGAGAACATGGCCGATGCGATGCAGAAGATGGGGCGCGGGCTCGTGCATCCCGTCATCGATACCGAAGTCGGCTTCGACGATATCGACCGCGCGCTGGAGCGGATGGAATCCCGCCAGATCTTCGGCAAGATCATTCTGAAGATGGACTGACCTGACGTGAAGCTGTTCATTACCCGGGTCGTTCTGGCGCTCAGAAATTTCCAGCAATGGCTGGTGGCGCAGGCGATGTTCGGCTTCCTGAACGTGCTGAAGCTGTTTCCGGCCGATGGCGCGATTCGCTTCGCGGACCGGGTGATGCGCAGCCTCGGCCGGCGGACCCGCCGCCATAAGCTGATGCTCGTCAATCTCCGCAACGCTTTCCCTGAGAAGAGCGAGGCCGAGATCGAAGAGATTGCGCTCGCCAGCTGGGGAAATATGGGTCGGCTCGCGGCCGAATACGTCTTCCTCGACGAATTATTCGACTACGACCCCGAACGGCCGGAGCCGGGCAGGGTGGAGGTGTCGGGCATCCCCATCTTCCTCGACCTGCGCGACAATCCGCGCCCCTTCATCGTCTTTACCGGCCATACCGCCAATTTCGAGCTGCTGCCGGTGGCGGGTGCGGCCTTCGGGCTCACGGTCACCGTGCTTTTCCGGCCGCCGAACAATCCCTATGTCGCCAAGAAGGTGTTTGACTTCCGCAGCGCGCGCATGGGCAAGCTGGTGCCCTCGCATGCCGGCTCCTCCTTCGCGCTCGCACGCCAGTTGGAGGCGGGCCAGGGGGTGGGCGTGCTCGTCGACCAGAAATTCGGCAAGGGGCTGAAAGGCACCTTCTTCGGGCGAGAGGTGAAGACCAATCCGCTGCTGCCGAAGCTGGTGCGCCAGTTCGATTGCGAGGTCTATCCGGCGCGCTGCATTCGCCTGCCGGGAAACCGCTACCGGCTGGAAATCGAGCCGCGGCTGGAGATGCCGCGCGACGCCAAAGGCAATCTCGACCTGCCGGCGGCCGCCCAGCTACTCAACGACAAGGTGGAAAGTTGGGTGCGGGAATATCCGGAACAGTGGCTCTGGTATCACGACCGCTGGCAGATCAAGAAGACGCTCGCGCCTTGAAAATCAAACCCTGATTTATCAGCGGTGAAAAGCGGCAGGTGTTCTCGGATTGAAACCGAGTAAACTTCATGTTAGCCGTCACTACCAGGGCGCGAATAATATCCACCTCAGGGCGCATTTGGGAAAGTGCAGCCACACAATTTGGACACGCCACTTGGGACAATGGGAGTGGGAGGCGTCTTGCTGGAGCTTTTTCGAGCCTTTTCCTTGCGCTGCGCGCAAATAGAGGAAGCCATAAGCCGGGGCGACGATCAGCGCGTGATGTTGCTCGACCGTCACGTCGAGCCGCTGGTCGAGGCTATCCTGGCCAGCCGGGCGGCCAATCTGCTCGAAGTCTATATGCAGCTGCAGTTCGTCAGCCATCTCGTCGCTCGGGACGCGGACGACAGCGCCAGCGTCAGGGAACATACGGCGGTGCTTTCCTATCTGCTCGACTGCTATTTCGGCACGCATGCGCCGGACTGGCGGGTGCCTTCGCCGCAGGATGCGCGCATCGAGCCGCCGGCAGCCTATGTGCCCGACACCGACAACGGCCAATTCCTCAATTCGGCGATCCTCGAAAGCCTACCGGACCGTGTGGCGGTGCTGACCAGGGACTACCGCTACCTCTATTCCAATGCGGCCAACAGCGCTCGTCTCGACAGGAAGCCGATGGAACTGATCGGGCGTCACCTTTCCGAATTCATCGGCGAGGAGCGATTTGTCGAATGCGCCAAGCATAAGCTGGACGTCTGTTTTGCCGGCGGGGAGGTCGACTACACTTATGAGCGCCGGACTGACGACGGCGCATCCCGGCAGGTACGCTGTCGCATGTCGCCGCTTCGCGATGCGAGCGGCATTGTGATCGGCGCTCTGATCGTGATGGATCGGTAGTCTAGAGCAATTCCGTTTTTCTTCGAATCACGGAATTGTTCTATCTCTTTGTTTTCACGCAATTCCGGGCGCAAAACCGCTGCACACTTTTGCTGGAATTGCTCAATTTATGCCGTCGCCCAGACGGCGAGCTCGTAGCCGTCACGGTCGAGGAAATGGAAGCGGCGGCCGCCGGGAAAATCGGTAATCGGCCGGCAGATCGTGCCGCCGGCCCTTTCGACCGAAGTCAGCACTTCTTCCAGATCCCTGGCGTAGACGACGACGAGCGGGCCACCCGGCCGCACGGGGCCGAAATCGGTGAAGCCGCCCTTCAGCCGGCCGTCATCAAATTCGCAGTAATTCGGGCCGTAATCGGTGAAACGCCAGCCGAACGCCGAGCCGTAAAAGGCTTTGGCGGCGGCGATGTCGGAGACGTTGAATTCGACATAGTCGATGCGGCGGTCGTTGTGTTCGGAGTTTTCAGCCATTTATCTCTCCATCAGGGCTTTCAGCATGACGAGATCCTTCTCGATATGCGCGGCATCAGCGGCAAATTGCGCATCTGTCATGCCGGGCAGACGCAACAGCGTGAACATGACCTCGCAGCCGTCGCCGTTCGGTACGATGCGCAGGGCATTATAAACCCGGAGCCCGGATTCGATCGTCACCGTATGATCGATCACGCCGAATTCATTGGCGGGAACGAAGCTCACTTTGATGGTGCCGAGGGGACCGTTGGCGATCCAGTCGGCGCCGTCTGGCTCGAAGCCGGTGGCAAGGCCGGAGGCCCAGAGCGGCATGTTCTCCGGCCTGCCGGCGAAGTCGTAGACATCCCGCCAGTCGCGCTCGATCGACTGGTGGATAATTTTTGCAGGCATTGTCGCCATGGTGCAGGTCCTTGAATTTTGGTTTCCCTGAAATAATAAGGCTGGCCAGCGGTGTCTTGAACAAAACGGTCAGCCCGATCCTTTCCACCCGCCGAGTTGGTCGAGGATGATCGCAGGGGTGAGCGTCGAGAGTTCTGCGACCTCGCGTGTCATGTGGGCCTGATCGGCAAAGCCTGCTTCGAGCGCGATGCGGGCGAGCGGCATCGTGTCCACCCTGCGGCAGAGGTCGAGGAACTTCTGGAACCGGCGGATGCGTTCCAGTGTCTTTGCGCCATAGCCGAAATGATGGTAGCAGCGGCGGCGCAGCTGCCTTTCGCTCATGCCGAGCCGGTCCGGCAGGCCGGAGGCCGGGCGGTCGCTGTCGGCGGCGGCGAAGATCATGGCGGCGTCGCGGGCGGGCTCCTCCTCGTCGCGCGCGGCCTCTTCAAGCAGACGGCCGAACAGCGTCGCGGCGGCCTCGGGGTCCGGACGATCTTGCAGCCGCGCTTCGAATTCGCTCGTGCCCTTCCGGCCGATGTCGGCAAGCGGCACCGAGAGGCCGACCAGCGCCGAGAGCGGCGTCTTCAGCCAGGATGCCGCGGCGCCCGGCGCAAAGCGCGCGCCGATGACGGTCGCGCCCGGCCTTATGACGGGGAAGGCTGCCGTCCTGTCGGGCCCGGCGACCTCAAGCCTTCCGTGAATCCAGAGGAGATCACAATAACCATCCGGCACGATCGCCACCCTCGCTGGCGGCCCATCGTTCAGCGTATGCGACCAGAGGCGGCTGAAATGGCGCCACAATGCGGGCGTCGGGGCATATTCGCGGTAGCGGCCGGCGCGGGCCGCAAGCAGCGCCATATCTTTTCGTCTTTTCGAAACCAAACGATATCTCCCGAGGTCCGCATGATAACATGAGATAGGGCGGTACGGGCGATCGCGAAAATTTGCGGCTTCCGGATCGGCTGCAGATGAAAGGTTGTCGGACAAGTCAGGCGATCAAAGCTGTATTTCATCGGCTTTTGCGAACCGATTAGACCCTCGCGAGACTTGCCGTTTGAGCGAGACAGTGCCACAACACCGGTCCAAATGACACATCGGAGGTTTGTCGTGGAAAAGGCAGAAATCGGACTGATCGGCCTTGCGGTCATGGGCTCCAACCTGGCGCTCAACATCGCGGAGAAAGGCAATAAAATCGCGGTCTTCAACCGCACGCCTGAGAAAACCGATGAATTCTATGAAAGCGCCGGCGATCTGAAGAAGCAGATCATTCCCTGCAAGACCATCGAAGAGTTCGTCGATGCGATCCGGCCGCCGCGTCCGATCATCATCATGATCAAGGCCGGTGAGGCCGTCGACCAGCAGATGGAGGCGCTGCGCCCGCATCTCTCCAAGGGCGACATCATGATCGATGCCGGCAACGCCAATTTCCGCGACACCGTCGCCCGCTTCGACCGCCTCAAAAACACCGATCTCACCTTCATCGGCATGGGTGTTTCCGGCGGCGAAGAGGGTGCGCGCCACGGACCGTCGATCATGGTCGGCGGCACCGAAGAATCCTGGAAGCGAGTCGAGAAGGTGCTGACCTCGATTGCCGCCCGCTACAATGACGAGCCCTGCGTCGCCTGGCTCGGCAATGACGGCGCCGGCCATTTCGTCAAGACCATCCATAACGGCATCGAATATGCCGACATGCAGATGATCGCCGAAATCTACGGCATTCTGCGCGACGGCCTCGGGAAGAGCGCCTCCGAAATCTCCGGCATCTTCGGCGAGTGGAACAAGGGCCGGCTGAACTCCTACCTGATCGAGATCTCCGAGAAGGTGCTGGCGGCGACCGATCCGGTTTCCGGCGGGCCGATGGTCGACATGATCCTCGACAAGGCAGGCCAGAAGGGCACCGGCAAATGGTCGGCGATCGAGGCGCAGAACATGGGCATTCCGGCAACGGCGATCGAAGCCGCCGTCGCCGCCCGCAGCCTCTCCTCGATGAAGTCGCAGCGCGAAGCGGCGGAAAAGATTTTCGGCACGCAGGCCGTTTCGTTCCCGATCGCCTACGGTCCCGAGCTCAACAAGGATCTGGAACTGGCGCTCTTTGCCGCCAAGATCGGCGCCTATGCGCAGGGCTTCGCGGTGATGGCGGAAGCCTCGCGTGAGTTCAACTGGTCGCTGCCGATGCCGACGATTGCCAGGATCTGGCGTGCCGGCTGCATCATCCGCTCGCAGTTCCTCGATGAGATCACCTCGGCCTTCACCAAGGCTCCGGATGCTGCGAACCTGATCGTCACGCCAGCTTTCTCCGAGATGGTCAAGGAATCGATTCCGGCGCTACGCCGCGTCGTCGCTGCCGCCATCTCGGCCGGCCTGCCAGTGCCGGCGCTGACCTCGGCGCTCACCTATTTCGACGCCTACCGCCAAGGCAGGGGAACCGCGAATCTCATCCAGGCCCAGCGCGATTTCTTCGGCGCCCACGGCTTCGACCGCCTTGATGGCAAGGATTTTCACCACGGCCCCTGGGGCAGCGGTGCGGCGACCTTCTGAGGTTTGCAGAGAAGATACGAAAAAGCCCGGCCGTCGCGCCGGGCTTTTTCGCGGGCCGCCGCATGTCGTCCGATGTGACAGGCGAACGCGATGGAGGCTTCGCCGGGGGACGCCGAGCGGCACACTTCAGTTTGCTGCGGCATTCGAAAGCTAGACGTTCAGAAAGGCGATAACATGTCCGGAACGGGCGCGATCACAATTCGAACGGAGCGGCTAATTCTCCGCAAGCCTGAGGTCGAAGATTTCGACGCCTACGCTCGACTGATGGCTTCCCCGCGGTCTGTCGAAATGGCGGTCCCTTCGACCTGCGGGCAGCGTGGGGGATGTTCTGTCACGACGTGGCGCTCTGGCAGCTGTTCGGACATGGAGCGCTGATGATCGATCTTGCCGAGAGCGGCGAATGCGTCGGCCAGGTGGGGATCAACCATGGGCCGCTCTTTCCCGAAAAGGAGCTGGGGTGGTTCGTCTACGAAGGGCGCGAGGGCCGGGGCTATGCGACGGAAGCAGCCTTGGCGCTCCGCGATTGGGGCTTTTTGACGCTCAAGCTGACGTCGCTCGTCAGCTATATTGCTCCGGGCAATGCCGCATCCGTTGCCGTTGCGGAACGGCTGGGAGCGCGTCTCGATCCCGCGGCACCTCGGACTGATCCTGCCGATCTCGTCTATCGTCACTTCGCTCCTTGAGACTATGCTCTGAGGCCGACAGGCAATTGACGGACGTCTCAATCCTTACACGTTGATGGATCAGTATCGGGCTCTGCAAGAGATGGGTGCCGGATGACGGACGGGAAACAGGAACATTGGGACGCGGTTTACCGTGTGAAGGCTGCCGACAGTGTCAGCTGGTATCAACCGATGCCTGAGCCTTCTCTGCGTACGCTTGACGAGCTGCATCTGCCGGCCACCGCTTCGCTGATCGATGTCGGCGGCGGCGCCTCGAGCCTTGTCGATCGTCTGTTGGAGCGCGGGTGGTCCGACCTCACGGTTCTCGATATCGCCGCGCCAGCCCTTGAGGTCGCCAAGGCGCGGCTGCGGGGCGGGGCGGCTCAGGTCGATTGGGTGGTGGCCGATATTACCGTATGGCGCCCGGAGCGCGGTTATGACGTATGGCATGACCGCGCGCTCTTTCATTTCCTCACCGAGCCCGCGCAACGGCTCGCCTATCGCCGCGCCCTTGACGCCGGAACGGCGCCGGGCAGCGTCGTGATTATCGCGACCTTCGCGCCGGATGGGCCAGAGCGATGCAGCGGCCTGCCGGTCCGGCGTTATGACGCGGCAGCGCTGGCGGCGGAGTTCTCGCCCGCCTTCATACTGGAGCGCGACTGGCGCGAGGAGCATGCGACGCCTGGCGGCGGCCGGCAGTCTTTCCAATGGTGTGTTCTTCACAGGCGCTGAGATGCGGGCGAGAAGCAGCTAATTCGCTTCCTGAGACAGGCGGTCGAGCACGAAATCGGCCCGATCGGCGACCGGCCTCTTCGGCAGTATGATGACCTGGTAGCCGAGCGTCGGATAGATCGCGGCTAGCCGGTCATATTCGGCGACAGCCTCGTCGAAGGCATGGCGCCGCTCAGGATCGCTCACGTAGATCTCCGCCCATGGCGGCGTGAGAAAAACGCGTCTGTCGTAAGGGTAGGCGGCGCTCAACCTTTCCAAGTTCGGTTCTCCGGTCAGGTGCTGAAGCGCTGCCGCGGCGTCGATCAACCCACGATCGAAGAACGTCCAGCCCGGCTGCCGTGCGACGGCCGCGTGGTCGGCAATCGCCATTTCGATCGCACGACGGGCGAAGGCTGCCATGTCGACCCAAGGCAAGGCAGCGCCATCGCCATCGAGCTCCTGCTTGACGATCCGCCGGCCGGGCTCTTCGACGATCCTGTGACCGCGGCGGCCAAGCTCCGCAAGCAGCGTCGATTTTCCGCCGCCGGAACATCCGGAAATCAGAATCGACCTGTTCATGATCTAGCCTGCCCTGCGGGCGCGCGCCATGCCGTGGCCCACCAGACGGTCGATGATCTCGGCATAGCTTACGCCGCTTGCCGCCATCGCCTTTGAATACATACTGATATCGGTAAAGCCGGGAATGGTGTTGAGCTCGTTGATGACGAAGCGCATGTCCGATGTCAGGAAGAAATCGACGCGCGCCATGCCGTCGCAGCCGACGGCTCGGAAAGCCCTTGCGGCCATGTCGCGCATGGCGGCCTCGATCTCCGCCGGCAGGTCGGCCGGCACTTTCAAGGCAGCGCCGTTCTCATCGATATATTTGGCGCTGTAATTGTAGAAGCCGTGGCTTTCGGCCGGCACGATCTCGCCCGGGCGGGAGACGAAAAGCTTGCCGTCGGTATCCTCCAGCACGCTGAATTCGATCTCGCGTCCGGCGACGAATTCCTCGGCAAGCAGGATGCGGTCATGGCGGAAGGCCTGCTCGAGCGCTGCGGCGAATTCCTGGCTGGCATGGACCTTGGCGACGCCGACCGACGATCCCTGCCGTGCCGGCTTGATGAAGAGCGGCAGGCCGAGTTCGCCTTCGAGCGCGGAGAGTGAAGGGGCAGCACCCTCGTGGATCGTCACGGCGCGCGCCACCGGCAGGCCCGCCGCCCGCAGCAGGCGCTTGGCGATATCCTTATCGAGGGCCGTGGCCGAACCGAGGATGCCGCAGCCGGCGAGCGGCACGCGCGCCACTTGCGCCGAGCCCTGCACCGATCCGTCCTCACCATGCGGGCCGTGCAGCACAGGAAACAGAATGTCGATCCTTGGCAATTCATGCGGCGCGCCATGGGCTGACATGGCCAGCATGCGCCCGCGGCCGCCCGGCACGAGGCAGATTTCCGTGCCTGACGAGGGTGTCGCCAGCCGGCCGTCCTCGAAGCTGCTCAGCAGCCATTGTCCCTCGTGGGTGACAAAGACGGGAAGGGCATCGTATTTCTCGGGCTCCAGGGCGGCCATGACGTTGGTCGCCGAAAGAATCGAAACATCGTGCTCGGCCGAACGGCCGCCGAAGAGCACGGCGATGCGCAGCCTGTTGGGGGAAGGGGTCATGAAAGCCTCCGAAGCGATAGGATGCGGAAAGATCAGGCTTCGACCGATATGCCGCGATTGGCAAAGAAACGATCGAAGACGGCAAGCGGCAGCGTGACATCCGCTTGGCTTGCCGCGTCATGGCCGGACGGATTGTGGAAGCGGATCGTCTCCTGCGAAGCTGATGTCACCAGCACGAGATGTCCGCCCTTTGCCGGCGGCTCGCGCTCCGGCCAGCGGATGGCCGAATGCACCGAGGCGATGAAGAAGCGGCGTTTCGACAGAAGTTCCGGGATGGCCGACGTCTCGACGTTGGTCATCGTCTCGGCGCCGAGCCCGAAACGCTCGCTCACAAAGCGGACGAAGGGAGCGTAGATCAGCCCCTTGATCGAAGCGTCGATCTCGTTGATGACATAACCGCCATATCTAGTGCAGGCGCGGGCAAGCTCGAGAGTCGGATGGATTTCGCCGCGCGCGGCGAGAATCATCTTCAAGCAGGCCATGCCGCAGACATTCACCGCCCAGCGCGCATATTCCTCAATGGTCGCGGCTCCCGAATGGCGCCAGAGCGGATCGCTGAGCAGCGCCCGCGACCCGTCGGCAAGCACCGGCAGCGTCATGCCGGGTGTTTCCCATTGGCTGAAATAAGGCACGCTGCTCTGCTGCATCCTGTCGACATCCCCGCGGTTCGTTTCGTGAGATGGCGGCCAATCTTGGCTTTTTTCAAGGCGATGCCCACTTGCGAATCCGACGGTAGGGCGCGTTTTTCTTCGACGCAACTTAAAGTAATAAGAACCTCATCCTGATGCGCCCCGTAGGGGTCTCGAAGGACGGGGCGGGTGCTCGGCATGGCGGGAAATTGATGGAAGGAGGAGCGCTGCGGCGTGCCCTTCGAGGCTCCGCTGCGCGTCTCAGGATGAGGGATGTTGGAGAATGCCGCGCTCAGAGGGCGTTATATCGTTGTTTTCGATGTTGCATTGTTTTGCTAGTTGTCATCCCGCTCCGCCATCACCCTACCTGTCACCCTCCGGCCAGATCGGCTGACTGATGCTCTGCAGCAGTTCCGGTTCGACGCCGTCGATGCGGGCGATGACGGCTTTGGCCATTTCGCGGCCGGCTTGGCGCACATCCTCCTGGGCGGTGATGATCTCGGGACGGATCCAGTTCAGGATCGGCACCGACTGCTTGGACACCATATCGAGATCGCGCCCCAGCGCCTTGCCGGCGGCCTCGATGCCGGCATTGACGGCGATCGCCGCACTGCCGGCCGAACAGACGATGCCGTCAGGGGCGTTCGCCGAGCGCATCATCACCTCGACGACGTCGCGGATATCGGCAAGCGGCGCGTCGGTGTTGATGCGCAGGGGAACTTCCTCGGCGCCGTAATCGTGCAGGCCGGTCTGAAAGCCGATCCGAATATGGGCGTAATAGGTGAGCTTGCTCGGCGGCTGCAGCAGGGCGATGCGCCGCCGACCTCGTTTGACGAGGCGTTCCACCGCCTGATGGGCGAAGGCCTCGTTGTCGAAATCGTGGAAGGGGTGGACGAGACCTGCATCGGTGCGCCCGTGCGTTGCAAAGGGCATGCCGCGTTCCGACAGGAGCCGCACGCGCGGGTCGTCCGGCTCGATACGCGAGATGATGACGCCGTCGGCCGAGCCAGTCTCGAGGATATAGCGCACCGGCAGCATAGGGTCCTTGCTGTGGGAATGCGGTGTCACGACGATATGATAAGGAGTGCCGGACAGAACTTCCGATATGCCGAAGACCATCTGGCTCGAGAAGCCCATGATCTCTTCATCGATGCTGAGGACGAGGGCGATGACGTTGGTCTTGCCGGTGCGCAGGCGTACGCCCGCCCGGTTCGGCTGGTAACCGAGCTGGCGGGCGACCATGCGCACCCGCTCCTTGGTTTCGGCACCGATATCCGGCGCGTCCTTCAGCGCACGCGATACCGTCGTCACACCGAGGCCGGTCATGAAGGCGATCGTCTTCAATGTCGGGCGCTCGCGCGTCACCGCCGTCGATGTCGCCTGTCCGAAATTTCCCTTGTTTTCCATCCCTGTAGGCCGCCTTGCGCGAATTGGTCTCGCTTATAGAGGCTTTTTCAGGCGCCGTAAGCCCGCCGCCTGCCAAAATCGCACCTCCCTGAGGAGTTCAATCTGTAACGATACAGTAGAAAAGTCGAGTGGTTTTTCTTGTGTGCGCCGCAATATCATTCGCATAGGTTGAATTGGTGATTCTTGCAGAATTTTTCTGCAGCTGCGAAAAAGGTAGTGCGGGGCTCGAAACTGAAATTTGAAAATGATTATTACATTTCATTGTGATGGCCAGACGCAGCGCCTGCGGAGAAGTGTGTCAGGCTGCCGATTCACGGGTGTGTGGAGGTCTTCCGAAACAGTCAGAAGTGGTAATCAGGATCTTTAAAGAAAAATTTACGGGCGGGCAGTTGCGTGGGGAAATCGATTGATCTAAGTTTTTCCGGCAACGTTTCAGTGAGGGAGGAGAACTCATGAAAATTCGTATGATGGCGGCCGTGCTTGCCGCTTCCGCTGTGCTTCCGATTAGCGCCAACGCCACGGATCTTGAAGTCACGCATTGGTGGACATCCGGCGGCGAGTCCGCGGCTGTCGCCGAGCTGGCCAAGGCATTCGACGCCACCGGCAACCATTGGGTCGACGGCGCCATCGCCGGTTCCGGCGGCACCGCTCGTCCGATCATGATCAGCCGCATCACCGGCGGCGATCCGATGGGCGCCACCCAATTCAACCATGGCCGCCAGGCCGAGGAACTTGTCCAGGCCGGCCTGATGCGCGATCTAACCGACGTGGCGACCGCTGAGCACTGGAAGGACATTATTCGCCCATCGAGCCTGCTCGATTCCTGCACGATCGACGGCAAGATCTACTGCGCTCCGGTCAACATCCACTCCTGGCAGTGGCTGTGGCTTTCGAATGCCGCCTTCAAGAAGGCCGGGGTCGAGGTTCCGAAGAACTGGGACGAGTTCGTCGCCGCCGCTCCGGCTCTCGAAAAGGCGGGCATCCTTCCGCTCGCCGTCGGCGGCCAGCCGTGGCAGGCCGCAGGCGCCTTCGACGTTCTGATGGTCGCGATCGCCGGCAAGGATACCTTCAACAAGGTCTTCAAGGACAAGGACGCGGAAGCTGCCGCGGGTCCTGAAATCGCCAAGGTCTTCAAGGCTGCCGACGATGCGCGGCGCATGTCCAAGGGCACCAATGTCCAGGATTGGAACCAGGCGACCAACCTCGTCATCACAGGGAAGGCGGGCGGCCAGATCATGGGCGACTGGGCGCAGGGCGAATTCGCGCTCGCCGGTCAGAAGGCCGGCACCGATTATACCTGCCTGCCAGGCCTCGGCGTGAACGAGATCATCTCGACCGGCGGCGACGCCTTCTACTTCCCGCTCCTGAAGGACGAGGAAAAATCCAAGGCACAGGCCGTGCTTGCCAAGACCCTGCTCGATCCCAAGACCCAGGTTGCCTTCAACTTGAAGAAGGGCTCGCTGCCGGTTCGCGGCGACGTCGATCTCGGAGCCGCCAACGACTGCATGAAGAAGGGTCTCGATATCCTGGCGAAGGGCAACGTGATCCAAGGCACCGACCAGCTGCTTTCGGCCGATAGCCAGAAGCAGAAGGAGGATCTCTTCTCCGAATTCTTCGCCAACCCGTCGATGACGCCGGAAGACGCTCAGAAGCGTTTCGCCGAAATCATCGCTTCGGCTGACTGATCGGCAGGTTCGCTGCCTTTGGGATCCGGCTCGATGCGAGCCGGATCCTCTCCGGACGATCGGTCCGGCTGGCGGCGTGTCTCCGGCATTCCCTGGGAAACCGGGGCAGAGATGGCAGGCGGCGATGCCGTTCTGTCACGGTCGCAGCTGCGATTTGAGGAGAAGTGTTCATGACGGGTCAAGCGCAAGCCGGCCGGCCAATCAAGTTACTGCGCAATCTGAATGCCAAGATTGCATCCATCCCGATGATCCTGACAGCGTTGGTGATCTTTGTCGGCGGTACGTTCTGGACGGTCTTTTATTCCTTCACCAATTCCAAGCTCCTGCCGCGGTTGAGCTTCGTCGGCTTCGACCAGTATCACCGTCTCTGGGCGGCACCCCGCTGGGTTACTGCGATCGAAAATCTGGCGCTCTATGGTGTGCTCTCGCTGATCTTCAGCCTGGTCATCGGATTTGTGCTCGCCGCACTCATGGATCAGAAGATCCGTTTCGAGAACACTTTTCGCACCATCTTTCTCTACCCCTTCGCGCTGTCCTTCATCGTGACCGGTCTCGTTTGGCAGTGGGTGCTGAACCCGGATTTTGGCGTCCAGTCGGTGGTGCGTTCGCTCGGCTGGACAAGCTTCACCTTCAATCCGCTCTATACGCCCGAAATCGTCATCTACGGGATTCTGATCGCGGCGCTTTGGCAGGGAACGGGCCTCGTCATGTGCCTGATGCTTGCCGGTCTGCGCGGCATCGACGAGGATATCTGGAAAGCGGCCCGCGTGGACGGCATCCCGATGTGGAAGACCTACCTGCTCGTCGTCATTCCGATGATGCGGCCCGTGTT
The DNA here is from genome assembly GCF_000092045.1 of Rhizobium etli CFN 42. Lineage (NCBI taxonomy): Bacteria > Pseudomonadati > Pseudomonadota > Alphaproteobacteria > Hyphomicrobiales > Rhizobiaceae > Rhizobium > Rhizobium etli. The sequence goes on along the minus strand of NC_007761.1, from coordinate 2,572,861 downwards.
CATCACGACGATCGTCATCATCGCTTCCGGCATCGTCAAGGTCTACGACCTCGTGGTGGCGCAGACTTCGGGCGGTCCCGGCATCTCCTCGGAAGTGCCGGCCAAATACGTCTACGATTACATGTTCCAGGCACAGAATCTGGGTCAGGGCTTCGCCGCGTCGACGATGATGCTGGTCACAGTCGCGATCATCATCGTTCCGTGGGCCTATCTGGAGTTCGGAGGAGGGCGCAAGCGTGGCTGATATCGAAACTCTCAACACCACGGCTGCCGGCCTCGACGCCGTCTCACAGAGGCTCGGCGACGGTCCGAGCGGTCCGAAGCCGCGCCCGACGCTGTCAGCGCGCAACATCATGCTCTATGGAACGCTGACGGTTGCAGCGCTCTATTATCTGCTGCCGCTCTATGTGATGGTGGTGACTTCACTGAAGGGCATGCCGGAAATCCGTCTCGGTAACATCTTCTCGCCGCCGATGGAGATCACATTCGAACCCTGGGTCAAGGCCTGGGCGGAGGCCTGCACGGGCCTGAACTGCGATGGCCTGTCGCGCGGTTTCTGGAATTCGGTGCGCATCACGGTGCCGTCGGTGATCATCTCGATCGCCATCGCCTCGGTGAACGGCTATGCGCTGGCAAACTGGCGGTTCAAAGGTTCCGAGCTGTTCTTCTCGATCCTCATCATCGGGGCCTTCATTCCCTATCAGGTGATGATCTATCCGATCGTCATCATCCTGCGCGAAATCGGCATCTACGGCACGCTGACCGGCCTTGTCATCGTGCACTCGATCTTCGGCATGCCGATCCTGACGCTGCTCTTCCGCAACTACTTCGTGTCGCTGCCGGAGGAACTGTTCAAGGCAGCGCGCGTCGACGGGGCAGGCTTCTGGCAGATCTTCCTGAAGATCATGCTGCCGATGTCGCTGCCGATCTTCGTCGTCGCCATGATCCTGCAGGTCACAGGCATCTGGAACGACTTCCTGTTCGGTGTCGTCTTCACCCGGCCGGATACTTATCCGATGACCGTGCAACTCAACAACATCGTCAATTCCGTCCAGGGCGTGAAGGAATACAACGTCAACATGGCAGCGACGATCCTCACCGGCCTGGTGCCGCTGATCGTCTATTTCGTCTCCGGACGGCTTTTCGTTCGCGGCATCGCCGCCGGCGCAGTGAAGGGGTGATGATCACATGAACATGAATTCAACTGTCTCCAATTCGAGCGTCTCGATCAAAGATCTGTCGCTGAACTTCGGATCGGTCAGCGTGCTGAAGGATCTCAACCTCGACATTAATGACGGCGAATTCCTGGTGCTGCTCGGATCGTCGGGCTGCGGCAAGTCTACCTTGCTGAATTGCATCGCAGGCCTGCTCGATGCTTCGGAAGGCCAGATCTTCATCAAGGGCAAGAACGTCACCTGGGAAGAGCCGAAGGATCGCGGCATCGGCATGGTCTTCCAGTCCTATGCGCTCTATCCGCAGATGACCGTCGAGAAGAACCTCTCCTTCGGCCTTCGCGTCGCCAAGGTGCCGCAGGCCGAGATCGACAAACGCGTGGCGCGTGCGGCCGAGATCCTGCAGATCCAGCCGCTCCTGAAGCGCAAGCCGGCAGAGCTTTCCGGCGGTCAGCGCCAGCGCGTGGCGATCGGCCGGGCGCTGGTGCGCGATGTCGACGTTTTCCTGTTCGACGAACCGCTTTCCAACCTTGACGCCAAGCTGCGTTCAGAATTGCGTGTCGAAATCAAGCGCCTGCACCAGTCGCTGCAGAATACGATGATCTACGTGACGCATGACCAGATCGAGGCGCTGACGCTGGCTGATCGCATCGCCATCATGAAGAGCGGCATCATCCAGCAGCTCGACGATCCGACGACGATCTATAACCGGCCGCGCAATCTCTTCGTCGCCGGCTTCATCGGATCACCGTCGATGAATTTTCTACACGGCGAATTGATCAAATCAGGCGACGGCATCGCCTTTGCGGCGAACGGCGTCAACTTCTCGCTTGCCGCCTACGATGCCAACGAGGCGCTGCAGCCGGGCCGCAAGGTCGTGCTCGGCGTTCGCCCTGAACACATCAAGGTCAATGAGAATGCCGGCGGCGAAGAACATGACGCGACCGTCGATATCGAGGAGCCAATGGGTGCGGACAATCTTCTGTGGCTGAAACATGCCGGTCACACGATGTCGGTACGCGTCAATGGTGCCCGCCGTTTCAATGTCGGGGCGAAGGTGAAGCTGAGTTTCGACATGGCGCTGGCCTCGGTGTTCGATGCCGAGAGCGAGTTGCGGCTTTAGCGGAGGTTCTGCGGGTGGGGCCGGGGATGGCGCCGCCTGCTTGCTGTAGGGCTGTTTGTATGAATTCGACCGACGCTCCACCCAGGCCGGGGCGAGCTTGGCAACAGGCCAACTCCGCTCTCCGTCATCCTCGGGCTTGACCCGAGGATCCATGCCTGCCGCGGCTGGTGGATGCCGAGTGGATGCTCGGGTCAAGCCCGAGCATGACGGACGGGAAGGGGGCGCAATGACCGACAATTGCCGGACGGCGGCTATGCGCCGTCCATTTCAAGAACGTGAATCGGAAATGAAATCGTGACTCAACAACCGCCCCTCTCCAGCATCGACCTTTCCGGTTCGTGGCAGCTGACCTCCGTCGACGGCGAGATCAGGAGCGTGATCACGCTGCCGGGCGACGTGCATACGGCGCTTTATCGCGCAAGCCTGATCCCCGAACCTTATTTCGGCCGCAACGAGGAGAAGGTGCAGTGGGTCGCGGAGCGCGAATGGGCGGTCGAGCGCAGCTTTACGCTTCACGACGCCGAGGGCGACTGGTATCTCGACGTCGACTATCTCGACACGGTCGCCAGCATCTACGTCAACGGCTTCCTGGCCCTCGAAGCCGACAACAGCTTCCGCCGCTACCGGCCGGATGTCTCGAGCATGCTGAAATCGGGTGACAATGTCATCCGCATCGTCTTTGCCTCCAACCCCGCGGTCGGGGCCGAGCGGCAGAAAAAGCAGCCCTTCTACATTCCCTACAGCACCGGCAATTCGCCGATCCCAGACGGCAACATGCTCCGCAAGCCGCAATGCCATTTCGGCTGGGACTGGAACATCGCCATTGCGCCGTTCGGCCTCTACGGCACGGTCGCGCTGAAGAAGCTCGAAACGGCGCGCATCGAACATGTCGTCACCCGCCAGGTCCACAATAATGACGGCTCCGTCGATCTGACGGTCACCGCGAGCCTGTTTTCCAAGCATGCCGGCGTCGCCCAGATCTATTTCGAGTTCGACGGCGAGCGTGTGCGCCTCGACGTCGGCGTCAAAGGCGAGACTGATGTCAATTATCTCTTCCATATCGACGAGCCGCGGCTCTGGTGGCCTTCCGGCAGCGGCGAGCAGGCGCTCTACACGCTGTCGGTGGAATTGTCCGACGAGGTGGTGACCAGGCAAATCGGCCTTCGCACCATCGAGCTGATCACCACGCCGGATGCAGCAGGCGCGCGCTTCGCATTCAGGATCAACGGCCGGGAGATCTTCTGCCGCGGCGCCAACTGGATTCCGGCCGATGCGCTCTATTCGCTGTCCTCGCCCGAGAAGACGGAAGATCTGCTGCAATCGGCGAAAGCCGCCAACATGAACATGATCCGTGTCTGGGGCGGCGGCTTCTACGAGCAGGATCATTTCTACGATCTCTGCGACCGGCTCGGCCTGCTCGTCTGGCAGGACTTCATGTTCGCCTGCAACCTCTATCCCTCGGCAGAGGACTTCCTCGACAATGTCGCGATCGAGGTGGATTACCAGGTGCGCCGGCTCTCTTCGCATCCTTCGATCGCGCTGTGGTGCGGCGATAACGAGCTTGTCGGCGCGCTCACTTGGTTCGAGGAATCACGGAAGGACCGCGACCGCTACCTCGTCTCCTACGACCGCCTCAACCGGACGATCGAGCAGGCGGTGAAGAAGGCGCTGCCCGGTGCGCTGTGGTGGCCTTCGAGCCCGGCTTCCGGCTATCTCGATTTCGGCGACGCCTGGCATGCGGACGGGGCCGGCGACATGCACTACTGGTCGGTCTGGCACGAGAACAAATCGTTCGACAATTACCGTACGGTGCGGCCGCGCTTCTGCTCGGAATTCGGCTTCCAGTCCTATACCTCCCTGCCAGTCATCAGGACCTATGCCGAGGAGAAGGATATGAATATTGCTTCTCCCGTCATGGAGCTGCACCAGAAGAATGCCGGCGGCAACGAGCGCATCGCCGGCACGATGTTCCGTTATTTCCGCTTCCCCAAGGATTTCCCGAACTTCGTCTATCTCTCGCAGATTCAGCAGGGCCTGGCGATCAAGACGGCGGTGGAATACTGGCGGTCGCTGAAACCCCATTGCATGGGCACGATCTACTGGCAGCTCAATGACACCTGGCCGGTCGCTTCCTGGTCGAGCCTCGATTATGGCGGGCGCTGGAAGGCGATGCATTATCTCGTAAAGCGCTTCTTCCAGCCGGTGGCAGTCGCGGCGATTCCTTCCGAGGACGGCAAGACGATCCGTTTCTCGCTGGTCAACGACACGCTTGCCGATGTCAGTGTCGATCTTTCAATTTCTGTTCTGACGATGAACGGCGAGCGCAAGCACCTGAAAGATGTGCAGGCGGTCTGCTCGCCGGATGCGGCGGTGACGGCTGCGACCATCGACGTCGCTGAGATCGGCGAGGGAACGCTGCTCGCCTGGCAATTCACAGCCTCAAACGGCATGGGCGGCGAGGGGCATTATGTCAACGGCACCTATAAGGCGCTGGAGCTCGAGCCCGCGGGGCTGACGGTCACCCATGAATATGTCGAGGCGAGCGGCGCCGTCGACATCAACGTCACCGCGAAGGGACTTGCGCTCTTCGTGATGATCGAGAGCGAGACGGACGGTAAATATTCCGACAACGCCTTCGATCTCGCGGCCGGCGAAAGCCGCCGCATCACCTTCACCCCCGCACATCAGCTCGAACGCGGCAAGCTGCCGGACTTCCGGTTCTACGACCTGCATTCCTGCCAATCAGCGGATTGATCTTCCCAAGCATGGGCACGAGGCCCAAGGAGAACATGATGACGAAACTAAGCTACCAGCTCTATAGCGCGCGCAACTTCCAGCCCTATTCGGCGATTTTCGAGAAGCTCGGCAAGGCGGGCTATGGGGAAGTCGAGGGCTTCGGCGGCATCTATGCCGATCTCGACGATGCCGGCCTGAAGAGCCTTCGCGCCGAGCTCGACAAGAACGGGCTGGTGATGGCGAGCGGCCATTTCAGCCCCGATTTCCTGGAGAAGGAAGTTCAGAGATCGCTGAACATCGCCAAGATCCTCGGAATGGATTCGATCTATGCGCCGCATCTGGCGGCTGACCAGCGCCCTTCCGACGCCGCCGGCTGGATTGCCTTCGGCAAGCGCCTGCAGGAGATGAGCAAGCCTTACAAGGACGCCGGCTACGAGTTCGGTTGGCACAACCATGACTTCGAATTCGTCAAGCTGGCCGACGGCTCGCTGCCGATCGAGCGTATCTTCGAAGGCGCTCCCGGTATTTCCTGGGAAGCCGATATCGCCTGGGTCATCCGCGGTGACGCCGATCCCTTCGCCTGGATCGAGAAGCTCGGCTCACGCATCACTTCGGTCCACGTCAAGGATATCGCGCCGGCAGGCGAGGCGAAGGACGAGGACGGCTGGGCCGATGTCGGCCATGGTAAGGTTGAATGGGCCAAGCTGATAGCGGCGCTTCGCGGCACCAAGGCCAAGCACTTCGTCGTCGAACATGACAATCCCAAAGACATCGACCGCAACATCAGCCGTTCGATCGCATCCTTCAAGACTTATTGAGGCACATCATGACCAGGGAACTTGGCGTCGGCATCATCGGATGCGGCAACATCTCCACCACCTATTTCTCGCTCGCACCGCTCTTCAAGGGGCTGAAGGTGCTGGCCTGCGCCGATATCAACCTGCAGGCGGCCGAGGCCCGCGCCAAGGAATATGGCGTGAAGGCACAGACGATCGACGCGCTGCTCGCCAATGACGAGATCGACGTCGTCGTCAACCTGACCATTCCGGATGCGCATTTTCCGGTATCGAAGGCAATCCTGGAGGCCGGCAAGCACGTCTATTCGGAAAAGCCGCTGGTGCTTACGCTGGAGCAGGGAGAGGAGCTTCGCCGCATCGCCAAAGCGAAAAACCTTGCCATCGGCTGCGCGCCGGACACCTTCCTCGGCGGCGCCCACCAGCTCGCCCGCAAGTTCATCGACGATGGCGGCATCGGCCGGGTCACCTCCGGCGCTTGCTATGTCATGAGCCCCGGCATGGAAATGTGGCATCCGAACCCGGACTTCTTCTTCCTGCCGGGCGGCGGCCCGATCCTCGATCTCGGCCCCTATTACATTGCCAACCTGATCAACCTGATCGGGCCGGTGAAGCGCGTCGGCGCCATGACCTCGATGGCATCGGAAACCCGTACGATCACCAGCCAGCCGCGCCATGGCGAGATCATCCCGGTCAAGACGCCGACGACGATCCTGGCGCTGCTCGAATTCGTCAACGGTGCGACGGTGACGCTGTCGGCAAGCTGGGATGTGTGGTCGCATCGTCATGCCAACATGGAGCTCTACGGCACCGACGGCTCGCTCTACGTACCGGACCCGAACTTCTTCGGCGGCACCGTCGAGGCAAGCGGCCGCGACAAGGACATCAAGCCGCTGGAAGACTGGGAACATCCCTTCGGCAAGATCAACCAGGAAAGCCCTAGCGGCTCGCGCGCCAACTACCGCACCGCCGGCCTCGCCGACATGGCGATGGCGCTGATCGATGGCCGCGATGCGCGCTGCTCGCTCGACCGCACGCTGCACGGTGTCGACGTGATGACCTCGATCCTGAAATCAGGCGAGGAGGGTCGTTTCATTGACCTCACCACGACTTGCACCCAGCCGGCTGCGCTCGGCATCGAAGAGGCGCACGCGCTGTTGAAATGATACGATGGCGTTAGAATCATTGTGCTGAGGATTACCCCTCACCCTAACCCTCTCCCGGTAAAAACGGGAGAGGGGACGGGCCAATGCAGCGTCGAGATTTAAGGGGCGGGTGCGGCATACCCCTTCGCCCGTTTACGGGGAGAAGGTGGCGGCAGCCGGATGAGGGCAGCTCCTGCGCCAGGCACTGGCGGGACGTCAATAGAGATATTTTAGCAAGGAGAGTCTCATGAGCTGGCGACCAGCCGCAGACCGTTATTCGAAGATGAAATATAACCGCACGGGCCGTTCCGGCCTGAAGCTGCCGGCTATTTCCCTCGGCCTCTGGCACAATTTCGGCGGCGACACGCCACACGATCGCAAGATCGATATGTGCCGCACGGCTTTCGACCTCGGCATCACCCATTTCGACCTCGCCAACAATTACGGCCCGCCTCCCGGCAGCGCCGAAAAAGCCTTCGGTGAGATCCTGCGCACCGAATTTTCCGGGCTCCGCGATGAGCTGATCATCTCCTCCAAGGCCGGCTACGACATGTGGCCGGGCCCTTACGGCGAATGGGGCAGCCGCAAATATCTGGTCGCTTCCTGCGACCAGAGCCTGAAGCGCATGGGCCTTGACTACGTCGACATCTTTTATTCCCACCGTTTCGACCCGGACACACCGCTGGAGGAAACCTGCGGCGCACTCGACCATATCGTCCGCTCCGGCCGGGCGCTCTATGTCGGCATCTCCTCCTATAATTCGCAGCGCACCCGCGAAGCAGCCGCCATCCTCAAGGACCTCGGCACGCCCTGCCTGATCCATCAGCCGAGCTATTCAATGCTCAACCGCTGGGTCGAGGACGACAGGCTGCTCGATACGCTCGATGAAATCGGCATGGGTTCGATCGTGTTCTCGCCACTCGCCCAGGGCATGCTGACGACGAAGTATCTCGGCGGTATTCCAGCCGACAGCCGGGCGGCGCAGAATCATTTCCTGAAGCGCGATTTCATCCGTCCCTCGATCATCGACAATATCAGGAAGCTCAACGAGATTGCCGAACGACGTGGCCAGAGCCTGGCGCAGATGGCGATTGCCTGGGTCCTGCGCGGCGGGCGGGTGACCTCGGCGCTGATCGGCGCCAGCCGGTCTTCGCAGATCGTGGATTGCGTCAAGGCGCTGGACAATATCGAATTTTCGGCTGAGGAGCTGAAGGAGATCGATGTCTATGCCAAGGAGGCCGATATCAATCTCTGGGCGAAGTCGGCGGAGCGGGGATAGGAGAGAGGTGGAAGTGCTGCTTGCTCCCCCTTCTCCCCGCTGCGGAGAAGGGGAGGCGACGTAACCGCTCCCATTTTGATGTACGTACCTCAACTATAATCTCGGAGGAGCCGCCATGATCCGCAATCCTGTCCTGCCCGGGTTCAATCCCGATCCCTCGATCTGCCGCGTCGGTGACGATTATTACATCGCGACCTCGACTTTCGAATGGTATCCGGGCGTGCAGATCCACCATTCGACGGACCTGGTGAACTGGACGCTGGTGCGCCGGCCGCTGGAGCGCGCCTCGCAGCTCGACATGCGCGGCAATCCCGATAGCTGCGGCATCTGGGCACCCTGCCTTTCCTATGCCGATGGGCAGTTCTGGCTTGTTTATACCGACGTCAAGCGCTTCGACGGCAATTTCAAGGATGCGCACAACTACATCGTGACGTCACCTTCGATCGAGGGCGACTGGTCCGAGCCGGTCTATGTGAATTCCTCCGGCTTCGATCCCTCGCTCTTCCATGACGATGACGGGCGCAAATGGTTCGTCAACATGCAGTGGAACCACCGAACCCAAAGCTTCGGCGGCTCGCCGAAATCGCCCGCCTTCGACGGCATCTTGCTGCAGGAATGGGATCCGGCGGCGAAGGCGCTGAAAGGTCCGATCCGCAACATCTTCGCCGGCAGCCCGCTCGGCCTGGTCGAAGGGCCGCATCTCTTCAAGAAGAACGGCTGGTATTATCTGACGACCGCCGAGGGCGGTACCGGCTATGACCACGCCGTCACTATGGCACGTTCGCGCGGCATCGACGGGCCCTATGAGATGCATCCGAACATGCATCTGATCACCTCGAAGGATCATCCGGGGGCGGTGCTGCAGCGGGCGGGGCACGGCCAATATGTCGAGACGCCGGACGGCGAAGCCTATCACACCCATCTCTGCGGCCGGCCGCTGCCGCCGAAACGGCGATGCACGCTGGGGCGCGAAACAAGCCTGCAGAAATGCGTCTGGCGCGACGATGATTGGCTCTATCTGGAAAGCGGTACCTGCGTGCCCGATGTCGATGTGCCGGGTCTCGTCGGCGCAGTGCCGGTGGAGAAGCCGATGCGCAGCGAGTACAGTTTCGATGGGGGCAAGTTGCCGGCCGATTTCCAGTGGCTACGCACGCCCGAACCCCAGCGCATCTTCAATCTGACGGACCGTCCCGGCCATTTGCGGCTGATCGGTCGCGAAAGCATCGGCTCCTGGTTCGAGCAGTCGCTCGTCGCGCGCCGGCAGGAGCATCATAGTTTCCGCGCCGAGACCGTGATCGAATTTTCGCCTGACACCTATCAGCAGGTCGCGGGGCTGACGCATTACTACAACCGCCACAAGTTCCATGCGATTGCCGTGACGCTGCACGAAACGCTCGGCCGCTGCGTCACCATCCTCTCCTGCAACGGCGACTACCCGAACGGCCGGCTCAGCTTTCCCGCCGAAAGCGGTGTAGCGATCCCGGCCGAGGGCCGTGTCCAGCTTGCGATGGAAATCCGCGAAAATGACCTGCAATTCTTCTGGCAGACGGAAGGCAAGGGCGCATGGCAACGGATCGGGCCTCTCCTGGACGCCGGCGTGATTTCCGACGAGGGCGGGCGCGGCGAACACGGCTCCTTCACCGGCGCCTTTGCCGGCGTGTTTGCCTTCGATACGTCGGGGCGTGGGAAGACGGCGGATTTTGATTGGTTCAATTATGATGAATTGTGAGGGGCTTCCCAACCCTCTCGTCCTACGGGCCTCCGGCTTTGGCCTCCGCGCCTCAGGATGGGCTGATCGGTTTACCCTGCGTCTGGAACGCCATGCGAGGTCGTCGGTCATCGGTGTCTTTCTGGTGCGTTCCCTGAGTGAGCCGCGGCTTCTCTCCGATCTTATCCTGAAGCACCCCGCCGGCTTTCCGTTTGCCCTCCTAAAAAGAAAGCCGGCGCAGAGGCCGGCTGAGACGAACGCGGCTCGACAGGGGAGACTGGCCGGTCCTAGCACTTGGTAACTGACAATAAATTTCATTACATGCCGAGACAGCGGAAATGGGCGTAACGAGAACGCCGTAAGACGGCTCCGCAAAGGAATGGGCGGCGGGGCGGATGCCGGTGCTTGCCTCGGCTCTCTTATCGCGCATGAATATCACCGGAAGATGACATTCCAAATCGGCCATCACCTTTCTTTCCGTCGGAGGAATAGCCGTCGAGATAGGTGTTTCGATCATGTCACCCATGGGTGACTCTGTGCTGTTAGCGGCGGTGTTGGTGCTGTGTGAATGCACTGTTCACGTTCCCGAAGGATGTCAAAGCGTCGCGGACGAACTATATAGCGGCCCGAAATACTTCGATAATCCCAAGAGTTCCGCATGGCTCCCATTATTTCTGTTCAGAACCTGACGAAGACCTATGCCAATGGGTTCGAGGCCCTGAAGGGTATCAATCTGACTGTCGAGAAGGGCGAGATCCTGGCGCTGCTCGGGCCCAACGGCGCCGGCAAGACGACACTGATCTCGATCATCTGCGGTATCGCCAATCCAAGTGGAGGTCAGGTTCTCGTCGCCGGCCACGACGTCGTGAAGGATTTCCGAGCCACGCGCTCGATGATTGGCCTGGTGCCGCAGGAACTGACCACCGACCAGTTCGAGACGGTGTTCAATACAGTGAGCTTTTCCCGGGGGCTGCACGGCAAGAAGGCCAATCCCGCCCATATCGAAAAGGTGCTGCGGGCGCTGTCACTGTGGGACAAGAAGGACAATATGTTGCGCCAGCTCTCCGGCGGCATGAAGCGGCGGGTGCTGATTGCCAAGGCACTTTCCCACGAGCCGGATATTCTTTTCCTCGACGAGCCGACCGCCGGCGTCGACGTGACGCTGCGCAAGGACATGTGGCATGTCGTCGAAGAGCTTCGAGCCTCGGGCGTGACCATCATCCTGACGACGCATTACATCGAAGAGGCTGAGGAAATCGCTGATCGGGTGGGAGTCATCAATGGCGGCGAACTGCTGCTCGTCGAGGACAAAGCGGCGCTGATGGCCAAGCTCGGCCGCAAGCAGCTCATCCTCGATCTCACCGATCCGCTCGAACGATTGCCGGATTGCTTTGCCGGTAACGGGCTGACGCTGGAAGCAGACGGAAGCCGGCTGACCTATGATTTTGACGCCGACAATGAGCAGGAAAGCATTGCGACGTTGCTCACGCGGCTCGGCGAGAACAATATCCACTTCAAAGATCTCTCGACGCGGCAGAGTTCGCTCGAAGACATCTTCGTGGCGCTGGTGGGAGCGGCAAAATGAATGTCGAGGCAATCAAATCAATCTATTTCTTCGAAATGGCGCGCACACGCCGAACGCTGCTGCAGAGCGTCATCTCACCGGTGATTTCAACATCCCTTTATTTCATTGTCTTCGGCGCGGCTATCGGCTCGCGCATTCAGGAAGTGGAGGGTGTCTCCTACGGCGCCTTCATCACACCCGGCCTGATCATGCTGACACTGCTCGGCCAGTGTATCAGCAACGGTTCCTTCGGCATTTACTTCCCGAAATTCACCGGTACGATCTATGAGGTGCTGTCGGCGCCGGTGGCGATGACGGAAATCCTGCTCGGTTACGTCGGGGCGGCGGCGACCAAGGGGATGATCATCGGTGTCATTATCCTCTTGACCGCCAATCTTTTTGTCGACGTCAGGATCGAGCATCCCTTCATGATGATCCTGTTCTTTCTGCTGACAGCCGTCACCTTCAGTCTGTTCGGCTTCATGATCGGCATCTGGGCCGGCAATTTCGAGCAGTTGAACCTCATACCGATGCTGGTGGTGCCGCCGCTGACCTTCCTCGGCGGCAGCTTCTACTCGATCAACATGCTGCCACCCTTTTGGCAGGCAGTCAGCCACTTCAATCCGGTCCTCTATCTCGTCAGCGGATTCCGCTGGAGCTTCTACGGGATCGCCGATGTCAATCCGGCGACCAGTCTGTCGATGATCACGGTGTTCCTGGCGATCTGCCTCGGCACGCTCGGCTGGATCTTCAAGACCGGTTACCGGCTGCGCAACTGACGCTGATCGCGCGTGATCGGAAACTCCGATGACGCTATCGATTTCTTCCGTTTTTCTTCCGCAGCGGTCCGGGGCATCTGCTCTCTCATTCAAATGGAGATGCGAGATGACTGCTATCAGGATTGAAGGTGCGAAGGTGTTAATCGTCGGCGGCGGTTCCGGCATGGGTCTGGCGCTTGCCATGCGCCTGCTTGCCGAGGGAGCGTCCGTGACGATCGCGGGGCGCAGCCGGGAGAGGCTCGCGGCAGCCCGCCGCCACCTCGGTGACCATCCGAATCTTGCGACACGTGCCGTCGATATAACCCGGGAGGAGGAGGTCGCCGCGCTGTTTCAGGGCGGCGAACCGCTGGATCATATCGTTAGCACGGCGGCCGATATCGAAGGCGCCTATCAACTCCTGCCGTCGATCGAGCTTGTGGCGGCACAACGGGTGGTCGAAAGCAAGTTCTACGGACCGCTTTTGCTGGCGAAACATGGCGCCATCCGTCTGCCGCCGGCAGGATCCATTACCTATACCTCTGGAGTCGCCGCCTATCGACCGGCAGCGCGTGGCTCAGTGGTCGCAGCGGTCAATGCGGCGCTCGAGGGCCTGGTGAGAGCGCTTGCCCTCGAGTTGGCTCCCATCCGTATCAACGCCGTATCGCCCGGATGGGTCGATACGCCGATCTGGGGCTTTGTCGCCGGCGATGCCAAACAAGCGACGCTGGACGCGATGGCGGAGCGCCTACCGGCAGGCCGGGTAGGGCAGCCGGAGGATATTGCCGACGCAATCCGTTTTCTCATCGGCAACGGCTTTACGACAGGGACAATCCTGCATGTCGAGGGCGGACATCGGCTGGTCTGACCGGCGAGAGATGTTCCCTTGCTGACTCCAGGATAAGGGCGAGCGCCGGCGGCTGAACGCGCCGGCGCCGCCACCTCATCACCAGTGAAGCGGCTGGCGGTTTGCCAGGCCACGACAATTCGACGATATCGCTGTGCGCCGGAGACAGCCCGATCGCGAGGCGCGGGACAAGCCCATAGCCGGTGCCGGAGGCAACGAGGCGAATGATCGTCGCTATACTGTCTGCTTCCGTCGCAATGGGCGGCGGCGTCACGCCCGCTTCGGCAAAGGCATTATCGAACAGATGGCGATAGACGCAGCCGGCTTCGGTCGCGACAAAGTGGGCGGTGCTCAGTGCCGCCAGGTTCTCAAATGAGTATAGCTGCGCGTTGCGGCCCGCGATCAACACCAGCGGTTCGCTGCAGATATGGCGCGTCGCGAAGCGCTCGTCCTCATGGTCGCGATCGAAGGTGAAGGCGACGTCGATCGAGCCGTTCTGCAATTGCGCATGCAATTCACCACTGCCGCCAACCTTCAGTTTGAGGGCGAGGCCGGGGTTCTGCCGACGTAAGCTGGAGAGCCAGGGCGCCAGCCTTTCAGCGGCGATGGTTTCGAGCGTGCCCAATATGACTGATAGTTCGGCGTTGCCGGCGGCCGAGCGGACCGCGTCCTTCGCCTCGCCATTCAGCGCCAAGATCTCTTCCGCATAGGCCTTCAGAGCTGCCGCTGCCGGAGTGGGGACGACACCTTGCCGGGATCGAACAAAGAGCTCGGCGCCTAATTCCTCTTCCAACGCCTGTATCTGGTCACTGAGGCTCGATTGGGCGAGGTTGACTTCGGCAGCGGCGCGCGTGAGGTTTCCGTGGCGTATCACCGCAAGGAATGTCTTCAGTTGTCGTGGAGTCATGTCAGGTTTCCGGCATTGAGCAGGCGCAGGATATCAACAGAGAGGACCAGGCGGCAATGGACCCGCTTGGCGAAGAAGCGCCGCAATTTAAACACGAAAAATGTCGAGCGTTGCTGTCATCGGTCGCGGGGGCAAGGGGATGATCACCAGTAGCGTGTTTGCATACATCGCGATTGCCACGGTCCTCTGCCTGACCCCACAAGAAAGCCGGTCGCAGCTGGCCGCAGCGCCCGTCAAAGTTACTTATGCCGTGGTCATGGGGCAAAACGAGCCAATCTCTGAGGTAGCATGCGTTCCGGATGTTGCTTGTGACCTTGTCGACCATGCCGATCCCGCGGTCCATCTCACGATCATGGTGTATTCGGGCTTGAAGGGGGTGAACTGCGCATCTATTGCTGGTCTGATCCCTGTTCCTTCACGGGCTCGCGATCGCACATCGATTTTTCCGGCCGGCGAGTTGCCGCCGACAGCTTTTTAGGCGAGTCTGATTTCGGTATTGCGGTTCCGCTCGTTGTAAGGCAGCGACCTATTATCGGCGAAGTCCTTGTCTCCTATTGATTGTTTTATCTTGCGCATTTTCCCTCAGGCGCTGCTGACGAGCAGGGCGCCGGATAAAATGAGGAAGGTTCCAGCGGCGAGCTTGACCATGTTCAAATCAGAGGCCTCGCCGAGGAAGAGGGCGCCGATTGCCAGCGTCACCAGCACGTTGCAGCTCCAGATTGGCGCCAGTTTCGAGACAGGGACGCCGTAAGCGAAGAGCGCGAAGCTGATGAGGCCAGTGCCGAGGGCGAAGCAGGCGCCGGCGGTCGCGGCAAAACCGAGCCCCTCGATGCTCCAGGGAGCGGGGCGCCAGATCAGCGCGGCGACCAAGCCGGCGAGAGCACAGGCGGCGCCGAAGGCGATCAGATAGACGGCGGAGCCGGTGGCGGACATGGCGCTCTGCTTCTGGAAGATGGCGGTGATGCCCCAGAAAATGGCGGGCAGAATGCCGCCGATGACGATCGGCCAGAGTGAATTCATCGCGAGGACTCCTGTCGCACCCATAGGTCAAGCCTTCGCCTCAGGCGAAGGCCGATCGAACATGCGGGGTGCCACCAGACTAGGAGTTTCTTCTTGCTCTTTGTGGTCTTGTTGTTTTGCGGGTGAAGGTGACAGATCCGGCCCGTGCCGTAAAGCGGCATCGCGCCATTGGTCGCACGGGTTGGCTGGCTTGCATTTCCAACGGGCGGTGAAACCTCACGTTGACGGGGTGGAAATATTCGTCTAGCCATAGCGGCCATGAAGATCGCAATGGTTCTTGTCGTGGTGATAAAGCGCATGGGCAGGATGGTGTAACCATCCGGCGATCAGCCCAATGCGCTGTAGATCAAGCTCCTGACGGGGCTTTTTTTGTGCCCCGAATTTCGCCTCGCCTCGTCAGACTCTCCACAAATCTCGCTGACAAGACGGGCAGGACCATGACAGGCAATAATTCAGTTCAGACTTCCGGCAGCCGCCTGACCGAGAAAACGGTCACGACATCGACGGCGGCACCCCGACGCACGATCCTCCTGCTGCTGACGGCGCTTTCGGTATTGCCGGTCAACATATATCTGCCGGCGCTGCCAAACATCGCTGCCACGTTTCGGGCCGATTTCGCACTGGTCAATCTTTCGATTGCCGGCTATGCGATCATCAACGCCGTGACGGCAATTATCGCGGGGGCGATGTCGGATCGCTACGGACGCCGGCCAGTGGCGCTGATCGCCGTTTCGATTTTCGTGATCGCGTCGATCGGCTGCGCGCTCGCTCCCAATATCGGCATTTTCCTGTTGTTTCGCGTGATGCAGGCGTCGATCGCCGCCTGCTTCTGCGTTGCCCTCGTCGTTATCAAGGAGACGGCGGGTGACCGCCAGGCCGCCAATAGGATCGGCTACGTCGCCATGGGATGGGCCATCGCGCCGATGCTCGGTCCGAGCTTCGGCGGCGTTCTGGATGAAGCGTTTGGGTGGCGGGCGATCTTCGTCGCTCTGGCGCTGCTTGGCGCAGCCATCCTCGCCATCTCCATGCGCGAGTTGAAGGAAACGGCCGGACACGCCTCAGGACCGAAAGGCAATTACTTTGCTGCCTATCGGCAGCTTCTCAGCTCATCACGGTTCGGGGCGTATACGCTGTGCATGGCCTGCTCCACCGGCACTCTCTATATCTTCCTCGGCGGCGCATCCCTGGCCGCTGTTTCGTCGCTCGGCGGATCGAGCGCGAAACTGGGCTTCTTCATGGGAATGGTTCCCGCAGGGTTCATTCTCGGCAGCTATCTCGCTGCCCGATTGGCGGGAAAATCGCTCAGCACCACACTCGTCATTGCGCGCCTGTCGACGTGCATGGGCCTGCTGCTGGGACTGATCCTGTCGATCTCAGGCGTCACGCATGTCCTGGCGTTTTTCGGACCCTGCATGTTCATCGGCATCGGCAACGGTCTGACCTTTCCCGCCGCCAATCTGGGCGTGATGTCGGTTCGCGCAAATCTCGCGGGTACTGCTGCCGGACTTGCCGCCGCCATGTCGATCGCCGGCGCCGCGTTGATCGCTTCGATCGCCGGGCTGTTTCTTTCCGAGGCGGGCGCGGTTCCGACGCTGTTCGCAATGTTGCTGACATCGGCATCGCTTGCCTTGTCGGCAGCGCTTTTCGCAGCTTTAGTCGACCGGCGACGTGCAAGCCGTGTTCCTCATGGAGAGCCTGCCGAAAGCGGATCGGGAGGATAATTTATTTTGCAGGCTCAATCCCGCAGGCGCAGTTCGTCGGTCTGCATCTGCATCGAGCCCAGCGTTTCCAGGAAGCTCATGCCGAGCAGGCTCTGGTCGAGCCGGCCGTCCTCGGCGACGCTGGCTGCGACATTGTTGCGGACGATCGGACCGATCGCCACCTGATCGAGTGTGACAGGGGCTGCGCGGCTGCGGCCGTTGGCGGTCATAACAGTCATCGAGTAGGTGAGGCCGGCGAGATCGATGCCGATGCGCTCGGCATCCTCGTGCGAGAGCGCGACCATGCTGGAGCCGGTGTCAACGAGCATCTCGACCGGTCGGCCATTGACATTGACGTCGGCTTCGAAATGGCCGTTCAACAGCTTGTGCAGGATGATTTCCTTGCCACCCTCGCTCGTCGTGACGACGACGGCGCGGCCGGGAACGAGGCCGGCGAGCACGCGGTTGCCGACGCCGAGCGCTTCCTGGCGATAGAGATAGACGGTCACGAGCGCCAGGATGATCACCAGCCAGATCATCATCTGGCGCATGGTTTCACCCACGCTGCGCCGGCTTCCCCATATGCCGGCCGACAGCATCAGAGCGATCGGCAGCAGGTAGACGACGCGGCCGAAATCGTCGCTTTGCAAGCCGAGAATGCGGCTGCTGTCATTGTTGAGTATCAGCACGGCAAGGCCGATGCCGATTAAGACGAGGAAGACGGTGAAGCGGATCATAAAGGCCGCTCCGGCCGCTTGGGGAGATTTGTTTTTATATGGCTCCTCGTGGCGGCGGTTGCGAGCCTCGCCGGCAGCAGCGCCATGATCACGCCGCGCTCGGCATCTGTATAGTCCATCCAGCCACCGATTTCCTGAAGAGTGCGGCCGCATCCGGCGCAAAAACCGGTGGCTGAAACCATGGAGCAGACGTGAATGCAGGGTGTTTGCATGCAGGATATATCGGGTTTCAAAGGGCCGTGGCAAGAGCGCAAAGGGTGGCGATTTCGCAAATCTGCTGGGTCGCACCCAGCGTGTCACCGGTGTGGCCGGCAAGCTTGCGGCGGATGAAGACGGTGAAGGCAAATCCCGCAACGCCGGCGACGAGCAGGCCGGCGACGAGCGGCCGCAGGCCGAATGGCGGCCAGATCAGAAGCGCCGCGAGGAGACCGGCCGAGACGAGCGCAAAATGCATCGCCGCCTCATTCGGCTGGCCGTTCGAAGCGGCCACGCCATCGGGCTTTGCCGGCGGCAACCGTTGCCAATGCCAGGCGATCGCACCACGGCTCAGCGCCGCGACAGCAGGAATGGCAAGAGCTGCGGCGAGCGGCGAGGAATGGCGGATAATGGCGGCGAGCGCGGCTGCACGGATCGCAAAGGAGAGAATCAGCGCTATCGCGCCATAGGTGCCGATCCGGCTGTCCTTCATGATGATGAGGCTCTGTTCGCGACTGCTGCCGCCGCCGATGCCGTCGGCCGTATCGGCCAGACCATCTTCGTGCAGCGCGCCGGTGACTAGAGCCTGGACGGAAAGCGCGACCAGTGCGGCCACCAGCGGATCGGTGCGCAGGCTTAAAAGAAGGAGGAGGGTGACGGCAGGGACAAAGCCGATGAGAAGGCCGGCGAACGGAAAAGCGCGCACTAGGCGGTTTAGCCTGCCGTCATAGCCGTTGAACAGCGCCGGCGGCATGGGAAGGCGACTGAGAAAGGCGACGGCGCGGGCGGTATCGACCGCATAATCCTTGATCTTCATTCTGCTTCGTTCTGCCGGAGGTCCCGACTTATGGTCGCGGCGGTGCTTTTGGTGTTGTTCGCTTCGTTCGCCGGCTTTAAGAGAGAGCCACCGCAAAGAAGCTGATTTGCTCGACGCAAACAAGTGGTTTGCGTGAAAACAAGAATAGCCGATTCATAGGAACACCGCACAGATGAGCGTTTCAGGCCTGCCGTTCGACGATTTCCGTACCCTGCTCCGCGAGCTGCCGGGGCCGGATGCCCGCGCGCTGGCGGCCGCACGCGAGCGCGACGCGCAGCTGACCAAGCCGCCGGGCGCGCTCGGACGGCTCGAGGAAATCGCCTTTTGGCTCGCCGCCTGGACCGGTCGTGCACCGGCCGTCAACCGGCCGCTCGTGGCAATCTTCGCCGGCAATCACGGCGTCACCAGGCACGGCATCACGCCGTTTCCGCCGGCGGTGACGCAGCAGATGGTCGAGAATTTCGCAGCCGGCGGCGCGGCGATCAATCAGATTTGCGTCGCCCACGATCTCGGGCTGAAAGTCTTCGACCTGGCGCTCGATTATCCCACGGGCGACATTACCGAGGAGGCGGCGCTTTCCGAGCGTGACTGCGCCGCAACCATGGCTTTCGGCATGGAAGCGATCGCCGGTGGCACCGATCTGCTCTGCATCGGCGAGATGGGCATCGGCAATACGACGATTGCGGCTGCGATCAATTATGCCCTCTATGGCGGTTCGGCGCGCGACTGGGTGGGACCTGGCACCGGCTCCGAAGGCGACATGCTGGAGCGCAAGATCGCGGCGGTCGAAAAGGCAGTGGCGCTGCACAGCGACCATCTCGACGATCCGCTCGAGATCATGCGACGGCTCGGGGGCCGCGAGATCGCGGCGATGGCGGGCGCCATTCTTGCCGCCCGCATAGAGCGCATTCCGGTGCTGATCGACGGTTATGTCGCGACTGCCGCGGCTGCGATCCTCAAAGCCGCAAATCCTGCCGCGCTCGATCATTGCCTGATCGGCCATGTCTCTGCCGAACCGGGGCATCTGCGCTCGATCGAGATGCTTGGCAAGACGCCGCTTCTGGCGCTCGGCATGCGGCTCGGCGAAGGCACCGGCGCGGCGCTGGCTGCCGGTATCGTCAAGGCGGCGGCCGCCTGCCATTCCGGCATGGCAACCTTTGCACAGGCGGGTGTGAGCGGCAAACATTGAGGCCGCGACCGGCAGCGGCGATGCGGTCTCCGGTTCGCTTGCGCCGTTCAGGCGGATTCGCTATTTGCCTATTGGCTCACTGAAGGGGAGATGGCGAAACCTTTCCCGCGTCCGTGGCGCAACGGGAAGATGAGAGGGCGTCATGACGAAGCCTGCGGTGACGAAAGAGACCGGATTTCGGCATTTCATCGCCGCCGCCAGCTATTCCTGGGCGGGCTTTCTGCGTGTGCTGAGAGAGGCGGCCTTCCGCCAGGAACTTGGTTTTTTCGTCGTTTCGGTCGCAGCGCTGGCGCTGGTAGGCGCGACTGCCGGCGAGATTGTCGTCGCGGTTCTGCTGTTCCTCGGGCTCTTTTCGATGGAGGCGATGAATACTGCCGTCGAAGAAGTGATCGACCGGATTTCGCCGGAGATTTCGATCGTCGGCAAACATGCCAAGGATCTCGGTTCCTTTGCGGTGAGTTGCATGATCGCCGCATGCTGTCTCTATCTCGGCTTCGTTCTCGGCAAACACCTGATTTTTAGCTGAATCAGGCAAAACTCTTGCGCTTGCGAGCGACGGCCTGGGCCTCTTCGACAGCCGGCAGGCTCTGGAGCACGCGCTTGGCGGGCAGGATGGCGATGACCTCTGTGCCCTCGCGCAGCTTCGACTTCAGCAGGAACTGTCCGTCATGCTTGGCAAGGATCGCCTGGACGATCGGCAGGCCGAGGCCGGTGCCCTGTTCGGCGCTTTTGATGGCGATCGAACCTTGGCCGAAGGCTGAGAGGACGACGGGGATCTCTTCTTCCGGAATGCCGGGGCCGTTGTCCTTGATCGAGATGTACTGGCCGCCACCAGCCGTCCAGCCGACCTTGACGTGGATTTCGCCGCCCTGCGGCGTGAATTTGACGGCATTGGAGAGAAGGTTGAGCACCACCTGGCGCATCGACTTCTCGTCCGCCCAGATGGCCGGCAGCTGCCGCTCGAATTGATCCGAAATGGCGATGTTCTTGGCCCGGGCGCGCAGCTGGACCATGCCGATGCAATCCTCGGTGATATCGAGCAGCGATATCGCCTCCTCGCTCAGCTCGTATTTGCCGGCCTCGATCCGAGACAGGTCAAGGATCTCATTGATGAGATCGAGCAGGTGCTGGCCGGAGCGGTGGATATCGCCGGCATATTCCTTGTAGGTCGGATTGGCGAGCGGTCCCATGACTTCTGCCGACATCACCTCGGAGAAGCCGAGGATGGCGTTGAGCGGGGTCCTGAGTTCGTGCGACATCGAGGCGAGGAAGCGGGATTTGGCGAGGTTTGCCTCTTCGGCGCGGCGACGCGCCTCGTCAGACATCGATTTCGCCACTTCCAGCTCGGCGATCAGATCGTCCTTCTCCGATTGGTAGGAGAGAATCCTGAGGTTCGATTTGAACAGCCGGTCGCTGATATAGTTGAAGAAGACCAGGGTGGTCGTGAACAGCGCGGTCAGGCTGATTTCGAGGAGGTCGCGCGACAGGCCGCTCTTGGCCCCCAGCGCCAGGACCGCAGGCGCGAAGGCGACCAGGACGGCAGGCGTCAGCATGAAATTCGACATCGCCGTGACGGAGAGCGCAATCAGCAACGTTGCGCCCTTATAAAGAATGAAGCTCGACGGTTCGCAGGTGTCGCAGCCCTGAAGCGCGAAGACAGCCCAGCAGCAGCCAACGAGAAATTGGCCGAGCAGTAGCAGGCGGCGCCATTTGCCGGCGCTCTCGGAGGTGATTTCCTGGTGGCGCGCGCGCCGCGCGAGCAGAATATTGCCGGCGTGGCAGGTGAGCGTCAGCAGCGCCCAGAAGAGCAGCCGCGTATCTTGGGTGAAATAGACGCCGAGAGCGGTGATGATGACCACAAAGAGCGGCATGATCGTCGCGCCCTGCAGCATCGACGCGATGTACATCTTGAGGACGTCACGGTCAAAGGAGGAATTGGACGCATGACCGGACTGAAGACGTTCGCGCGTCTGCCGCACGGCCTTGGAAACGGCCTTATTGCGGTGGCTGCGCGACCTGTCGACGATAATCTTGTCGGTCGATGTGCTTACGCCGGTACTCATGTGCACGTTGAAACTTCATCCCAGGGTGGATAAGAGCTTAACCGGCAATTCTTAAGAAGATGTTTGCCATCTTTGCCAAGGATTTGTTTTTTAAGGAGGCGAAAGCGTGACACGGGACCTGCGCCTGATTCGCGATGGCGTGACCGCTTTTGCCCTGCTGGTGCTCCTGGCGCTGATTGCCGTCAAGATCAATGATGGAGAAACAATCAAGCGTGCAGGAGCCTTTCATGCTGCCGATGGCGACAGTCTGACATTAGGCGGGGAGCGCTTCCGCCTCGAAGGCATTGACGCGCCCGAGCTTAACCAGAGCTGTGAACGGGCGGGAAAGGCCTGGGCTTGCGGGCGCGTGGCGCGGGAGGCGCTGCAGGAGATGGTGCTGGCATCGGGAACGCTTTGCCAGGGCGACCGGCACGACCGCTACGACAGACTGCTTGTCGTCTGCCGAAGTGGGACGGGCGGTGACATCAACGCCGGCATGGTGCGCCGAGGCATGGCCGTTTCCTATGGTGGCTACGGCAAGGAAGAGATCGAGGCGAGAGCGGCGAAAGCGGGGCTGTGGGCCGGGACTTTCGAACGGCCGCGCGATGTGCGCGATCATGCCCGTCAGGAAACCGTTTACGGCGACGCGCTGCGCTTCATCGGGCGGATCGTCGGATGGGAGTAAAGCGATGATCGACCAAGCCAAGCGGGAAACTCTGCGGCGAGAAATAGCCGCCTGTCGCATCTGTCGCGACGCCCCGGCAGGCGGACCTGAGCACCGGCTGCCGCACGAGCCGCGGCCGGTGGCCGTGATCTCTGCGCGTGCACGTATCCTGATCGCGGGGCAGGCGCCCGGCCTTCGGGTGCATGAGAGCGGTCTGCCGTTCGACGATGCCTCGGGCGACCGGCTGCGATCATGGCTCGGCGTTGACAGAGCAAGCTTTTACGACCGCAGCCGATTCGCCATCGTGCCGATGGGCTTCTGCTTTCCTGGCTACGACGACAAGGGCGCGGACCTGCCGCCGCGTCGCGAATGTGCACCGTTTTGGCGGCAAAGGGTGATCGCGGCGATGCCGCAGATCGAGCTGGTGCTGGTAATCGGCCAATATGCGCAGGCTTGGCATATGGCTGACGAGAAGCGAGGCAATATGACCGAGACCGTGCGGGCTTGGCGTGCCAGCCTCCTGTCCGGCCGGTCACCGGCGGTGCTGCCGCTGCCGCATCCGAGTTGGCGCAACAGCGGCTGGCTGAAACGCAATTCCTGGTTTGAGGAAGAATTGCTTCCTGTGTTGCAGGAGCGGGTGAAAATGCTGCTTTCATGAAACAAAATTCTTCTCGTTATACGGAATCGGGTTATACAAAGAAAATAATTCGAAAGGACTGACGTGCGCATGGACCGCCTCGACCGAAAAATACTGCGTCTGCTGCAAGAAGATTCGACCCTTGCCGTTGCTGACCTCGCCAAGAAGGTGGGGCTTTCGACGACTCCATGCTGGCGACGCATTCAGAAAATGGAGGAAGATGGCGTCATCAAGCGTCGGGTCGCCATCCTCGATCCGGAGAAGGTCAACACCAAGGTCACGGTTTTCGTATCGATTCGTACGGCCACGCATTCGATCGAGTGGTTGCGCCGCTTTTCCGAGGTGGTCGCGGAATTCCCTGAAGTGGTCGAATTCTATCGAATGAGCGGGGATGTAGACTATCTCCTGCGAGTCGTCGTACCCGATATCGCCGCCTATGACGCCTTCTATAAGCGGATGATTGCCAAGATCGAGATTCGCGACGTCTCCTCCGCCTTTGCTATGGAGCAGATCAAGTATTCGACGCAGTTGCCGCTCGACTACATGATTCTTGAGAACGCTAAATCCAACGACGATTGAAGTCGCCAATAGGTTGCGACGAGCCACTGGCCGGCAGGCGGGTTTGCCCCCTGGCACTCGCCCGGAATCCGGGTCTCTGGGCGATTCGCCCGCATGCAGGAATGCGGCGCTCGGAAGCGGCTTTCGGAAGAATGTGGCCCTGACTGCAAAAAAAGCCGGAAAAATCGCAAAAAAACGCTCCAGTTTCACCAAAGTGCTGGAGAAATATATAGCCTGGTAACGATTGCACGGCTACGATGTGTGGCATCAATGAGCGCTATGTCATCATTTTGACTCATTCGTATCGAAATCAGAACACCATGTTCTACACCGCTACCTTGTATCGGTTCATCGGTCGGCGGTAGAGTTTATGCGCTTCACCATTGTGTTCGACGGGTGTCGAACGGTGGTGAATTTGAGAATGGGGCTTAACGTTTGCGGCTTGCGATGGAGGTTTCCATTGCGAGGCCGTTTTGTGCGTTCACTAACTAATCATCTGAAATTGTTGTATAAAAATCACGTCCCTGGCGAAAGTTGCTCACGCCGACCCATCGCGCATGTATCTGGAATTGCTTGATTGAGGCTTCTATGTGATGACGGTTTGGCGGTTCGATCGATCCGCACGCCGAGATGGCTGTTCAAACTGGGCCGGCTTCAAATTGACTACCCGATGAGACGTCAGCCCCGATCGACAAAGGAATGGATTGGTAAATGAACATCAGAATGGTTTTGCTCGCATCAGCAGCAGCATTTGCTGCATCGACGCCGGTTCTTGCAGCTGACGCTATTGTTGCTGCTGAGCCGGAACCGGTTGAATATGTTCGCGTCTGCGACGCTTACGGCACCGGCTACTTCTACATCCCCGGCACCGAAACTTGCCTCAAGATCGAAGGCTACATCCGTTTCCAGGTCGACGTTGGTGATCAGCCGCTCAATGGCTCGGCCAGCAACGATTCGGATTGGGATGCGCGTACCCGCGGTCAGGTTCAGTTCACGGCCAAGAGCGACACCGAGTATGGTCCGCTGACCGGCGTCATCGTCATGCAGTTCAATGCTGACAATGCCACCGACCAGGATGCCATCCTCGACTCCGCTTACCTCGACATCGCGGGCTTCCGCGCTGGTCTGTTCTACAGCTGGTGGGACGATGGTCTCTCGGGTGAAACCGACGACATCGGCTCGATTGTAACGCTGCACAACTCCATCCGCTATCAGTACGAAAGCGGCGACTTCTACGCTGGTCTCAGCGTCGACGAACTGGAAGACGGCTTCTACAAGACCGGCGAAGGCCCGAACAACGTAGGCGTTGCCTTCGGCGTTGGCGGCACTGCAGGCGCCTTCAGCTACCAGGTCACCGGCGGTTGGGACTTCGACAACGAAGACGGCGCTATCCGTGCAATGGGTACGGTTGAAATCGGTCCCGGTGCGCTCGGCCTCGCTGCCGTATACTCTTCCGGCCCGAACTCCTACTACTCCGCAGCTGAATGGGCTGTCGCTGCCGAATACGCTATCAAGGCAACCGACAAGCTCAAGATCACTCCCGGCGTCCAGTATTACGGCGACATCTACGAGGCTGGCGACGACTTCAGCGACAACGACGCTTGGAAGGTTGGTCTGACGGTTGATTACCAGATCGTCGACAACTTCTACGCCAAGGCTTCGGTTCAGTACTTCGACCCGGACAATGGCGACGACTCCACCTCGGGCTACTTCCGCCTGCAGCGTTCGTTCTAATCCACTTGGTGAGTGTCCCCGGTCCTCGGACCGGGGGCGCTTCAAATCAGTTTCTGATCCGAGTGACCTCCGATCAGCTACGGGGACGGGTCCGGTCTTCCCTGCCGGACCGTCCTTGCAGTGTTTTTGACACGCGTTCTTGTGGCTGTCTTTTCGGAGCGCCATCCAGGTAAGCCGAACCGGCATGTTGTGTATCGCTCGTCGGCTCCTGCAGGCCTTGATCGAGGCCATTCTTATTCTCAAGAGAGTTTTGGATTGACCGTTGGGCATTGGGTGGCTTTGCCGCGACGGGTCGTGGAAAGAAGATCCAGTGCCGACAATGTGATTACAGCTTTGCTGGAGAGAGGATACAACCCTTTTGGGGCGGCATTCATTCCTACTCTCGGATAGCTTGTTCGCATGGACGATCTCAACGACTATTATTATTTTGCAGCCGTCGTCTCCAGCGGTGGTTTTGCTTCTGCCAGTCGCAATCTGAAAATACCGCGCTCAAAATTGAGCAGGCGGGTCAGCCGGCTCGAGATCGGACTTGGCGCACGGCTGATAGAGCGTTCGACCCGTCACTTCCGGGTGACAGAGATCGGACAAGCTTTTTACGAAAGATGCCAGACCATTCTGCAGGAGGCCGACCGCGCCAAATCGATCGTCACCGAAGCCCAAGCAGACCCGCAGGGTGTGGTGCGGATGGGCTGCCCGCTTGGTCTGGTCGACGTTTCCGTCGGAGGGGATACTGCCTGAATTCCTCGAACGCTATCCGAAAATCAAGCTGCAGATTGTCGGCTCCGAGCGTCGCGCCGACCTCATCAACGAACGGATCGATCTTGAGGTGAGAGCGACCAACGAGCCGGAGACACAGACGAGTCTGGCGATGCGCAAGCTCGACCGGGCGCGGCGCATCCTGGTCGCAAGCCCGTCGCTCATCGAACGTATAGGTGGTTTAAATTGCGTCGACGAACTCGCCGATCTTCCGACGCTGGCGATGACGCCGTGGGTGTCGTTCCATACTTGGGAACTCATCGGTCCGAATGACGACAAACGGGTCATCCGGCATCAGCCGAGGCTGACCTGCCGCAGCATGACTGCCATTCTCGATGCAGCCCGCGCCGGCCTCGGCTTCGGGCTTCTGCTCGAAAGCGCCTGCGAGGCCGATCTCCAGGCTGGGTAGGCTGGTGCGGGTTCTGCCGCAATGGCAGTCGGAGGAAAGCCAGTTCTATATCGTCTTCACGACCGCGAAGGGCATGCTGCCGGCGGTAAGAGTGCTGATCGACTTCCTCGTCGAAAAATCCAGGCATCATTGACAGCCGAAAGCCTCGGCCCTATATGGATGCTTTACCGAAGATCTGGCCGTCGATCTAATCCTGGGGCTTCAGCCGGGCGTGGGGTAGCGCCCTCAGACGACCATGTCCTGGCTGGGCGGGTAAAACTCGAGCGGCGGCCTGTCATCGTTCAAGTCGGACAGCCCGCACCGAAGCAGGCGGTTATCGCGGCACGGACAAGCATGCGGTACGGACAATCAATGGAATGATCTGCCTCGACCAATGTTGAATCTTGGGTGGGTGGAGTTCCTGATGATGCGAATGCTGATGATCGTCATTATCGGAGCAATGATTGCTTCAATACTTGGCATCCTGGCGATCAAGCCATTTGATCGCGGCAGCGACGCGCCGCCACTGGTGATTCAACAACCGGAGCCGAATAGTAGTTCAATCTCGGCTGAGGTGCCAAGGTCGCGGTAAAACAGAAGACCAAGCTCGTTCCAACTGGCGCTCGAGCCATAACTACGGAGCTGCGTAAAGCGTCCTGATGTGCGCAACTGCAGCACTCTCGCGCCAAAGGCAATGGAGCGAGAGTTGAGAGTTGAATGAGCAGATACCGCCGAACCCATGGACAGCTTGTTGTGGCACGACGCGGACCGTCAGTGGGCCGTCTGTGAATGTGCACCGCCGCGTTGCGAAATGCCGCTCAGTGCTTTGCCTGTTTCCATGGTCTCGCCCTTCATGGCGAGATCGCCAAGCGAGATGATGCCGACCAGCCGCTTGCTTCGGTTCAGCACCGGCAAGCGCCGCACTTGGAGATCCCCCATGTTGTGAAGGACGTCTTCGACATCTTCGTCATCGAAGCAGTATTTGACATCGGTACTCATCACGTCGCGGACTTTTGCGTCGGGGCCTTTGCCCTCTGCCACGCCACGAATGGCGATGTCGCGATCGGTGATCATGCCGACCAGCCGGTCATTCTCGCCCACCGGGAGAACGCCGGCGTCGAGACGTCCCATCATTGAGGCGACATCTCGCAATGTGTGCTCCGGATCGGTGATCTGCACGTCTGTGGTCATGCAATTGCTGACTTTCATGATAACCTCCCTGGTGCTGCCCGCGCCTCTCGCACGGGCTAAAAAGAGTGAACGCGCACCATTCGGAAACGTTCCTGCCAAGACCCGGCGGTGCGACGCGTGATCTGCTGAATAACATTTCGATGCCGGTGTTGATATCGCACTAAGCGCAGCCTTGCGACTGCCATCTGCTCGATGAACTCTTTGAGCATGTTCTCGCGCGCTACGCAGTTTGGTGACATCGATTCCGAACCAAGCAGCGCTTCTGGATTCGGAACCTTCAGTGTGGGAGTGGGTTCTTGTCGGTGAAGCCCGAGGAATTGGCTATGCCTAGAAAAGTTGCTGCCCCCGCCAAACGGATCGACCCGAAAGAGAAGCCTGTCCACTGTTCCGACGACCAGGCGGCGCCCGCAGACCCCGACGATCGCCAACATCCGCCACGAGATACAAGAGAGACGCCGGCGCCGAACCCAATCGACAAAGGGCTCCCGAAGGCCGCCGGAATAAGTCAGAGACCGAAGACGGTCTTAAGGCGTGCGATCGGTAAGAGCATCGGCTCCCTCCTGCTCGGCGCAATGCGCACAACAATAAATCCGCCGGGAAGATGCTCTGCAGTAACTTGCCAACATTCGTCAAGGCGCAAGCGCGAAGTTCGAGACCGTCTTCTATGCAGTGCACACGCTCGAGCTCATCGCGTGTACTACGAACATCACCAAGCTGGCCCTCAACATGCGCGACGGCCTCAAGACGAAGGGCTGCATCGCGCTATTTTAGCCGCGCCATAAGCTTTTCGCCGCTCAGTTCCTTGACCGCGTCCCTGCCGATCCAGCGCGCGGTTTTATCCGGACTTTCGGCCAGAAGCTTCGCCAGCGTCAGCGCCGGGCCATGGCAGCCGCGATTACGTTTGCCGATGCTGCGCAGTGCCCAATTGATCGCCTTGCGAACGAAGTTGCGGGAATCGCGAGAATGGGTCTCGATCAGCGGCAGCCAGGCGAGGATGGTCATATCGCTCTCGTTCTTCCGGTGGACGGCGGCGCCTGATATCATGGCGAAGGCGGCGCGGCGAACGAACTCGCGCCTATCGGCGGCGAATTCTGGTATGAGCTCGTCCAGCCGGGCCTCGACGAAGAGATCGGCGGCGCAGTCGACGATCTCCCAGGAATTGAAATCATTGGCCCAGCTTCTGGCCTCTTCCGCCGTCAGCCGCTTCGGCTCAGCTGTGCAGAGGGCAAGCAGGCGGGCTTCGCGGATATCGCTTTGCCAGAGCTGCTTTGCCCTGATGTGATCCCTCTTCGCCAATCTGGCGACCGCCCTGATATCGGGATTGGAAATGCCGAGGGCGCGGTCGGTGACGATGCCGAATCGCGCCATTCCGGCGGCATTCTCCTCCGAGCGCAGCGTTTCGAGATGCGCGATCAGTTCAGCCGGATCAGAGGAGGGACCTATCATTTCTCAAGCCGGGCGAGCAGCGAAGATGTGTCCCAACGATTGCCGCCCATCGCCTGCACATCGCCATAGAATTGGTCCACAAGGGCGGTGACCGGCAGCTTGGCGCCGTTGCTGCGGGCTTCGGCGAGCACGATGCCAAGATCTTTGCGCATCCAGTCGACTGCGAAGCCGAAATCGTATTTGCCTGCATTCATGGTCTTGTGGCGGTTTTCCATCTGCCAGGAGCCCGCTGCACCCTTGGAAATCACCTCGACGATCTTTTCGATATCCAATCCGGCGCGCTTGCCAAAATGCAGCGCTTCGGAAAGCCCCTGGACAAGGCCAGCGATGCAGATCTGGTTGACCATCTTGGTAAGCTGTCCGGAACCGGCTGGCCCCATCAGGCCGACCATGCGCGCATAGGCGTCGATCACCGGGCGGGCTCTTTCGAAGACGGCTTGATCGCCGCCGCACATGACGGTCAGCACTCCGTTTTCGGCACCCGCCTGGCCGCCGGAGACCGGAGCGTCGATAAAATCCACACCTTTTTCCTTTGCCGCGGCATAAAGCTCGCGGGCGACCTCGGCGCTGGCGGTGGTGTTATCGATCAGCACCGACCCCGGTTTCATGCCGTGCAGAGCGCCGTTCTTGCCTGAGGTGACCGAGCGGAGATCGTCGTCATTGCCGACACAAACGAAGACGAAATCGGCGTCGGCGGCAGCCTCGGCAGGGGTGGGGGCGGATTTGCCGGAGAATTTCTCGGCCCAGGCAGCGGCTTTCTCGGCCGTACGATTGTAGACGGTGACATCGTGGCCGCCCTTCGTCTTCAGATGACCGGCCATGGGGAAGCCCATGACGCCGAGACCAATGAACGCGACTTTAGCCATATGTCCTATCCTTATCTTGAGTGAGAGGCCTTGAGGATTAACCGAAACGGCGCAAGCAGAAAAGTCGTGAAGACGGACTTCCTTCCGGTTGGCGCATATGATGCCGGTCACTATTCGGCCGAGCCTTAGATGGGAACAAAGGATAATGTTTCCCCCGGGGATGACATGAACGAAATTCCGACGATCGAGCCACGTCGCAAGGGGCGCAGCGGCACGCAGGCGATGCCTATTCCGTCGCGGCAGATGATCGAAGAGCAGATTCGATTGACGCGTGAAGGTGTTCTCACCGAGGCCGGCGTCCTGCGTCGCCGTCTCGCCGCCCAATACGGAGCGGATGCCTGCCGCCCGTGACGGTGCAGCGGCATTGCGTGAGATCGCCGAACTATCCTTCGGCGCGCTGAAGAAGGGCGAACCGGTTTCGACGATGACGCCATATTGTCGCATGGTCGATCCGGCGAGCCTGTTTGCGAAACGTCCTGCCGGCGGTGCCGCCCTCATTCGCGAGCTGTTGGCCGCTTAATACCGAGAGCGGTAGCGAGGCGGGCGAGGGAGCTCCGTCTGATCGCGACGCCGGGAGGATTTGCGGAAGGCGGCATGGGGATACGAAAAATTATTCCGCGAAGAGAGTGATAATGGCAAAGCGATATTGTCGATATAATTTGTAGTCTATGTCAGTATTTCTGCGATCGGAAGCCAGCTCTGGAACGGAGCGTGGCAACCGCCGCCGACCGACAGGACATTCAAATGCTCACGCCCAGACAGACGCCCAGCCTTGTTCCTGCTGCCACCGCGGCCCTTCCGGGCATTCGCGCGGCGACAGTGTGCATCCATGCCGGGAATATGTCCGCTCGCCAAGAGCCGGCTTGCCGCGCGAGCCGATCTTAGAATTTCGCAGCAAAGGACCGTTTCCATGACCGACACCTTCAATCCCATCAATTTTCTCTGGTTCATCCCCACATCGGGCGACGGCACTTATCTCGGTTCCTCCGACCTCAACCGGGCGCCGGAAATCGGCTATCTCACCCAGATCGCGCAGGCCGTAGATCGGCTCGGCTATTCCGGCGTGCTATTGCCGACCGGAGTGGCGTGCGAGGAATCCTTTGTGACGGCAGCCGCACTGGCGGCAAAGACCGAGAAGCTGCAGTTCCTGGTGGCGATCCGCCCGGGCACGGCATCGCCTGCCTATTATGCGCGTCTTGCGACGACGCTCGACCGCATTTCCAACGGCCGCCTGCTGCTCAACATCGTCGTGGGCGGCAGCCCGGCAGAGCTCGCCGGCGACGGTATCCATCTCGAGCATGACGAACGCTACGCCCATGCCGAGGAGTTCTTCACCGTGTTTGAAGAGCTGCTGGACAAGGGGACGGCGAGCTACGACGGCAAATACATCAAGGCGACCAATGCGCGCCTCGGCTTTCCCTCTGTGCAGAACCCTCGCCCACCGCTTTATTTCGGCGGCTCGTCGGATGCGGGCATCGACTTCTCGGTCGGCCGCGTCGACAAGTACCTGACCTGGGGCGAGCCGCCGGCGCAGGTGGCCGAGAAGGTCGCAAAGGTGCGCAAGGCTGCGGCCGAGCGGGGCCGCGAGGTGACCTTCGGCATCCGCCTGCATTTCATCGTGCGGGAAACCGACGAAGAAGCCTGGGAGGCGGCCGAGCGGCTGATCCGTCATCTCGACGACGATACGATCCGCGAGGCGCAGGAACGCTTCGTCCACGAATCCGATTCGGTCGGACAGAAGCGCATGGCCGCTCTTCACGGCGGCCGCCGCGACAAGCTCGAGGTCTCGCCGAATCTATGGGCCGGCGTCGGCCTGGTGCGCGCCGGCGCAGGCACCGCGCTTGTCGGCTCTCCGAAGACGGTGGCCGCCCGCCTTCGCGAATATCAGGAGCTTGGCATCGATACAGTGATCGGCTCCGGCTACCCGCATCTCGAAGAGGCCTATCGTGTGGCCGAACTGCTCTTCCCGGAACTCGGCATTACCCGCGAGCAGCAGCGCCTGGCCTTCAACAATGAGTTCGGCCGCAAGCAGATCTTTGCCGGCGGCAGCCATGGCGGCAACCTGAAAATGGTCTCGGGCTCCTGAACTCAAACAAGGTGCAGTACATGTATCGCCGGAAGCCGTCTGCGGCTTCCGGCGTTTTTCTGCCTGCTGGTTGCCCTTGAGGTTGGCGGTCGCAATTATGCATAGCCTATCGGCTATGCTGGATGTGTTCTTGGTCTTTTCGATTGTTGTATCCGCTGGCGAATTGACCGTAAGTTTTTCCAATAGATTTGTCGCTTTGTGTTGTCGCTTGACATACGTATATCTCGATGGCTATAGGTTTATTCATAGCTTTTTAGGTATGGGTATTCAATGTCGAACGTTCAGGACGTGCTCTTCAGGACGCTTGCGGATCCCACCCGGCGCGCGCTTTTCGAGCGGCTGTGCCGGGAAGGGGAAAAGACGGTCGGGGCGTTGACGGCGCAGGCCGGGGTCTCGCAGCCAGTCGTTTCGAAACATCTCGGGCTGCTGAAGCAAGCCGGGCTGGTGCGCGACCGTCATGAGGGGCGACAGACGCATTATAGCGCGCAGCTCGGCGCGCTTGCGCCCCTGGTCGACTGGACGAGCGAGATGGCCGGCTTCTGGCAAAGCCGCTTCAATGCGCTCGAAGATTTGTTGAAGAGGATGGATCAATGACAGACATATCGACCAAAACACGTTCCGTCGTCATCGAGCGGGAGATGCCTTTTCCGGCGGAAAAGATCTGGCGGGCGCTGACCCAGCCGCACCTGATCCAGGAGTGGTTGATGAAAAGCGACTTCAAGCCGGTCGTCGACCATAGCTTCAACTTCAACGCCGATTGGGGCGTGGTCGACTGCCGCGTTCTGGAGGTCGAGCCCCACAAGATCCTCGCCTACAGCTGGGGAGCCTATGGCCTCGAAACCGTCGTGACCTGGACGCTCACGCCGACGGGCGCGGGTACGCATCTGCGCATGGAGCAGTCAGGTTTCCGGGCGGATCAGCGGCAGGCCTATGGCGGCGCCAGGAGCGGGTGGCCCCAATTCTTCGACAAGCTGGAACAGATGTTGCCGCGGGTTGACTGATCCGTCGCCGAGCGGGCGGCCGGTCGAGCTCATTTCGAGGAGGCTTCATTGAACTGGAACAACTGGTTTCGGCAGGTCCACCGTTGGCTCTCCATTGCCTTTACGCTGGCCGTCATCGTCAATATCATCGTCATGGTGCAGGAGAAGTCGGCGGTCTGGATTGGGCTCTTGGGGTTGCTGCCGCTCGGCCTGCTTCTCGTTACTGGTCTCATCTTGTTTGTGCTGCCCTATGCCACGAAACGGCGCGGCGTCGGAGGCATCGGCGGATAGGAGGAAATCTATGGCGGGCAGAACGTCGAAAGGCGCGGAGAAGGTCACGAAAAACACCGCCGCCAAACCGGCGGGGGCGGCACCGAAGCTTCTGTCGGGCGGCAACCCGCAAATTCCCAAGGGTTATGGCGATGCGTCCGTGCAAGCCTACATCGCCGCCATGCCGGATTGGAAAAGTGAGATCGGGCGTCGCCTCGATGCGCTGATCTCCAGAACCGTGCCGGGCGTCTGCAAGGCGGTCAAATGGAACTCGCCCTTTTACGGCGTGGAAGGGCAGGGTTGGTTCCTCGGAATCCATTGCTACGCCAGCTATGTCAAGGTGGCTTTCTTCAAGGGGGTGTCGCTGCATCCCCTGCCGCCAGGCGAGTCTAAGCAGAAAGAGGTGCGCTACCTCGACATCCGCGAAGACGATCCCTTCGATGATGCGCAGATCGCCTCCTGGGTGGAGCAGGCGAGCCGGTTGCCCGGCGAACGGATGTGAGATTTTTGATGCGCGGCGACGGGAGAACGATAAATATGAAGAAGGCGACGGCAACCGTGAAGAAGATTGATTCCGAGGAAGGGAACGGGCAAGCCTCTCCCTCTCAACTGATTGATGCGAGGATCGAGGAGCTCAAGGATTGGCGCGGCGACATGCTCGCGCGGGTCCGCGCGCTCATCAAGCAGGCCGAACCCGAAGTGGTCGAGGAATGGAAGTGGCGAGGGGTTCCGGTGTGGGAGCGCGCCGGCATCATCTGCACCGGTGAGACCTATAAGAATGTGGTCAAGCTTACCTTCGCCAAAGGAGCGTCGCTTGAGGATCCGAACAGCCTTTTCAACTCCAGCCTCGACGGCAACACCCGGCGTGCCATCGACTTTCATGAAGGCGACGAGATCGATGGGGAGGCGTTGAAGGCGCTCATTCGAGCCGCGGCTGCGCTGAACGCGTCGGTGCGGGCGGCCGGTTCGCGGAAGAAATCAAGCAGCGTGTGACACGTCGTCGGGCCGCGTTAGTGAATCGGGCTCGTCTCGCGTTCGAGAAAGAGTTCGAGATTGTCGAGGCCGATCTCGGTGCCCTGAAGGCGGGCGCCGTTGTCGCCGTAGCCGTCGAGGAAAACCACTTGCTCGGTGAAGACCATTCTGGTGCCGCTGGGTTCGACGTCGAAGGCGACGGTGACGAGCGAGGCTGAGATGCGGGTTTGCCCGAGCTTCATCTCATAGGCATAGATGATGCGGGTATCCGGCACGATATCGATGTAGCGGGCGTCATAGGCGTGCAGAAGCCCATCGGTGTCGGCGGTATAGTTCCTCTCTGTACCGCCCGGCCTGAAATCGAGCGCATATTCCAGCGGCACCCATTCGCCGTGGCAGGCAAACCATTGCCGCTTGGACTCCGGGGTCGACCAGGCCCGGAAGACCCGGGCGACGGGCGCCGTCAGGCGGCGCTCGATGACGAAGGTGGTATGTTCGGCAGAGCGTGTCGTCATTCGGGGAGGGTCTCCGGCTCATCGGCGAGAAATTGATTCAGTCTGTCGAAGGCAGCGGTCCAGCGGGTCTTTCGCTGTTCCACCCAGCGCTCGACAGCGGCAAGCGCATCCTGCTGCAGGCGGTAGGTTCGCACCCGGCCGGATTTTTCGGATAGCACGAGGCCGCTCTCCTCCAGCACCTGCAGATGTTTCATCACCGTCGGCAGGGCGACGGCGAGCGGTGCGGCCAGTTCGGTGACCGAAGCGGGGCCGCGGCCGAGGCGGTCGATCATGCCGCGGCGACTGCGATCGGAAAGGGCGTGAAACATGCGGTCGAGATCCGCCTGGCTTTCGATCATTCCGCCGCATCCCGATAACGGGCGGGCAGCCTGTCCTGATAGGGATAGAACTTGAAATAAGGGCGGGCCTCTTCCAGCGCCCTGGCGAAGGACGGGCGCGCCAGCAGACGATCGTAATAGGCGCCAAGTTTCGGCTGCTCCTGTGAGAACGGGACCAGCGTCTCGGCATAGAAGAGGGCGGGGGCTGCGGCGCAATCGGCCATAGTAAAGGCGTCGCCCGTTATCCAAGGGCTTTCACCCAGCTGCTTTTCGATCATCGCATAGGCTGTGGTGAGCGTCGCTTTGCAGGCGGCCATCTCTATTTCGTCTGCCGTGCCCTCGGGACGCCGGCGATGGCTGACGAGCGTCTGCATCGGCACCTGGACATAATGGTCGAAGAAGCGGTCCCAGAGGCGGACCTGCAGCGCCCGATCGATCTCCAGCGGCAGCAGGCGCACGGGGCCGGGGTAGTAATGGTCGAGATATTCGATGATGATCGTCGTTTCGGGAATGGTGCTGTCGCGCGCCTCGTCCCTCAGCAGCGGCATCTTGCCCATCGGCCAGAAGCGGAAGAGATCGGCACGCGAAGCCTCGTCGGACAGATCGACGAGGCGATTTTCGAAGGGCGTCGCGTTTTCATAAAGCGCGATCAGCACCTTGTGGCAGAAGGAGGCGAGCGGATGCCCATAGAACACGAGCGACATGCGGCGACCTTTCTTATCCGGTAGAAAACTTTACCGAACGACTAAGTATCAGGCCGAAACAGAATGCGCAACAAATAGTTCGCCAATTGTGAAACTATTCTCTCAACCGATATGCCGCGCGATCACCAGGTGACCCGGTGTCGGCTGACCGTCTTCCATGCGGACGTTGATCTCCGATACCTCGACGAGTTCGAAACCAGTCGCTGTCAGACGTTCCCTGACATAGGCATAGGCATGGGCAAAGCGCTGATGCGGCCCGACCATATAGGCGCGGCCGGCAAGCGTCTCCTCGGGCAGGGTTTCGGAGGAGAAGATGAACAGACCGCCCGGCGTCAGGTTTTCGGCGGCGCCGAAGAAGAGCGGTTCGAGCGCGCCGAGATAGGGCAGCACGTCTGTGGCGGTGATGAGGTCGAAGGCATCCTCGTCATTGTCGTCGAGGAAATCCTCGACCTCGGCGACGAAGAGCGTCTCGTAAAGATCTTTTTCGTGGGCGATCTCGACCATCTTCTCCGATATGTCGATGCCGGTCATGTCCTCGCACAGGTCGCGCAGCGCGCCGCCGGTGAGACCGGTGCCGCAGCCGAGATCGAGCAGCCGCTTGAATGGCCCGAGCTTCAATGCCTGCAGGCGCTGGCGCACCAGCATCGGCACGTGATAGCCGAGTTGCTCGACGAGCACGTCCTCGAAGACCTCGGCATGCTGATCAAACAGGGTCTCGACGTAAGCGTCGGGCGCCTTGACCGGAATTTCGCCGCGGCCCATCGCGGCGATGCGCACGGCAGCTCCGCCGTGGTCCTCGGGGTCGATCGCCAATACGTCCTCATAGGCCGCCACGGCCCCATCGACATCACCTGATTTCTCCAGCGCCAGTGCGCGGTTATAGGCCTCGGCAAGGGCTTCTTCGTCGATCTTCTTTGCCATCGCGGTTCATGTCCTTTTGTTTTCAGGCATGGCTCTACGGTGGCTTTCGATGTTTTGCAATGGCGCGGCTACAGGCGCAGAATGGCCAAAAAGAAGACGACGGGAGGAAATGCCATGAAAGCGGAGCAAGACAGGATGCCACCGGCAAGGGAAGAAGAGGGTGAGCGCCCCTTGCTGCTGCCCACAACGCCGGGCGAGATCACCAATACGCTCAGCCATTATTACCGCGGCGAACTCGGGCGGATGACGAGCTGGCGCGACCGCATCGACCGGACGTCCAACTGGGCGATTACCGTGGTGGCGGCGCTGCTTTCGGTGTCGCTCTCGACGCCGACCTCGCATCATGGCGTGCTGCTGTTCGGTATGATGCTGGTGACGCTGCTTCTGATAATCGAGGCGCGGCGCTACCGCTTCTTTGATATCTACCGCGCCCGAATCCGGCAGATCGAGCGCTGTTATTTCGCGCAAATCATGGCGCCGAACGCTTCGGCCGGCAGCGAATGGGCTGCGGTGATCGCCAACAGCCTGCGTCATCCACGCTTCCTGCTCAGTTATGGGGAAGCAATGCATCGGCGGCTGAAACGCAACTACGGCTGGATGTATTTTATCCTGCTGCTTGCCTGGTGCCTGAAGATTTCGACGCCGAAACTGCAAACGGAGGGTGTACCGACGCTACAGGCGCAATCGTGGACCTATGTCATCGACAACGCCGTGCTCGGGCCGGTTCCCGGCCTTGCGGTCATCGCAGCAGTCGCCGTCTTCTATCTCGGCATGCTCTATTTCGCGCTGCGTCCGGATCGCAACGAGGGCGAATTCGGTCATGGCGAGGCGCATGTCTGATCAGTGCAAGATGAACTCACCCTTCAGCGCCCGCCACTCGGTTGCCGAAATCAGCTTGCGGTGGACGTAGCGCACCGAGTGTAACGGCCCGTCGAGCTTCTCCTGCCAAAATTTCAGGAAACCGCGCATCTCAGGAAAATCGGGTGCGAGGTCATAATCCTGCCAGACGTAAGTCTGCAGGATCGTCGGGTGATCCGGCAGGTGGTAGAGGATCTGGGCGGTCGTCAAACCGTAACCCTGCAGTTGCTTTTCCATGTCCTTGTGCATCGTATTCAGCTTCTTCTCGTTCCCGCTCGCGCTTTATTAGCGCCACGTGAAATGGAAGCACGCGAGTGGTTAATGCAAGCTTAACAGATGCTCTGCAAAGGAAGTATTCTTTTTTGTTTTCAATGGTTTGGCAGCATATTGATGCGAGTGCTGCCAAGCTGCTTTAGCAATCCGCCGTTCCAAAACTGCGATACGCTTTTGGCGTCATTCTCAGCGCTTGAGATGCCGCGTCAGTCGACGCTCGATCCATGCCCAGAGATGGCGTAGCGCCTCGACGATGGTGAGGTAGAAGATCGCTGCCCAGAGATAGGTCTGGTAGTCGAAGGTGCGGGAGAAGGCGTAGCGGGTTTCGCCCATCAGATCGAGCACGGTGATGATGGCGACGACCGCCGAGCCTTTGATCAAAAGGATGATCTCGTTGCCGTAGGGGCGAAGCGCCACGATGAAGGCCTGCGGCAGGATGATCTTGCGGAAGGCGATGATCCTATGGATGCCGAGGGCAGCCGCTGCTTCGCGCTGGCCGTGCGGTACGCTCTCGATTGCACCGCGCAGAATTTCCGCCTGATAGGCCGCCGTATTGATCGTCATGGCAAGAAGGCCGCAATACCAGGCCTCGCGGAAAAACCACCAGATGCCGACGGCTTCCAGCTGCGGGCGGAAGACGCCGAGGCCGTAATAGACCAGGAAGAGCTGTGCCAGCAGCGGCGTGCCGCGGAAGAAATATATATAGCCATAGGCGAACCAGTTAAGAGCCCGGTTCTTCGACAGCCGCGCCATAGCGAGCGGCAGGGAAAGGATGGCGCCGCAAACGACGGAGATGGCAACCAGGCTGAGCGTCACCCAGAGCCCGTGCAGATAACGCGGTCCGTAGCGGGTGAATTTCTCCGGATCCCAGCCGTTGATGACGGTGAAGATCAGCAGCGCGGCGAACAGAGCCCAGACCACAACGAAGACGTAGCCGCACAGGCGTGCCGCCGTGACCGGCTTTGCCACCTTGCGAGGTGCAGGCTGCGGCGGGATCAATGTCTCAGCGTAGCTCATCGGCGGACCTCCGAACGTTTGGCCCAGCGGTCGACATAGGCAAGCAGGAAGGAGGAGAGGATAGCGAGCACCAGATAGAGACAGCAGGCGATACCATAGAAGAAGAACGGTTCCTTGGTCACCCGCACAGCGACGCTCGTCTGGCGCAGGATGTCGGCAAGGCTGATGATCGAGACGTAGGACGTGTCCTTCAGCAGCACCATCCAGAGGTTCGTCAGACCGGGGAGGGCGATGCGAACAAGCTGCGGCAGGATGACGAGCCGCAGCGTGCGGCCGCGATGCAGGCCGAGCGAATCTCCCGCCTCATATTGGCCTTTAGGAATAGCGCGGAAGGCCGAAAGCAGCACCTCCGAGCAATAGGCGGAGAAGACGACCGACAAAGCGATCACGCCGGCCAGGAAGGCGTTGATCTCGACCGGCGGCCCGACATAGCCGGCAAGCTCCAGGAGAGACTGGATGAGCATCTGCATGCCGTAATAGATGATGAATAGCGTCAGAAGCTCCGGCAGGCCGCGGAAGATCGTCGTGTAGATGCCGGCCGCCAGCCGCAGCGATTTTTCTTCCGACTGCTGCCCGAGAGCCACGAGGAAGCCGATGACAAGGCCGATCGGCAGGGTAACGATCGCCACCGATACTGTGACCTGCAGACCAAGGGCGATTTCGTCGCCCCAGCCGGTATCGCCACAAGCAAGAATCGTCGACTGACCTAACCAGGTGAAGATGCCGACGGGTCCGCAAAGCGGATCGAAAATGTGCACAATCCAGCTCCAGAAGGAGCCGAGCGCGGAAAACAATCCGCCCATGCGAGAATTCCCCTCACGGCTTTTGCCGTTTTGATCTTGCCACCTTTGTCAAACAAAAATGGCGGAAGAGCAAGCCTTCCGCCATTCGCTTGATCGGCCAGATACCGAATTTCTTATTCGCCGTAAACGTCGAAATCGAAGTACTTGTCCTGGATCTTCTTGTACTCACCGCTGGCGCGGATCGCAGCGATCGCAGTGTTGAGCTTTTCCTTCAGCGGATCGCCCTTGCGGATGGCGATACCGGCGCCGTTGCCGTTGATTTCCTTGTCGACCGGCAGGGTCGTCAGGATCTTGCAGCAGGCGCCGGCGTCGGACTTGACCCATTCGGAGAGAACGACAACGTCGTCGATGACCGCATCGACACGGCCGCTGGAAACGTCGAGCTTGTATTCGTCGGCCGTCGGATAGAGCTTCAGCTCGGTGTCGGCGAGGTGCTTCTCGGCGTAGTTGGCATGCGTCGTGGAAGTCTGTGCGCCGATCACCTTGCCCTTCAGGCCGGCAACGTCAGTGATCTTCGAATCCTTCGGCACGGCGATGGCCGGAGGGGTGTTGTAGTACTTGTTGGAGAAGTCGACGAGCTTCAGGCGCTCCGGCGTGATCGACATGGAGGAGACGATCATGTCGAACTTCTTGGCGTTCAGAGCCGGGATGATGCCATCCCAGTCGGTGCTGACGAAGGAGCATTCGGCCTTCATTTCGGCACAGAGCGCCTTGGCGATATCGATGTCGAAGCCCTGGATGGTGCCGCTGGCATCGACGAATTCGAAAGGCGGATAGGTCGAATCGGTGCCGATCACGTATTTCTCGCCATCGGCCATGGCCGACCCGGCGAAGAGCGACATTGCC
This sequence comes from Rhizobium etli CFN 42, assembly GCF_000092045.1. Lineage (NCBI taxonomy): Bacteria > Pseudomonadati > Pseudomonadota > Alphaproteobacteria > Hyphomicrobiales > Rhizobiaceae > Rhizobium > Rhizobium etli. The sequence continues at coordinate 2,532,329 of NC_007761.1, read as the reverse complement.
GCGATCGAGGCTGCCGCGAAGATACGGGTAGAGATATGCATGAGGATCCTCTCAGTTGGTAGCCATCGCGCTTTTTTGTCTTGGGCTGACGGCTGCTGTTCAACGGTGACGGGCACCGCCTTGCGGCGATAATCAGACTTTTTTTCACGGAAATGCAACAGAAATCCCACGGAATTGTACGGTGCAAATAACAGGCGAGATGAACGAAAGCAGACTGCAACATTCACGGGAGGTTAATCCGCGAATTCCTAGAAACGGAACAAATCGGCGGTTTGGCGCTTTGCCAATTCGCCGTTTCGCCTCATTGCGAAACTAGGGCGAACCGAGGCCTGTCGGCCTTCATGAAGCTCAAACAGGATCGAGGAAACCCGATGGGCAAGAAATCAAGATTGTTTGCAAGCGCAGCTTTCCCGCTGCTTTCCCTGTCGCTGGCGCTGCAGCCGGCATCTGCAATGGTTGCCGCGCGCGGCTCCGCGCCCGAGGCTGCGGCCGCGCGGCAGATCGAACAGGGCAGTTTCGAAGTGGCACAGGACGCGCCCTCCGAAGAGGAGCTCTTGAAGAAGAAGCGCAGGCAGAAGGAGGAAGCCCCGGCCGAACAGGCGCCGGCGGCCGAGCAGCCGAAGGAGGCTCCTGCCGGGAAACCGAAGGCCGAGCGCAAGGAGGCGCCTGCGCCCGAACCCAAGGCAGAGCCGGAACCGCCGAAGGCCGAAGCGCCGAAGGAGGAGCCCGCGCCGAAGGCCGAAAGCAAGCCGGAGCGGAAAGCCAAGCAGGCAGCCCAGCCGGAGGCCGAGCCGCAGCAGGAAGAACAGCAGCCGGTAACGCAGGAAAAGCCGAAAAAGCCGAAGAAGCAGCAGGCTGAGCAAGCCGAGCCGGAGGCTCAGCCGGAGCCTGAACAGCAGCCGGCCGCAAAGCAAGCCCAGCCGGAGGCGGAACAGGCCCAGCCCGAAGTCAAGCCGGAAGGTAGCAAACGGGAAAAGGGTCAAGACAAGGCCCAGAGCCGAGATAAGGGCAAGGCTAAGACCGAGACTGCCGCACCCGAGGCGGTGACGCCGACTGAGGAGCAGGCCAAACCCGCAGTCGAGCCGGAGGCAAAACCCGCTGCCGAAGCTCCTGCCAAGAAGCCGAAGAAGGGCGAGGCTGCAGCACCGGCGGTGAAGCCAGCCGAAGACAAGGCGGCCGCTCCTGAAGCTACGCCCGCCGAAGCGCCGACGGAGGGCACAGCTGCAAAGCCTGCCGCCAAACAGCCCGCCGGTGAGCAACCCGTCGCCAAACAGCCCGCCGGCGAACAGCCCGGTGGCGAACAGCCTGCCGCCAAACAGCCCGCTGCGCCCGCCACCGACACGGCCCAGCCGGCGCCGGATACCAGCGGCGGCCAGCAGGTGGAGCAGGCTCTTCCTGCGCCGGAAAAGGTTTCACCCGAGGAGTTGCAGCGCCGCAAGGCGATTGCCGCCGACCCGGCCAAGAGCAACGAAACCGTCGTGCTGCCGGTCGAGAATGGTGCGGCCGTGCTCGACAGCGACAAGGATGCCGATCGCAGCAAGGGCCGCGAAAGCCGCCGTGACCGCGACAAGCTGCGGGCCGAGAGCCAGGAGGTGAAGGTGCCGACCTCGGATGCCGATGCGCAGGCCGCTGCGGCGGCGGCTGCGCCGGCGATTAAGCTCGAGGCAGTGACCAGCGAGAAGGGCACGAGGCTCGACACGCGGCCGCAATTTGCCCGTCCCGAGGGAGCGCGCATCGACGACCAGACCGACGATAACCGGCTGATCATCCAGTACAATAACCAGGTGATCGTGCGCAGTGACGACGACAGACGGTTCGTGCGTGACGGCGAACGGCCGATCTATGAAGAGCTGCCGGACAACCGCTACCGCGAGACCATCACGCGGCCTGAGGGCTATCGCATCGTTACTATCCGAAACCGCTACGGCGACATCATCCAGCGGTCGCGCGTCGATGCCCGCGGGCGCGAATATGTGCTCTACTACTCACCTGAACTCTACGAGGATCCTGATCGCGGCTATTTCGATGACCCGGGTGCTGATTTGCCGCCAATGCGGCTGCGTGTCCCGCTCAACGACTATATCATCGACACCAGCAGCGATCCTGACCGGGACTACTACGAATTCCTCAGCGAGCCCCCAGTCGAGCAGGTGGAGCGTGTCTATTCGCTTGACGAGGTGAGATATTCCGCCCGTATTCGCGATAAGGTGCGCCGGATCGACCTTGACACGATCACCTTCGCGACCGGAAGCGCCGAGATCCCGATGACCCAAGCGCGCACATTGCGCAAGGTTGCCGACGCGATCAACCAGGTGCTGAAGAAGGATCCGAGCGAAACCTTCCTGATCGAAGGTCATACGGACGCTGTCGGTTCAGACCAGAGCAACCTGGTCCTTTCCGACCAGCGAGCGGAATCGGTCGCCAACGTGCTCTCAGACGTTTACGGCATCCCGCCGGAAAACATGGCGACGCAGGGCTATGGCGAGCGTTACCTGAAGGTCAACACACCAGGCCCCGAACAAGAAAACCGGCGCGTCACCATCCGCCGCGTCACCCCACTGGTTCGCCCAGTCGCAGCCAACCGGTAAATGCTGTGCCCCTCTCCATTCGTGGAGAGGGGCATCTGGCTTTTGCTTTGCGGCTGGGGCACGGGAAGAGTGGAATGATCCTGCTCGAACTCCTCGGTCCTAGCTAAAAGGTTGGATGCGTGCGGCACGTGCAGTTCTCGCACCAGCCGCCCGTCCTGCCTACCTGCCGGTCTTGCTTGCCGCCTTCTCGATGACCTCGGCGACCTTTTCCGGTTGGGATGCGAAGACGGCGTGGCTGGCTTTGATCTCAGTCACTTCGCTGCCGGCTCGTTTCGCCATGTCGCGTTCGAGGTCAGGGTTGATGGCGTGATCCTCCGTGGCGATGATCGACCAGCTCGGCTTCGTCCGCCATGCCGGCTCGCCGATCTTGGCCGCAAAAGCCTGTTTCGCGGCGAAGACCTGGGATTTTGCCAGAAAGTCGGACTCTGCTTTGGGCAGGTCGGCGGCAAAATCAGCCGCGAAGGCGCCCGGGTCGAGATAGAGATATTTTCCGTCTTTCGTTTCCTTGATGTCCATGCTGCCGGCCGGCTTCGAACTGGCGAGGCTTAGCAGGCTTTCCCCCTTGTCGGGCTGGAAGGCGGCGACGTAGACGAGGCCCACAACGCCTGGATTGTTGCCGGCTTCGGTGATGACCATGCCTCCGTAGCTGTGGCCGACGAGGAGCGTCGGTCCTTCCTGGAGGTCGAGGACCCGCTTCGTCGCCGCCACATCGTCATCGAGTGAGGTGAGGGGCTCCTGGACGATGGTGACGTTGAAACCGCGCTTTTCGAGAGTCTCGGTCGCCTTGCGCCAGCTCGAGCCGTCGGCCAGCGCGCCGTGAACGATCACGATGTTCTTGACCGCGGCAGCCTCGGCTGCGAACGCGATTCCAGCGGTGGCGAAGGCAAGGGCTGCGATGAAAGTCAGATGCTTGTGCATGAGGTTACTCCTTGTGGTCGATGTTGAAGAGCGGGATGTGGAACCGCCTCGGGTTCAGCCGAAGGTGAAGGCGTAGGCCTGGACGCCTGGATCGAGGAAGCGGACTTCGAAGTTGCGGGCGGTGACGGTGCCTGACTGGCGCACCAGCTGGTAAAGCCTGGTCGCAGTCACCGTGCCGTTGCCGTCGGCATCGATGTCGGAGCCGTGATCGGGTCCTGGCGCCTTGCCATCGAGCCTCACCTGGAAGCGGATCGGTTTGGCGTCGGCGCCGGGTCCGAGAACGAGATGCAGATCGCGGGCGCTGAAGCGATAGGCGATGCCGCCGCCCGCCTGGTCGAGAGTTGCCTGATCCTTACCGATGGTCCAGCTGCCGGACAGGCCCCATGCGTTGATGCCGGGCTCGGTGATCGAATAGTTCTGCGGCGTATCGGCTTGCAGCCCTTCGGGGGAGACGAAATTTTCGGTCTGTGCGTAGCCGAGGTAGGTCTCGCCGGAACGGATATTCGCGAGGTCGGGACCTGCTTCCACGCCTCTGGCATCGGGCGCGACCGGGGCCGTATCCGCCATCTGGCTGCCGGCTTCGCGCAGCAGATCCTGGATGGCTTTTTCGGTCCTGCCGTAGTTGCCTTCACCGAAATGATGATAGCGGATCTGACCTTTGGCATCGATCAGATAGGCGGCAGGCCAGTAGCTGTTTTCAAAGGCGCGCCAGATTTTGTAATCATTGTCGATCGCAACCGGATAGCCGATCTGAAAGTCGCCGATGGCCTTCTTGACGTTGTCGATTTTCTTCTCAAAGGCAAATTCCGGGGCGTGCACGCCGACGACTACCAGGCCCTGGTCCGCATATTTTTCCGCCCAGGCCCTGACATAGGGAATGGTGCGAATGCAGTTGATGCAGGAATAGGTCCAGAAGTCTACGAGCACCACCTTGCCCCGCAGTTGCTCCTTGGTCAGAGGCTTCGAGTTCAGCCATTCAACCGCGCCGTCGAAGGAAGGCGCATAAGCTTCGACGGGCAGATCACTGTGGAAAGGCTTGCTTCCATCGGCCGCGGGAACGATGGTGTCGTTGCTCGCCACCGCAGAGGGCGTGCCGCCGGCCGGCCTGGCATGCAGCCTGTCCAGAACGGCCTGTTCCAGCGAGGCAGTGCTGGCATAGGAAAGGCGCGCCAGCAGGCTGGTGTCGAGACCGAGCGCGATAACCGCCACGCCCGCCAACACGGCAGCGCCGACAGCCTGGCGGATTCGATCACCAAGACCGAGCGAGCGCTTCATTGCGGCGAAGATCTTACCGCCGACAAGCAAGGCGACGGCAAGCGAAGTCGCAGCACCGGCGGCATAGGCGATCAAGAGCGCGGTCGTCTGCAGGTTGGCGCCTTGCAATGCAGCGCCGGTCAGCACGAGGCCGAGAATTGGTCCGGCGCAGGGCGCCCATAGCAGGCCGGTGGCGACGCCGAGGATGAGCGCGCTCCTGACCGTCGGCGCAGTGCGTCCGCTACCGCTGGCATTCAGAAGATTGTTGCCGAGATCGACGATCGGGCGGGCAAGCGTGCTTGCAAAGCGCTGAGATAGCAGGCTCGCTCCGAAGAGCGCGAGCAGGACGATCGCTGCGAGGCGGCCATATTCATTGGCACGGATCGCCCAGCTGCCGCCGACCGCTGCAAGCGTGGCGACCAACGCGAAAGTAGCAGCCATCCCGGCCAGCATGGGCAGCGTGCTCTTGACGAAAGGCTGGCCGGCTCGGGCGAACACCAAGGGGAGGATAGGGAGGATGCAAGGGCTGAGAATGGTCAGCACGCCTCCGAGATAGGCAATGATCAGAAGTGTCATCATCGTTTCCTTTGAAACCGGTTGATCGGGCTCTGGACGGCGATGGGCCTGAACCAGCAATGGCTGGGAGATAGTCGGGCGGAGGTATCTCCGATGTGTCTGGTTTGATAGGAAAATGTACCGAACTATTGCGCTGAGCGCGGCCGATACAAAAGAATACAAACTGCCTTCTCCACAGAGGCTGCGGCGAAAACTGCGATAGCCCGCCGGATGCCCTGCCGGAGGTGGCGCGTTTGTATCAGAATGTATCTCGGCAGGCGGAGGTTACACTCGCATTCAAAAACCGCAGCCTGTGACATATGGGCGATACAAGCCGAACGTCATCTGAGCGCCATGATCCATTCGACAGGAGAGACCGATGTCAGAGCAAATCAATCATCACCGCCGTCGTTTCTTCGGCATGACGGCAATCGCGCTCGCAGCCGTGGAATTCGGCGTGGCCGGCGCCGCCGCGGCGCAACAGCCGCAGCCTTCCATCGGAGCGCTGCCTGACGTAAAGGCGGGGACCAATAGGTCGTTCGAAGCGCTGAAGCAGGTCAAAACCGATGTGCTCGATATCGGTTTTGCCGAGGCCGGAAAGGCCGATGCTCCGGTCGTGCTGCTGCTACACGGCTGGCCATATGACATCTATAGCTTTGTCGACGTCGCGCCGCTGCTTGCCTCCGCCGGTTACAGAGTGATCGTGCCTTATCTGCGTGGCTACGGCACGACCCGCTTCCTCGATGACGAGACACCGCGCAACGGCCAGCCTTCGGCGCTTGCCGCCGACATGATCGCCCTGCTCGATGCGCTCAAGATCGAAAAGGCTGTCGTTGCCGGTTACGACTGGGGCGGACGAACCGCCAATATCATGGCAGCGCTGTGGCCCGAACGCTGCAAGGCGATGGTATCGGTGAGCGGCTACCTGATCGGCAGCCAGGAGGCCAACAAGAAGCCGCTTCCACCGAAGGCGGAACTTGCCTGGTGGTACCAGTTCTACTTCGCTACCGAACGCGGACGCCTGGGCTATGCGAGCAATACACGGGACTTCGCAAAGCTCATCTGGCAGACGGCATCGCCGAAGTGGAATTTCGATGATGCGACTTTCGACAGATCGGCGGCCGCCTTCGACAATCCCGACCATGTGGATATCGTCGTGCACAATTATCGCTGGCGCCTGGGGCTTGTAGAAGGCGAGGCGAAGTATGATGCCTATGAGAAGAAGCTTGCCGCCCTGCCGATGATCTCGGTGCCGACGATCACGATGGAAGGCGATGCAAACGGTGCGCCGCATCCGGAACCTTCCGCCTATGCCGGAAAATTTTCCGGCAGATACGAGCATCGCACGATCGGCGGCGGTATCGGCCATAATCTACCGCAGGAGGCGCCACAGGCCTTCGCCCAGGCGGTCATCGACGTCGATCGCTTCTGATCGGCAACAGAGGCTCGTTGCCCGGACCGGCGGAATAGCGTAGGTCGCGTCTGGCGCTTCGACATCCGTGGACGAGGCGGTGGGCGCGGCCACAAGCGTTGAGGAAAGGCAATTATGGATCATGTCGATCACATCCTGATCGTCGACGACGATCGTGAAATCCGCGAATTGGTCTCGGGCTATCTGCAGAAGAACGGCCTCAGGACGAGCGTTGCAGCCGACGGGCGCCAGATGCGCAGCTTTCTGGAAGCCAATGCCGTCGACCTCATCGTGCTCGATATCATGATGCCTGGCGACGATGGGCTGGTGCTATGCCGGGAATTGCGCGCCGGCCGGCACAAGGCAATCCCGATCCTGATGCTGACGGCCCGCACCGACGAGATGGACCGGATTCTCGGTTTGGAGATGGGCGCCGACGACTATCTTGCCAAGCCCTTTGCCGTGCGCGAGCTTCTTGCCCGCATCAAGGCGGTGCTGCGGCGCGCGCGCATGCTGCCGCCCAACCTGCAGATCAGCGAGGCGGGACAATTGTTGACCTTCGGCGACTGGCGGCTCGATACCGTCGCCCGTCACCTTCTCGACAAGGACGGAACCGCGATTGCACTGAGCGGCGCCGAATACCGCCTGCTCCGCGTCTTCATCGACCATCCGCAGCGCGTGCTCAACCGCGACCAGCTTCTGAGCCTGACGCAGGGCCGCGACGCCGAACTTTTCGATCGCTCGATCGATCTTCTTGTCAGCCGCCTGCGGCAGCGTCTGGGGGACGATGCGCGCGAGGCGACCTATATCAAGACGGTGCGCAGCGAAGGTTATGTCTTTTCGGTTCCGGTCGAAATTTCGGAGCCGCGCCGATGAGCGCGAGCATGTCTATCCTGCCGGGCCTGATGTGGCCGAGAACGCTGCGATCGCAGATCTTTCTCATCCTGCTGATCGGCCTGGCTTTCGCCTATGGGCTTTCCTTCAGCGTTCTCTACATGGAGCGCTACATGTCGGCCAAGGCGGTGATGCTCGGCACGCTGGAGAATGACGTCGCAACATCGATTGCGGTCCTCGACCGCCTTCCGGCAAGCGAGCGCGGCGACCTCCTGGACTGGCTGAGCCGCGGCAACTACCGTTTCGAACTTGGCCCTGGCCTGCTCGGTGTACCCGACAGCTCCAGCAAGGCGAGGGAGATCGCAGGAAAGATAGAGGCGGCCGCCGGGCATCGCTTTCCGATCCGCGTCGAACGAATTCCGGGTGAGGTGAGCCGGCTGCAGGCGCATCTGACGTTGAGTGACGGCACTCCTCTGACGATCGATGTCACGCCGAGAGGGGTCATGCCGATCGCCGCATGGCTGCCCTATGTCTTCGCGATCCAGATGGCGCTGCTCGTTCTCTGCACCTGGTTTGCGGTCCGCCAGGCGATCCGGCCGCTCGGCGAACTTGCCGCTGCCGCCGATGCGCTCGACCCGGATAAGGACGGTCAGGCTTTGAGCGAGGTCGGGCCGAGTGAGGTGGCGCATGCGGCGAGAGCATTCAATGCGATGCGGGAGAGGATCGCCCACTATCTCGAGGAACGGGTGCAGATACTGGCGGCGATCTCGCACGATCTTCAGACGCCGATCACCCGCATGCGGCTGCGCGCCGACATGGCGGAGGATTCACCCGAGAGGGACAAGCTGGTGCACGATCTCGCCGAGATCCAGCGCCTCGTCCAGGACGGCATAGCCTATGCGCGCAGCGCCCACGGCAGCGGGGAAAAGAACGCTCGCATCGACCTCGCATCGTTCATCGACAGCATAGCCTACGATTATCAGGACACTGGAAAGGCCGTGACGGTCGTCGGGCTGGTTGAAGGCGCCGCCTTCACCAGGCCGCACGCCCTTCGCCGCATCCTGTCGAATTTCATCGACAACGCATTGAAGTTTGCCGGCGCCGCCGAGATCAGCGTCGAGCGCGGCGCTGACAATTCCGTCGTCATGAGCGTCATGGATCGCGGACCCGGCATTCCGGATGATATGCTCGAAGCCGCAATGCAGCCCTTCTTCCGGCTCGAGCAATCCCGTAACCGTGAGACGGGGGGCACAGGTCTCGGGCTGGCAATCGCTCAGCAGCTGACGGCGAAGATCGGCGGATCTCTGAGGCTCTACAATCGCTCGGGTGGCGGACTGGTGGCTGAAGTCACCATTCGGTGACGTCAAAATGTCGGAATGTTTTGTACGCGAAAATGTCATGGACACCGGATGCTACCTTTTGTGACATTTCGGCGGTTTCCGGAAACATGCCGGATATATCGATCCGTCAAACCACACTCCGTCAATCCGGTCGCGTCAGCGGCCAGTCGCATGAAGCGACGCAACAAGGAGTGTTTCCATGATCAAGATCGACAAGGTTCTTTATACTGGCAGGACCCGCACCACCGGCGGGCGCGACGGTGCCTCGCAGAGCGATGACGGAGAACTGGACATCAGGCTCTCGCCTCCCGGCAGCGCCCGGCCCGGCACCAATCCCGAACAGCTCTTCGCCGCCGGCTGGTCGGCCTGTTTCATCGGCGCGATCGGCATTGCCGCCGGCAAGCTGAAGGTGAGGCTTCCCACGGAGACCGCGGTGAACGCCGAGGTCGATCTCGGAACGACCGAGGGCGACTATTTCCTACAGGTCCGCCTCCAGGTCAGCCTGCCCGGCATCGAAGCAGATGTCGCAAAGGCGCTTGTCGACGAGGCGCACCGAACCTGCCCCTATTCGAAGGCGACGCGCGGCAACATCCATGTGGAGCTGAGCATTGCCTGACCGGCAGGCGCCGAGGGCGAGGTCTGTCGGGCCTCGCCGATGGAGGATTTCATGAGATTGATGATCATCTGGGTCCTGGGAGCGGCGGTATTTGCCGCACCTTGCATCTACGACATAAGCTCGCAGGAGCCTTCGCCGCTCGCCGGCCTTGTGACGGCGGCATTGGCAGCGTCTTCTGCGGATGGGTTGCCGCTCCTGCGCGACGATAAGGGAGAAAGATAATGAAGCTCTACCAGAACGAAATTTCCTCGGCGACATCGAGGGTGCGGATTGCACTGACGTTGAAGGGGCTGACGGCGGAGGCGCTGCCGGTCACCATTCTCGGCGAGGAGGCAGAGAGCCGACAGGCCGGATACCGCAGTGTCAATCCGCAGGGGCTTGTACCGGCCCTGCTCACCGACAGCGGCGTCCTCGTCACCCAGTCGCTGGCGATCGTCGAATATCTCGATGAGATCCGGCCTGAACCGCCGCTGCTGCCTGACACGGCCGAAGACAGGGCGCGGGCGCGGTCCATCGCGCTTGCGATCGCGGCCGAGATCCATGCGCTGCTGCCGCCGCGGATCGGCCTGCATCTCAAAACCGCCTTCAAAGCCGATGCCGATGCCGTTGCTGCCTGGAGCCGTCACTGGGTCGGCGAGGGAATGGCCGCTGTGGAGACGATGATTGCCGGCCGGAGGCGTGGGGCGTTCGCGGTCTCCGATCAGCCTGGCATTGCCGACATATTCCTCTTCCCGCAGGCGATCAGCGCCAGGCGCATGGGCTTCGATCTCGCGCGGTGGCCGAATATCGCGGAGATTGTCGGCAGGCTCGAAGCGATACCGGCTTTTCAGGAGAATGCGCCGGCGCCGAGGAAATGACGTTATCGGTGAGGGCGCGGCCGCAGCGGATTGCGACCATTTGCGTCTCAGCGGTTGACCCTAGCCTGCACCAGCCGCCGGCATGCTTCGGCGGCCTTTGCGGTCGTCGTCGATACGCTTCGGTACGAGGATAGAGACTTATATTGAGCCTATGGGCGGCGCGTTGAGGCGGTGCCAAGTCATACCGCGCCTGTCGTTTGACATTCCCTCCTTCGCCACTAATTCAAAGTGAAAATGAAGGAAACAATGAATGAATACTGCTATTCCTGCCGCGAAAGCTCGGACCGGAGTGTCCGGTTTGGACACAATTCTGGCAGGGGGGCTTTCCGCCGGCCACGTGTTTCTACTCGAGGGAAATCCAGGGGCAGGAAAGACCACGATTGCACTGCAGTTTCTGATTAAGGCGCGCGACTTGGTGAGCGCGGGCTCTACATCACGCTCTCGGAAACCGAAAGCGAACTGCGGGCCGGAGCCGCGTCGCACGGCATGATCATCAATGGGCAACATCGAGGTCTTTGAGGTCGTGCCCCCGGAAAGCCTGCTGGATTCCGATCAGCAGCAGAGCTTGCTTTATTCGTCAGACCTTGAGCTCGGTGAGACGACCAAGGAAATTTTCGCCGCGTTCGAGAGGGTACGGCCAAGCCGTGTCGTTCTTGACAGCCTGTCGGAGATCAGGTTGTTGGCGCAAAGCTCGCTGCGCTACCGTCGGCAGATCCTTGCGATCAAACATTACTTCGCCCGGCAGGGGGCAACGGTGCTCCTGCTCGATGATCTGACGTCCGACGTCCTCGACAAGACGGTGCACAGCGTCGTGCACGGAGTGATCCATCTCGATGAACTGGCGCCCGGCTACGGTTCCGAACGGCGACGTTTGAGAGTCATGAAATATCGTGGGCAAGCCTTTCGTGGTGGTTACCACGATTTCACTATTCAGACGGGCGGGGTCGTCGTGTTCCCGCGCCTCGTCGCGTCAGAGCACAGGACGAGTTACGCCCGTGACGATGTTTCCAGCGATATTGCGGAACTGGACCTTCTCTTAGGCGGCGGACTTGAGAGGGGCTCCAGTACGCTCATTCTCGGGCCTGCCGGCACCGGTAAAAGCACTTTTTCGTTTCAATTCATGGCCGCAGCGATCGCGCGGGGAGAGAAAGCTGCGGCCTTCATTTTCGATGAAGAGCTTGGCTTGCTTTTAGGGCGGCTCAAGGCGCTTGGAATCGATCTGGAGGCGATGAGGGACGCTGGCCTTGTTCACATCGAGCAGCTGGACGCCGCCGACTGTCGCCCGGCGAATTCGCCTACCGTGTGCGGGACTGCGTCGACAAGTCCGGGGCCAAAACTGTCATTATCGACAGCATCAACGGATATCAGGCTTCGATGCCGGATGAGAATTCGTTGATCCTCCACATGCATGAATTGCTGCAATATCTGAACAGGCAAGGTGCAAACACCTTCTTGACCGTTGCCCAACACGGACTGGTCGGTGACATGAAGGCGCCGGTCGACGTCACCTATCTGGCCGATACTGTCATCCTACTGCGCTATTTCGAGGCGGCTGGAAGGGTGCGGCGCGCAGTATCGGTGATCAAGAAGAGGACCGGATTCCACGAGGATACAATCAGGGAATATCGCATCGACGCGGCAGGCTTGACATTCGGAGGGCCGCTTGTGGGATTCCAGGGAGTGCTGCGCGGCGTTCCGGAATTCGTTTCAGACACGACGTCCCTCATGTCGCGCAATGGCGGGGATGGCGGCAATTCCTAATACCGGCAAACCAAAGGCGCTGATCTATACACCGACGGGTCGCGATGCTCTGGTTGCTGTATCCCTCGTGAACGAAGCGGACGTAACAGCGGTTACTGCTCAGGACCTCCCGATGTTCGCGACATTGCTTGATGACGATGTCGCGTTCGGCGTCCTGACAGAGGAGGCCGTTCGCTCAAGTGATCTGAAGCCGGTCGCGGCCTGGATTTCGGCACAGCCGAGCTGGTCTGATCTGCCTTTTATCGTGCTCACCACGCGGGGCGGCGGGCCGGAGCGGAATCCGGCCGCAGCCAGGCTTTCCGAGGTTCTCGCCAATGTCACCTTCCTGGAAAGACCTTTTCACGCCACTTCGTTCATCAGTATCGCCAAGACCGCGTTGAGAGGCCGGCTACGACAGTACCAGGCGCGCGCCCATCTTGAGGCGCTCAGCGAAGGAGAACGGCGGTTGCAGACCGCGCTTGCTGCCGGACGGCTCGGTGCATGGGAGCTCGAGCTGTCCTCAATGAGATTATCGGCGTCCGACACCTGCAAGGCGATTTTCGGCCGAGGCCCGGACGAGGAATTCACCTATGACAACCTGGTAAAGTGCATCTATCCCGATGACCGACACCTCGTGCAGGCAAGCCTCGACCGGACGATTGAAACCGGACGCGACTATTCGGTCGAGCACAGGACCATCTGGCCGGACGGGTCGGTTCACTGGGCGGAAGTGCACGCGCAGCTCTATACCGACCGATATGGTTCGGCGAAAAAGCTCGTCGGCGTTTCCTTCGATGCCACGGCGCGCAAGACAAGCGAGGAAAACCTCAGGCGGCTCAATGAGAGCCTTGAGGAGCGGGTGAAGGAAAGGACCGGCGAGGTGCATGCTGCCCATCGGAGCTTGGTCGAAGAGGTGGCTCAAAGAGAAAAGGCTGAGGAGCAGCTTCGCCATTCACAGAAAATGGAAGCGATCGAACCAAGTCGAACTGGCGCTGCTCAACCTTGCCGTCAACGCGCGCGATGCGATGCCGGATGGGGGAGCTCTGTCGATTTCGCTGCGCGAAGAACAGGTAGCCGGTGACGGCGGCGATTTCGACGAGGGGACCTATCTCGTCCTTAGTGTGACAGACAACGGCAGCGGGATGGACGCAGAGACGCTGAAGAAGGCCGTCGACCCCTTCTTCTCCACCAAGGAGCTCGGAAAGGGCACCGGTCTTGGGTTGTCGATGATCCATGGCCTTGCCGTCCAGCTTAATGGCGCGCTGCGCCTGACAAGCAAGCTCGGCGTGGGAACGACTGCCGAATTATGGCTTCCCGCGACCGAACGGCGCCCTGAGCAGCCGGCTGAAACCGATTTGCCTCTTGCGCACGCCGCATCCAAGCTAAAAATCCTTCTGGTCGATGACGATACCTTGATCGCCATGAGTTCGGTCGAGATGCTTGAAGATCTCGGCCATGATGTCGTCGAAGCAAATTCCGGCTCGCAGGCGCTGGATCTGATCAGAAGCGGCGGGCATTTCGACGTGATGATTACCGACTATTCGATGCCCGGCATGACCGGCGCCCAGCTTGGCCAGGCGGTACGGACCGTTCGACCGGCGCTGCCGATCGTGCTGGCAACGGGTTACGCCGATCTTCCTGCCGGCGTCGAGGTCGATCTTCCAAGATTGGCAAAGCCTTACAACCAGGCCCAGCTTGCAAAGGAAATCCACAAGGCGTTGGCAAGCGAGACGGACATGCCTCTCAAATCGGCGAGCTAGGATCGAGCCTCAAGACCGACAATCGCGGCGATGAAATCGGCGATGGCGGCGGTGTCGTCGAGATTGAAGACGGGCAGGGTGGTGTCCGTGACGGGATGATCGGCGGCGATGGCTGCGATGTGGGGATCATCGGGCGCGAGCGGCGTGCGGTTTGCGGCCTCGACGCGGCGAGCCTCGATCTTCGGGATAGGCTCGCGCTTGTAGCCCTCGATCAAAACGAGATCGCAAGGTGCAAGCCGGTCGAGGATCTCCTCGAACGCGGGTTCGGGGGCGCCGCGGAGCTCATGCATGATGGCGTAACGCGTGCCGGAGACGATGGTGACCTCGTGGGCGCCGGCCTGGCGGTGGCGATAGCTATCGGCCCCGACCTTGTCGATATCGAAATCATGATGCGCGTGCTTGATCGTCGAGATCCGGTAGCCGCGGCGAGTGAACTCCGTCACCAGCCGGACGGCAAGCCCTGTTTTGCCCGAGTTCTTCCAGCCGGCAATGCCGAAGATTTTCGCTGCGGTCATGTGCGCAGGGCCTCCAGCCAGCGTTGCGCCTCGATGAGATCGTCCGGCGTGTTGATGTTGAAGAAAGGGTCGAGCAGGCTGGCGCGGGTCGGATGCAGCGGAAAGTCCACTTCCGTAACGTCATGCCGCAACAGGAAGTCACGCACGCGGCGCTTTTCGTCGGTAGCGATCCAGACTTCCAGATCGGCGGCCAGAGTCACCGGCCAGAGACCGAAGACGGGATGACTGCGGCCCTCGGAGGCGGCAATGGCGATCTGCGACGGGCGCTCCAGGGCTGCGGCCAGCCGGGCGACGAGATCGGTCGGAAAGAACGGACAATCCACCGAGACGGTGACGACATGGGTAATCGCGGGAAGGCCGGCGCCGTGGACCATGGCCGCGTGGATGCCGGCCATCGGCCCGGCCTTGCCAGGAACGCGGTCGGGAACCACGGGCACGTCCTCGGCGACCGCGTCGGCGTTAACGGCAACTGAGATGACCTGCTGCGAGAGACGGAGCAGTACATGGCGGAGCAGGCTGTCGGTTCCGAGCATCACCACCGCCTTGTCGCGACCCATGCGTTGCGAGCGGCCGCCGGCCAGCACGACGCCTGCAATATCGGATCTGTCGAGCGAGAACTCCGTCATCATCCTGCCTCAAACCGGTGAGCGCGGCGCAGACTCCTGCGCGATCGGCGGCACGCGGCGCTTGGCTTCACGATAGAACGTATAGAGGCCGGAAGCGATGACGATTGCGGCGCCGAGGAGCGTCCAGCTGTCGGGCACTTCGGCGAAGAAGAAAAAGCCGAGCAGCGAGGAAAAGATCAGGCTGGTATAGCGGAATGGAGCGACGAAGGAAATTTCTCCAGTGCGCATGGCGAGGATGACCGACTGGTAGCCGACGAGCACCAGCACCGAGGCGAGCAGGAGATGCCCGAGCGAAGTCGCGCTGACCGGCTGCCAACCGCCGAGCACCGGGATGAGCAAAGCGCCGAAGAAGGAGGCGGAGATGGCGGTGATGACGGTGATCATCAGCGAGGGAATCTCCGGATCGATCGAGCGGGTGGCGAGATCGCGGCCGGCCGTCGTCAGCACCGCGGCGACGCAGAGGAGGGCGGCGGGGGTGAAGCCTTCGGGGCCGGGGCGGATGATGATCATCACCCCGACGAGGCCGACGAGGATCGCCGACCAGCGCCGCCAGCCGACCGGCTCGTTGAAGAACAGCGCGGCGCCAAAGGTGACAACCAGCGGCAGCGACTGCAGGATCGCCGAGGCATTGGCGATCGGCATCATGCCGAGTGCGGTGATATAGGTGACGGCGGAGAACATCTCGCAGACGATGCGGAGGATGATGATCGGCTGCCGCACGACGCGCCAGGAGCGCAGAGCGCCCATTCTCCTGGCTATGAGATAGACGAGCAGGCTGGTGAAGAGGCCGCGCAGAAACATGATCTCGCCGGCGTTCATAGAGGCGATCACCGATTTGGAGAGAGCATCGCTCGCGGAAAATCCGGCCATCGCCATGCTCATATAGATGGCGCCCTCAGTATTGCGTGACCGCGGCATGAAGAGATTCCCGTTACCTGTGCGCCCTTCTTAGTCGGGAAGATGCGTGAAGGGAATCGAATGAATGTCACACCCTGCATAAATCGATGATGCGGCGCACGATGGTGCTGACGTCACGGCAGGCGCCTCTGCGGAAACCGCAGCAACTTACCGTTTTATCTGACGAATCCGGTATTTCGGATATGCCATACCGAGGGCACTGATCCGGCCAAGACCAACTTTCATCGGCGGATTTTGTTTTTGCGCGCGGGAAACGGGTGGCTGCACCGTCAGATGTTTGAGATCTGGGATGCCTCAACAACTGAGGAGAAACGGATATGACACTTCTGAAGGACAGAACCGCAATCGTCACCGGTGCCAGCTCGGGCATCGGCCGCGCGGCGGCGAAGGTCTTTGCTCGGGAAGGCGCGAAGCTGGTGATCAACGGACGGCGGCAGGATGCACTCGATGCCGTCGTCGCCGAAATCGAAGCGGAGGGCGGAGAGGCTGTCGCCGTTGCCGGCGATGTCAGGGACGAGGCGCTGCAGGCAAGGCTGGTCGAAACGGCGGTCTCCCGTTTCGGCAGGCTCGACATTGCCTTCAACAATGCCGGCGGCCTCGGCGAGATGGGGCCGGTTGGCGGATTGTCGCTGGAGGGCTGGCGCGAAACGATCGAGACCAATCTGACCGCCGCCTTTCTTGGCGCCAAACACCAGTCGGCGGCGATGGGAGAGGGCGGCGGTTCGCTGATCTTCACCTCCACCTTCGTCGGCTACACCGCCGGCATGCCCGGCATGGGCGCCTATGCCGCCAGCAAGGCCGGCTTGATCGGTCTCGTGCAGGTCCTCGCCGCCGAACTCGCCTCGCGCAACATCCGCGTTAATGCCCTTCTGCCCGGCGGCACCGATACGCCGGCCAGCATTACCAACGCGCCCGACGCGACGGCGGAAGTGCTTGCCTTCGTCAACGGGCTGCATGCTCTGAAACGCATGGCGCAGCCGGAAGAGATCGCCAACGTCGCGCTTTTCCTGGCGTCCGACCTGTCGAGCTTCGTGACGGGGACGGCGATGCTGGCGGATGGTGGGGTTTCGATCAGCCGGACGTAGGGTTGATGATGGGGGCGTTCATTTTGCTTTCGCTTGCGCTCACCGAAGCCAGGCAATGAAGGCGTGCCGTGCTGCCCCCTCATCTGCCTGCCGGCATCTTCTCCCCGCTGGGGAGACTCGCGGTAGTGCCTCGCTCCATTTGAGACGTTTGCGGTGGATATGGCCATCGTGGAGCTGATGCCCGCAGGGCAGATGAGGCAGGTCAGGAGCGTCAGCGACAAACGCCTTGAGCGGCAAGCGAAAGGCATTTGGCTGCTCCAGGTCAGATCTTCCATTCAGCTTCAACGCCTTCGAAGTCCCTGCCTATGACATAATCAATCCGCCATCGACATTGATCGTCTGGCCGGTGATGTAGGCGGCGTCGTCGCTGGCGAGGAAAGTGACCAGGCCGGCCACATCTTCGCCGGTGCCGGCGCGTTTCATCGGAATGCCCTCGACCCATTCTTTCATCAGTTCGCCAGGACCGTAATTGCCGAGGAGCTTGCCCCAGGCCTGGTCGTTATAGGCCCACATGTCGGTTTCGATGATGCCGGGGCAGAAGGCGTTGACGGTGATGTTTTCGATCGCGATTTCCTTGGCGAGGCTCTGGGTGATGCCGACGACGCCCATTTTCGAGGCGGCGTAGTGCGGGGTGTAGATGAAGCCGTCGCGGGCCTGGCCGGAGGCGGTGTTGATGATGCGGCCGCCGCGCTTGTGCTTGCGCATTCTGGCAATGGCCTCCTGGGCGCAGAGGAAGACGCCCTTGGTGTTGACGGCCATGACCTTGTCCCATTCGTTTTCGGTCATATCTTCGATGCGGGCGATGGTGATGACGCCGGCATTCTGGATCGAGACATCGACCGCGCCGAATTCCTTTTCGGCGGCATCGTAGAGCGCCTTGACGCTCGCCTTGTCGGTGACATCGCCGATGAACGAGATGGCCCTGCCGCCTTTGGCCCGGATCGCTTCCGCGACGCCGTGGACCAGATCCTCGTTGGCCGAGACGACGAGATTGGCGCCTTCGCGCGCAAAGCGCTTGGCGATGGCCGCGCCGATGCCGCGGCTGGCGCCGGTGATGACGACCGTTTTATTTTCGAAGCGTTTCATGCTGTTTCCTTTCAGGTATCCCTCGAGAGGCGGCAAATCCGCTCGGTGAATTCGCGCCGTCTCGAGCGCCAGTGACGGCGCCCGTGCCTCAGCTCATTCGATCAGCGCGAAGGGCGGGCGGCGGCGATGTCACGCGCCGTCTTGCCCGTTGGTCCCTTCAGCGCCTCGGTCTCAGCCAGGGAGGAAGCGAGACCGGTTCATGTTCCAGTTGCGGATGCGCTTCGTCGCATCACCAGCAGCAGAAACCGCCGTCTACCAGAAGATCGACACCGGTCACGAAACTTGCTGCGTTCGACAGCAGGAACACGGCCGGACCGACCATCTCGTCGACATCAGCCATGCGCTGCATCGGTGTCTGCTCTTCGAAAAGCTTGGTTTGATGAACCATCTCCGGACGGGTATTCATCGGCGTCGCCGTATAGCCGGGGGAAATGGTGTTGACGCGAATGCCGCGGCCGACCCATTCCATCGCCATGGACTTCGACATATGGATGACGCCCGCCTTGGAGGCGTTGTAATGCGCTTGGCTGAGGCCCCGGTTGACGATGACCCCCGACATGGAGGCGATGTTGACGATGGCGCCGCGTCCATTCTTCAGCATGGCGCGGGCCTCAGCCTGGCAGGAAAGAAAGATGCCTTTCAGGTTGATATCCATCAACGTCTGGTATTGATCCTCTTCCATATCTTCTGCTGGGTTGGCGTTGGCGATGCCTGCAGCGTTGACGGCCAGCGTCAGGGCGCCGAGATCCGCTTCGGTTCGTGCGACGGCATCGGCAAGCGAGGATTTGCTCGTCACATCGGCCGCGATCTCGATCGAGCGACGGCCGGCGGCGCGAATATGTTTGGCCGTCTTGGCCAGCCCGTCGTCAGTCCGGCGGTCGAGCAGCGCCACATCAGCGCCGCATTGCGCAAGGCCGATAGCAATGCGCTGCCCGATGCCGCTGCCGGCACCGGTGACGATGGCAACCTGGCCGCTGAGGTCGAAAAGCTTCGGGGCGTTCAGAGTGATGTCAGACACCGCTCTTCCTTTCTCTGTCTGTTTAGATGGTCGCTAACTCCATGACCGAGACGTCATTTGCCTGGTCACGATCGAGGATGCCTGCCTGCTTGCCCTGGGCAAGCACGAGAATGCGATTGGAAATGCCGAGAACCTCCTCGAGGTCGGAGCTTACGACAATGAGCGCCACACCCTGTTTGGCAAGGTCGACGATGATGTCGTAGATGCCCGCGCGGGCGCCGACGTCGATGCCTCTTGTCGGTTCGTCGAGCACGACGACCTTGGGCTCGCGCAAGAGCCACTTGGCGATCACGACCTTCTGCTGATTGCCGCCAGAAAGATCGGAGGCATATTGCTCGGCGCGGCCCTTGACGCCGAACTTGGCAACCGCCTTTTCCGCGAAGGAGCGCTTGAGGCGCGGGGTAATCCAGCCGCCGCCGAGTTTATCCAGGTTGGCATAGATAATGTTCTCGCTGATCCGGTGCCCGACGATCAGGCCCTGCTCCTTGCGGTCTTCCGGAACCATCACGATGCCCTTGGCGATAGCGTCGGCTGGGTCCCGCAGCCTGAGTTCCTCGCCTTCGAGCGTGATCGAGCCCGCACTGATTGGGTCTGCTCCGGAAATCGCCCGCACCAGTTCGGTGCGGCCGGCGCCGACCAGTCCGGCGATGCCGAGAATTTCTCCGGCCCGCACCTCGAAGGTAACGTCCCGGAACGAGTTCTCAGGTGAGCTCAGCCCGGACACCTCAAGCACCGGGCGGCCGGTTGGTAGCGGCAGGGCAGGGAACAGGCGATCAAGCGGGCGTCCGACCATGCTCTCGACAATCGTTCGCACCGGCGTGGCGCTGTCTGAGAATTCCTGCACCCGCTCGCCGTCGCGAAGGACGACGATCCGGTCGGTTATCTGCTTGATTTCTTCCATGCGGTGGGAAATGTAGACGATGCCCACACCCTCCGAACGAAGCTTGCGAACTTGTTTGAACAGAGCTTCCGTCTCAGCACTGCCAAGGGCCGCTGTCGGTTCATCGAGGATCAGGAGCTTGGCGTTGAGAGCCAGCGCCTTGGCGATTTCGATGAGCTGTTGATTTGCGGTGGAAAGGCCGGCGACCATCCGTGTTGCCGGTATATGAAGGTTCAGGCGCGCGAGCTGGTCCTGGGCGCGGCGAACCATCTGAGCCCGGTCGACGACGCCGTTCTTCATCGGCCAGCGACCAATGAAGACGTTTTCCGCGATCGACAATTGCGGCAGAAGCTGCAGTTCCTGATGGATCAGGACGACGCCGTTGTCGATGGCTTCGCGCGGAGTGGCCGGGGCATAGGGCTGCCCCAACCATGTCATCGATCCCTCGGAAGGTGTGCGTGAGCCGGCAATGATGCCCGACAGCGTCGACTTGCCCGCTCCGTTTTCACCGAGAAGTGCCACCACTTCACCGGGATAGACGTCCAGGCTGACATTCTTCAGAACCTGGAGCGGCCCATACCACTTGGATATGCCCCTCAGGGAAAGAACTGGATCAGTCACAGCACACCTCCTCAAGGCCTCGGCTTCATTACGGGTGGTTGGCGATGAAGCCCGCGACGTTTTCCTTGGTTGTCAGCGTGGCATCCAAGAGCTGTACTGGGGGTACCTTTCCACCGGCGACGAGCTTGGCGGCGTTTTCAACCGCATCGCGTCCCATTTTCTGCGTCTGCTGGGTCGCCGTCACGTTGAAGACGCCCTTGCTGAGCGCTTCGAGAGCCGCAGTGTCGCCATCGAAGCCGCCGACTACGATCTTCTGCGAGGGATTGGCGACCTTGATCGCCTGAGCTGCGCCAAGTGCAAGGCCATCGGCCTGTGCGAAGACGATCGAGACATCAGGATTTGCCTGCAGCATATTCTGCATGATCTGGAAGCCTTCGTCCTGGCTCCAGATGTTCGAATATTGCTCGGCAACGACCTTCACATCAGGATAGGCCTTGAGGGATTCGCCGCAGCCCTTCGAGCGATCGACTTCCGGCGTCGTGCCTTTCTGGCCATGGATGATGACCATCTTCCCCTTGCCGCCGGCTTCCTTCAGAATGTAGTCGCACACCGCCTTGGCAGACGCGACGGAATCGGTTGCGAGGAATGTATCGCCCGGCGCGCCTTCGGCGTTGCGATCGACGTTGACGACGGGAATGCCGGCGTTCTTCGCGAGTTTGACCGGAACGGTTGCCGCGGCGGCACCTGCCGGAATGTAGATCAGTGCATCGATTTTCTGGGTCAGAAGATCCTGGATCTGGTTGACCTGCGTCGGCCCGTCGCCCTTCGCGTCGACCGTGATAACCTCGATGCCGCGCTTCTTGGCTTCGGCTTCGACCGATTGCTTGATCTGGTTGAAGAAGTTTGCCTGAAGGTTGGCAACGGCCAGACCAAGCTTTTTCAGTTCCGCCGCGTGAACGGGACCGAGCATGAGACCGAGCAGTGCAGCGGACGCGAGCATGGTGCGCGCAATTTTCATTGTAGTTCCTCCGTTGTTTGATGGACCCTAGGGTATGTCCTCCCCCTGGGGTTATTGATCCGCCCCGAATTTTAGGGACGGAATTCCGTGTCCGCCAACGCGGCGGACCATGCGCGTCAGGCGCGGCGCCGACGAATGGTCTCTGCGCCGACCGCAAGCACGATGACGATCCCGATGATCACCTGCTGCAGGAAGGGCGAAACGTTGAGAAGATTGAGGCCGTTGCGAAGCACGCCGATGATCAGGACGCCGATCAGCGTTCCCCCGATGCCGCCCGCGCCGCCGGAGAGCGATGTCCCGCCGATGACGACCGCGGCGATGGTGTCCAGCTCATAACCCAGGCCGCTCGACGGCTGGACGGAATCCAGGCGGGCGGCGAGCACGATGCCTGCGAGCCCCGCAAGGACGGCGCTCACGACATAGACTGATATCGTCACCAGCGGAACGTTGATGCCTGCGAGGCGTGCGACTTCGGGGTTGCCGCCCACCGCGTAGAGCATGCGGCCTTCGGAGCGGAAGTGCAGGAAAAGCCACGCCGCAAGAACGACCGCGAGCATGAGGAAGACCGTGGCCGTCATGACGCCGAAATGGCGATCGATCGCCAGCATCATGAACCAGTCGGGGAAGCCGACGATCTGCTGACCGTCGGTGATCATGTTTGCTACGCCGCGCGCCGCCGACATCATCGCAAGCGTGGCGATGAAGGCTGGAACCCTGAACTGCGTCACCAGCAGCCCGACGATGAGGCCGGAAACGGCCGATGCGATCAGCGCGAAGGCGATCCCGACAGGCAGCGGCAGACCAGCGACGTTGGCGGTCCAGCCCATGACCATCATCGCCAGGGCAAGTGCAGAGCCGACGGACAGATCGATGCCGCCGATCAGGATGACGAAGGTCATTCCAACTGCCATGATGCCGAGGACGGTGATCTGGTCGAGGATATTGAGGCCGTTTCTAACCGAAAGAAACGTGTCTGTGCTGAAGCTCAGAAAGATACACAGCGCGAGCAATCCCACCAGCGGACCGGTAGCTCCCTTGAGCTTTCCGAGCCAAGCGCCGGACGAAAGCCTGTGTTCATTGATATCGAGCGCCACCATTTCTCCTCCCTATGCCTAGGCTTGTATCCGATATTTGTGCAAGCGAGAATAATTATTCACTCGTGCTGGAAAATTCATTAACAACTTGCTTTCCGGCTGTCAACTCTATTTGTACCAGCATATCCTCGTTAGACACCTCGTTTGGAGGCTTGACTAATCGGTGTGTTGTGCAAAAATATTGATAACTGAATATTTATGCATCAAGAGGAACCTTATGGATACGACAGAACTTGAGCGCATTGCCCGCCAGATCCGATTGCGCGATCTCCAGGCGGTCTTTGAAGCGGGCGCCGGCCACATCGGCGGGGAGATGTCGGTCATCGACATTTTGACCGCGCTCTATTTTCGTGTGCTGAATGTCTGGCCGGACCAGCCGAAGCATCCCGACCGCGACAGGTTCGTTCTTTCAAAGGGACATACGGCTTGCGCCCTCTATGTGACACTCGCAAAGCGCGGCTTCATCCCGGAGGAGGAGATTTCCACCTTCCTGCAGCCGCATTCGAGGCTGAACGGGCATCCGAACTGCAACAAGGTTCCTGGCGTCGAAACCAATACCGGTCCGCTCGGCCACGGCCTTCCGGTCGCGGTGGGAATGGCGAAAGCCGCCAAGCTCTCGGGCGCTGGATATCATACCTATGTCGTTACCGGCGACGGTGAGATGCAGGAGGGCTCCAACTGGGAAGCGATCATGGCGGCAGCCCAGTTCAAGCTCGACAACTTGACCTTGATCATCGATCACAACAGGTTCCAGCAGGGCGCAGCACTTGCCGAAACCAACGATCTCGCTCCGCTTCGTCCGAAGCTCGAAGCCTTCGGCTGGGAAGTCACCGAGATCGACGGCAACAATATGGGCGAGATCGTTCCGGCTCTCGAACGCCGGGGTTCAGGGCCGCACTGCATCGTCGCCCATACCAACAAGGGCCACGGAATCTCCTTCATGCAGGACCGGGTCGAGTGGCATCATAAGGTGCCGAGCAAGGAACAATACGAAATCGCATTGGCAGAATTGTCGGAGGCACTGTAATGAACGCGCCAGTAAACCCACCCAAGCTTCACGATTGCCGCGACGCATTCGCCTCCACGCTCGAGCAGCTGGCAGCTGAAAACGAAATGATCGTTGCCGTCTGCAACGACTCCGTCGGTTCCTCCAAGCTCGGCGGCTTCAAGGCGAAGTTTGGAGAGCGCCTCGTCAATGTCGGCATCGCCGAGCAGAACATGGTCGGCGTCGGAGCAGGCCTCGCCAATGGCGGACGGCTGCCCTTCGTGTGCGGCGCCGCGCCGTTTCTCACTGGCCGGTCGCTGGAGCAGATCAAGGCCGATATTTCGTACTCGAATGCCAACGTAAAGCTGGTGGGCATCTCTTCCGGAATGGCCTATGGCGAACTGGGGCCGACTCATCACTCGATCGAAGACTTCGCCTGGACGCGGGTCCTGCCCAATCTTCCTGTTATCGCGCCCTGCGACCGGATCGAGACCGCCGCTGCCGTTGCCTGGGCAGCGACCTACAGCGGTCCCTGTTTCCTGCGTCTGTCACGGGTCGGTGTGCCCGACCTTCTGCCGGAGGGCCACAGGTTCGAACTCGGCAAGGCGAATCTCCTCCGCCAAGGTTCCGACGTCACGCTGATCGCCAATGGCACCTTGACCCATCGCATCGTGAAGGCTGCCGAGATTCTCGCCGAACGCGGCATCGATGCCAGGGTGCTCAATCTCGCAACGGTTCGTCCGATCGACGAGGAGGCCATCATCGCCGCGGCTAGGGAAACCGGAGCGATTGTCACGGCCGAAGAGCATTCGATCTTTGGCGGGCTCGGCTCCGCGGTCGCCGAAGTGGTGGTCGATAATGCCCCGGTGCCGATGAAACGTCTCGGCGTTCCCGGCGTCTACGCCCCGACCGGTTCGGCAGAGTTCCTGCTCGACGAATACGGGATGTCGCCATCCGCCATCGCCGACGCTGCACAGGCGCTGATCAAGCGCAAGTAATTGGGATCGCGTGAAGCGGCCGGGGCGCATTTGCCGCCGCGGCCGCCGCCTGATCTGTGGAGGATAAAATGCGGGCAATTCTGGCAATCGACCAGGGTACGACCAATTCAAAGGCAGTTCTCGTTTCCGAAAAGGGAGAAATCATCGGCAGGGGTTCCGCTCCAGTCGGCATCTCCTATCCGAAGGAAGGCTGGGTCGAACAAGATCCGCGCCGGCTCTACGCATCGGTCTGCGAAGCGATCGACGCCTGCCTGAAGGCCGGCCCCGATGCGACGATCGAGGCCGTAGCCATTTCCAACCAGCGCGAGTCCGTTACCGCCTGGGATGCCGAAACGGGAGATGCGCTCGGACCAGTGGTCAGCTGGCAGTGCCGTCGAACGGCGCCGGATTGCGAACGTCTCATTGTCGAAGGCCGCCTCGACCGTGTGCAGGCGCTGACCGGCCTGCCATTGGATCCGATGTTTCCGGGTTCGAAATTCCGATGGCTGCTCGACCGGATCCCGGCCGGGCGATCGGTGCGGCTGGGAACGGTCGACAGTTGGCTCATTCACTGCCTGACGGGCGGGCGCCGGCATGTCTGCGACGCTTCGAATGCCGCCAGGAGCCAGTTGTTCGATCTCAGGGAACAGAGATGGAGCGAGGAACTTGGCGAGATCTTCGGCGTCGATATCGCGCTCCTGCCGGAGGTGCTCGACAGCTCTGGCGATTTCGGCAGAACGCAAGGATTGCCCGGGGTGCCCGACGGCACGCCTATCATGGCCGCGATCGGAGACAGCCACGCAGCCCTGTTCGGCCATGGCGCATTCAAGCCGGGCGACGGCAAGGTGACCTTCGGCACCGGCTCTTCGGTCATGACGACGCTGCCGCAATTCATCGCCCCGCGCAATGGCATCACAACCACCGTCGCATGGCGCATCGCGGGAAAGCCGACCTTCGCTTTCGAGGGCAATATCCTCGTTTGCGCCGCCAGCCTTCCCTGGATGGCGGATATTCTTGGCCTGGCTGACGTGGCTGCCCTCGTCGAACTTGCGGCGAGCGCCGGGCCGGGCGCGCCTGGCTTCGTGCCGGCGTTCGTGGGGCTGGGTGCGCCTTACTGGAATTCCGGCGCCCGTGCTTTGTTCTCCCAGATCAACTTCAATACGACACGCGCGCAGATGGCGCGGTCGGTAACCGATTCCATCGCCTTCCAGGTGCATGATGTGATCGCGGCCATGCGGGCGCAGAGCGGCGGCGAACTCGGGGCGCTCTATGTGGATGGGGGACCGAGCCAGAACCGCTTTCTGATGCAGTGCGTCTCGGATCTTATAGAGCATCCCGTGATCCAATGCGAAGCACCCGAGGCGTCGGCTCTCGGCGCCGCTTATCTGGCGGGCCTCTCCCTCGGCTTGTGGAGCGATCTCCAAGTCGTCTCGGAGCTGCCGCGAAACAGCCAGACCATCGAGCCGCAGGTCATGGACCGAGAGGCCCTTCTGGCGACCTGGAATGATGCGCTTGCCCGCTCGACGTCCCGCGAAACACAGGCTAAAGGTGAATAAAAATTCACTCCGGGATCAGCGATGACTCGCCTCAACGAACTCCGCCTCATTTCAAGGGTCGCCCAGATGTACCACATCGAGGGGCGGCGGCAGGCGGAGATCGCACAACACCTTCGCCTGTCGCAGGCGACGGTATCGCGCATGCTCAAACGTGCCGAGGCCGAAGATATCGTGCGAACCAGCGTCATCCCTCCCGTCGGCACCTATAGCGAGCTCGAGGGCGCGCTTCGCGAGAAATACGATCTGCCGGAGGCGATCGTCGTCGAATGCACCGAAGACCGGGACGGCGCCATCATGGCCCGCATCGGCGAGGCGGCGGCGCATCTCCTGGAGGTGACGCTTGCGCCAGGGGAGATCATCGGCGTTTCGAGCTGGAGCCAGACCATCTTCAAGATGGTCGAGAACATTCACCCGCAGAAGAGCGCTCAGGCGAAATATGTCGTCCAGACCCTGGGAGGCATGGGCGATCCTTCCGTGCAGACGCATGCGACGCAGCTGACCACGCGGCTTGCGCGGCTGACCGGCGCCGAGCCGAAACTGCTCCCCGTGCAGGGCGTGACGACATCAAGAGAGGCAAAACTGCTGATGCAGGCCGACCCCTTCGTCCGCGAGACAATGGACCTATTCGGCAGCATCACGCTGGCGATTGTGGGCATCGGAGCCGTCGAGCCCTCCGAACTTCTCGCTCGATCCGGGAATATCTTTTCGTCACGCGAACTCTCCGATCTCGCGGAAGCGGGAGCCGTCGGCGATATCTCACTGCGCTTCTTCGATAAGAACGGCAAGCCGGTCAAGACGCCGCTGGACGACCGGGTCATAGGGCTTCCACTCGAGGATCTCGAACGGGTGGACCGGGTCATCGCGCTTGCCGGCGGTGCCAAAAAGACCAACGCTATTGCAGGTGCACTCCGCGTTGGGGTCATCGACATGCTTGTTACGGACAAGTTCACCGCGCAGCGATTGATCGACTGAGGCAGACTGATTTTGCCGGCCTCAATGCGCCGTCCCATCCACGATGACATGATCGTGGTCCATAGAGCATTTCTCCACCCGGGCCTCGACCCGATAGATCTCCCGCAGCATCTCGGCGGTGACGACGTCCCTGGGGGCGCCGCAGGCGTGCATGCGGCCGTTGGGGATGACCAGCACCTTGGCGATCAGGACGAGCATGGCTTTGGCGCGCGCCCGGCGGCGCATGAAATCGAGCACGTGGATCTGACGGTGGAGGTCTAATGCGCTTGTCGGTTCGTCCATCAGCATGATCTCGGGCTCGCGCACGAGCGCCCGGGCGACGGAGACGAGCTGGCGCTGGCCGTCGGCCGACCAGCGCGGTGATGATGCCGATCGGGAAGACGACGGGCGCGCGCCCCCGAAATCGACTTCGAGACGATCGAGGTCAGCGACAACAGCAGCGCGCCTGCCAGGATAGAGCCCGGCAGGAAGGTGCTGATCGTCGACGGCAATATGGGCAGGGAGACCTGGGTCAAGGGCCTACAAAAGCTCTGGACGAAGATCACTGGCAAGCCTGCGGCGAGCCACATGTCGCCGGAAATGATGGCGCGCCATCAGAACATCCGCTCCCGCGTACACTTTGCCAAGGAGATGCCGGTCGAAGCGGTGGTCGATCTTCTCCGTCAGGGGGCTTTACGGATATCGTGGTCGACCGCAAGCTCGGGGATACTCACTGGGCACAGGCGCGATACTGTTCCTGCGCGGGTTGGAGCGCATGGTGCAGGAGCGGTTTGCGATTTGTGCGCGTAAGCCTGGGTAATGGGATAGGTTAGCCGCCGCACCGTTGCCTGGCCCTTCGCGTAGGCTCAGGGCGTTCGACGCTGCGATCGATTCACTGGATCGATCGCTCCCGCGTCGCGGGACCGCCTCTCACCCACCAGTGACACTCATGTGCCGGGCCACAGCTGGCCTATTATGCGTCCGGTCGATGATGAAGTCGTGGCCTTTCGGCTTGCGGGTGATGGCCTCGTCGATGGCGGCGTGGAGGAGGGCGTCGTCTTCGGTGGCGCGCAGTGCGGCGCGCAGATCCGCGGCGTCGTTCTGGCCGAGGCACATATAAAGCGTGCCGGTGCAGGTGAGCCGGACGCGGTTGCAGCTCTCGCAGAAATTATGGGTCATCGGCGTGATGAAGCCGAGGCGGCCGCCCGTCTCGGAAACCCTGACGTAACGCGCCGGGCCGCCGGTCTGGTAGTCTATGTCGGTTAGCGTGAACTGACGTTCGAGATCGGCGCGCAGTTCTGAGAGTGGCAGGTATTGGTCCGTGCGGTCCTCTTCGATCTCACCCATCGGCATGGTTTCGATGACGGTGAGGTCCATGCCGCGGCCATGGGCGAAGCGCAGGAGATCGGGTATCTCGGCATCGTTGAAATTCTTCAGCGCCACGGCGTTGAGCTTGATTTTGATGCCGGCCTTCTGGGCGGCGTCAATACCTTCCATGACCTTGTCGAAATCGCCCCAGCGGGTGATCTTGCGGAACTTGTCGGGATCAAGCGTGTCGAGCGAGACGTTGATGCGGCGCACGCCGCAATCATGAAGCTCGGCGGCATGGCGGGAAAGCTGTGAGCCGTTGGTCGTAAGCGTCAGCTCATCCAGGCCGGAGCCGATCTTTGCGCCGAGCTTGCGCACCAGATACATGATGTTCTTGCGCACCAGCGGCTCGCCGCCGGTCAGCCTGATCTTGCTGACGCCCTTGGCGATAAAGGCGGAACAGAGGCGGTCGAGCTCTTCGAGCGTCAAGAGATCCTTCTTCGGCAGAAAGGTCATGTTCTCCGCCATGCAATAGGTGCAGCGGAAGTCGCAGCGGTCGGTGACGGAAACGCGGAGATAGGTGACCGCCCGGCCGAAAGGGTCGATCATCGGATGTGCATCAGCCGTGAGCGGCGATGCGTTGCCTATCGTTCCCACTCTGTTATTCACCAATTCCTCCGCGGGGGGATTTGAAGCGCGCCAAGCGGGATGGCCCCGTTTTTCAAGCGACAGGTTTCTATTTGTGCATATGTGATTGCCCCGTCAAGGGAAACGGATCTCGCACACGCTAATTTGCGCTTGCCTCGAAAAAGCCGAACGCCTACTTCTCCAGGGGAAAGAGGATGATAGAGATGAGCGATATCTGGCCGAGCGAACTTCGCGTTTCAAAGGACCGGCAGCGGCTGGTGGTGACCTTCAACGACGGCCAGAGCTTCGACCTTTCGGCCGAACTCCTGCGCGTTCTTTCACCGTCTGCCGAGGTCCAGGGCCACGGGCCGGGGCAGAAGGTGACGGTGCCGGGCAAGCGCAACGTCGCGATCGTCTCGATGACGCCGACCGGCAATTATGCGGTCCGAATCGGTTTCGACGACATGCACGATACCGGCATCTACACCTGGACCTACCTGCGTGAACTGGGCGAACGGGGGGCGGAGCTGTTTTCAGCCTATGAGGACGAGCTCCGGGAAAAGGGCATGAACCGCGACACGGCGGAAAAGCCGCGCTGAATTTCAATCCATGGCCATCGGGGGACTCATGGCGAAAGCGAATAGGAAGAACTGGCTGCGCAACAAGGGAAGCGCGGCCGGCAGCAAGGTGACCTTCCTCGAGCTGTTCTTCGACCTGGTCTTCGTCTTTTCGATCTCGCAGCTTTCGCATGCGCTCGCCGCCCATTATACGCCGCTCGGCGCCGCCGAAGCGGCGCTGCTGACCTTCGCCGTCTGGTGGGTTTGGATTTTTACCGCCTGGGTGACGAATTGGCTGGATCCAGAGAAGATGCCGGTGCGCGGCATGCTGGTGGTGCTGATGATGCTCGGGCTGGTGCTTTCCGCGTCCATCCCTGAGGCCTTCGGCGACAAGGGACTGCTCTTTGCCGGCGCCCATGTGGCGATGCAGGTCGGACGCTCATTGTTTACGACCTATGCGATGACGCGCGTCGACCGGGCCAATACGCTGAATTTCGTCCGCATCACCGCATGGCTTGCGGTGGCCGGCGCCTTCTGGATCGGCGGTGGCCTGGTCGAACACGAAGCCAGGCTGATTGCCTGGATGGTTGCGCTTGCGATTGAATATGCCGGGCCAGCCGCAGGCTTTGCAGTGCCGGGGCTCGGCCGTTCGGTTCCAAGCGACTGGGACGTGTCAGGTGCGCATATGGCCGAGCGCTGCGCGCTCTTCGTTATCATCTGCCTCGGCGAAGCGATTCTCGTTTCCGGCCGTACCTTTTCCGAGATGCCGATCTCGGGACTGACAAGCATCGTCTTCGTCACCGGCTTCGTTGGCACCGTCGCCATGTGGTGGCTTTATTTCCGCTTCGGCCACGGGCGCGCCGCCCATCGCATCGAACATGAGGAAACGCCGGGTGCCTTGGCGCGGCAAGCTTTCACCTATGGGCATATTCCGATCCTTGCCGGGATCATCGTGCATGCGGTGGCGGTTGAATTCATGTTCTCGCATCCGCACGAGACGGGCGACTTCGGCATCGCCGCGGCGGTGCTCGGCGGCTCCGGCCTGTTCCTCGTCGGCAATCTCTGGTTCAAGGGCGCGACCAGCGGACAGATGCCGCTGTCGCATCTTGCCGGCCTGTTGCTGGTGGTCCTGCTGGCCTTCGCGGCGCCCTTCCTCGAGGTCTATCTGCTCGGCATCCTGGCGACGCTGGTGCTGATCATCGTCGCCGCCTGGGAATACCGCTCGCTGAGCGGCACATCGGCGGCGCCGTCATTGCATTGAACCTCACGCGCCTCGCATCGAACGTGGTTCATGCGAGGCGCTTGAGGGTCTTTTTATGCATGTCGTGCCCCCAAAACCGCTGCACACTTTTGGGCTACATGCATCAGTCATCGTCGCGCAGTTCCTTAAGCAGCACGGCGATGATGCGCTCCATTGAAGTGGCGGTCGCCATGCATTGTTCGATCGGTTCCTCGGAGAGCGTACGCTCGATGAGATCGGTCTGGATCGCCATTGCCGCCTCGGTCACTTTGCGGCCTTCGTCGGTGAGATAAAGGCGCAACACGCGCTTGTCGCGCTCGTCGCCGCGCCGCTCGATCAGCCGGCGCGTTTCCATCTGCGGCAGCAGCATGCTCATATTTGAGCGGCCGACGAGGAGCTTGCGCGCCAGCTCCTGCTGCGAGATGCCTTCGAAGCGGTAGAGATTGACGAGGATATCGAGGTGCGGCGGCTTGATGTCGAGATCGACAAGCGAGCGGGCCAGGGATTGCTGCATGAGCTGGCAGGCGCGAGCCACCGCGATCCAGCTGCGAAAACGCGGATGATCCCAGGGTAGGGATTGATTTTTGTTCATCGTTGTACTTTATTGTTCAGTGTTGAACAGTCTTTTGGATTCCCACTATGGCAAATTTCGCGCTTGAGGTCACCCGCCTCGGATTCCGGCTAATGCAGACGATTTCGCCGCGGCTGGCGGGCAGGGCTGCATTCCTGCTGTTCTGCCGCACGCCATCGCGAGGGCCGAAGGGCAAAAAGGCAAAGGCAGCGCATGCTGCTGGTGCGGCGCGGCTTGCCGGCGCGGAAAGCTTCGTGCTCAGGCTTGCCGGCGGTGCCAAGGCGCATGCCTATCGCCTGAACGGCGGGCCAATCGGCCAACGCAAACGCTATCTCATCACGCATGGTTGGGGCTCGAGCGCCGTCTACATGGCAAATCTCGTTTCGGTGCTGGCGGCGACGGGTGCCGAGGTGGTCGCGCTCGATTTTCCTGGTCACGGGCGGGCGGGCGGACGCTTCCTGCATATGGGGCTTGCTGTCCAGGCGATCGCGGCGGCAGGAGAGCGGTTCGGTGCATTCGACGCGGCAATCGGCCATTCCTTCGGGGGCGCGGCGCTGATGGTCTCGGCGGCGGGCCTGATCCCGGATGCGGCGCCCATTACTGGCGAGCGACTCGTGCTGATCGGCGCGCCAAGCGAGATGGCTTGGCTCTTTTCCGATTTCGGCGGGATGATTGGCCTTCGCCCGACTGCGCAGGCTGCGCTGGAGAATGAGGTTCATAGTGTCACCGGACGGAGACTCGAAGATTTCGACGTGAGCGAGACGGCCGGCATGATTGGTCGGCCTGTGCTCGTCATCCATGCTGAGGACGATAAGGAGGTGTCGCCGGCCCACGCCAGGCGTTATGACGCGGCCGGCGAGACTGTGCGGCTGCTCTGGGCGAACGGCCTCGGGCACCGGCGCATCGTCGGCGCGGCTCCCGTGCTCGGTGCGATCGTGGCCTTTCTTGAAGGCGACGCGGACGAGGAGACCGGCAAAAGTATCAAAAAAGATGCAGAGATCATTCCGTTTTTTGAGCTTCCGGCGAGGCGCGCGGCATTGTAGCGTCCGTGGCGAAGATCAGCCGCGGCGGGGCGCCTCATGAAAATTATCAGCAGCATTGAAGAGCTCGATACCATCTATGGTGCCGGGCTATCGCAGGCCTCGGTCGACAAGGTGACCAAGCGGCTGACGCCGCTCTATCGTCAAATGATCGAAATCTCGCCGTTTGCGGCGCTGGCGACCGTAGGCCCGGAAGGGCTCGATTGTTCGCCACGCGGCGATCTCGGCGGCGTGGTGCGCGTCGTCGACGACGAGACGCTGCATCTGCCGGATTGGCGCGGCAACAATCGTGTGGATTCGCTCTCCAACATCGTGCGCGACCCTCGGCTTGCGCTGATGTTCCTGATCCCCGGTTCGAATACGACGATGCGCATCAACGGACGCGGCGTCGTCTCCGACGATGATGCGTTGCTTGCAAGCTTCGAAATGGACGGCAAACATCCGCGCACCGTCGTCGTCATCTCGATCGACGAGGTCTATTTCCAGTGCGCGCGAGCGGTGATGCGGGCCGAACTCTGGAACGCCGCGCATTTCACCGATCCGGCGAATTTGCCGACGCCGGGCCAGATGCTGAAGGCCGCCGTCAGCGATTTCGACCAGGAAACCTACGACCGGGAATGGCCGGGACGGGCGGCGAAGACGATGTGGTAGGGTGTGATACCGAAGACGGCCACTCACCTCTCCATTCCTGTGACAGACACAGGAATGAGGGAGCAAGCGGCGACCTCGCGCTCCTGATGTCGAGAAAGTAATAGCCGTGGAGCGAACCGGACAGCATCTGGTGCCGTCACCTTATGGTGACAGCCTGCGTGTCGTGCGGATTACCGTCAGGCCTTGTAAATCAGCCAGCTCTTGCTGAAGTCCTTCTGCATGCCGTCCTGATAGAGGACGATGCAGTTGCGGCCGGCGTTCTTGGCGCCGTAAAGGGCGATGTCGGTCTTGCTGTAGAGTTCGCCGGCATCCTCCGCATTCGAGGCCATGCAGATGCCGATCGAAACGGTGATCGGGCCGTAATTCACCCGCGTGCGGGAATTCTTGAACGGTGTGGTTTCCAGCGTGCGGCGGATGCGTTCGGCGATCGCCGTCACTTCCTCGGCTGTGTTGCCCTCGATGATCAGGGCAAATTCCTCGCCGCCGGCACGGGCGACGAAGACGTCTCGCCGAACATTGCTGCGGATGACGGAGGCGACGGTGGCGAGGATCTTGTCGCCGACTGGATGGCCGTAGGTGTCGTTTATCTTCTTGAAGTTGTCGATGTCGGCGAGGAGCAGGGCCGTTACCGGGCGCATGCCGGGATTGTTGAAGACCGCTGCCAGCCGGTCATCGAAGGCGCGGCGGTTGGAAAGGCGCGTCAGCGAATCGGTGTTGGCGATGCGCTTGTATTCGTCGAGTTCCTTGCGGACCTGGTCCATCTCCTGCGAGCGCTGGACGACGTCCTCGACGGTGCGTTCGCCATGCGCCATGGTATCGCCAGTCGCCTGGCTCAAAAGTTCGATAGCGCTTTCGATCAATTCGACGCTGGCATTGCTCTTGGAGGTGATGCGCTTATGTGTCTCGCCGAGCAGCCTTGTATAGCTTTCGAGCGAACTTTGCTCCTGCCTCAGGATCCGCAGCAGGCCGTCGAGTTCGCCTGATATGCGCGTATGGGCATCGTCGAAAACGCGTGCGGGGCTGCTGGTGAAATACTGCGCGCCGAGCGCATCGAGTTCGGCCTGGGTCGCCTGGCTGCCGAGAGCTGCGAGTTCGCGGGTGAGCGCCGGATTGGAGCCGATATACGCCTCGTAGAAGAGTTCGTAATTGCGGGGTATCGGCGCGACGCCCATCGAGCGCATGGCGTAGGTGATCTGGCCCGCTACGTCGGGAACCTGCACCTTGGGCACGACAGCCGTATTCATCCGGCAAACTCCTCATTTCTTCGAAGGCAATATTTATTTGTTAGCTTAAATTTCTTGGGAAAAGATTAAAGCGACATATACCAAAGATTACATATGAAAACTTCGCAGCGGGTCAGTACTTCAAGTAGATCTATGATTTTTCAAGGAAAAACGTTTCCTTGTCGGGACAGTGCATGCCCGTTGCGCGGAAGGGAGTATTCGAAAAACTTACAGTTCTTTCTCGTTGGAGATCGTATTCATCTTGTCGACAGCAAGTTTTGGTTGTTTCCTATTCCCGAAGCATATGCGGAATGACAATTTTCACCGCCAAACTCGACGCTGCCAGAAAGCCAGGACGTAGACCCTGGAAAGGGTCCGCGCCATTTCTTTCGCCATCCTCGTTTTCATCGTCTTCGCAGGCGGCGCCTTGCTGCTGGAGCATGCCGGTCTCTTTGCCGGCACATTTCGGACGGAGATTCTGGCGCGGGTGGATAACGGAGATGTGACAAGCGCTGCAGAGGTTCAGTAAGGGCGAAAATATCGGAAGGGCGCGCCGTGCGGCGCCTTCTCCGGCAGGCGGATAAGGGGGCTTTACGGCAAGCCGTCAGTTGCCCTTCACCTGCCTCCAAAGACCAAGCCAGATAATCATCCCAAATTCAACTCTTGGAAGAAATCATTGCCCTTGTCGTCGATGACGATGAAGGCGGGAAAGTCTTCGACCTCGATCTTCCAGACTGCTTCCATGCCGAGCTCGGGGTATTCGAGTACTTCGACCTTGCGGATGCAGTCCTTGGCGAGACGGGCGGCGGGGCCGCCGATCGAACCTAGGTAGAAGCCGCCATGTTTCTTGCAGGCTTCGCGCACGGCGCGCGAGCGGTTGCCCTTGGCGAGCATCACCATCGAGCCGCCGAAGGACTGGAACTGGTCGACGTAACTGTCCATGCGGCCGGCCGTCGTCGGGCCGAAGGAGCCGGAGGCATAACCCGCCGGCGTCTTGGCGGGGCCGGCATAATAGACCGGGTGATTTTTCAGGTAGTCGGGCATACCTTCGCCCTTTTCCAGCCGTTCGCGGATCTTGGCATGGGCGAGGTCGCGGGCGACGATAATGGTGCCGGTCAGCGAGAGGCGCGTCTTGACCGGATGCCGTGAGAGTTCGGCGAGCACTTCGGCCATCGGCTTGTTGAGATCGATATGCACGGTCGATTCCGACAGTTTCGCCTCGTCGATCTCGGGCATGTATTTCGACGGATCGATTTCGAGCTGCTCGATGAAAATCCCGTCGCGGGTGATTTTGCCCTTGGCCTGGCGATCGGCGGAACAGGAGACGCCGAGGCCGATCGGCAGCGATGCGCCATGGCGGGGCAGGCGGATGACGCGTACGTCATGACAGAAATACTTGCCGCCGAACTGGGCCCCGACGCCCATCTGCTGCGTCAGCTTGTGGATTTCCTTTTCCATATCGACGTCGCGGAAGGCATGGCCGCTCTCCGAACCTTCGGTCGGCAGCTCGTCGAGATAACGGGTCGAGGCAAGCTTGACCGTTTTCAGGTTCATCTCCGCCGAGGTGCCGCCGATGACGATCGCCAGATGGTAGGGAGGACAGGCTGCCGTCCCCAACGTCAGGATCTTCTCCTTAAGGAAATCGATCATCCGGTCGTGGGTCAAAAGCGAAGGCGTACCCTGATAGAGGAAGGTCTTGTTGGCCGAGCCGCCGCCCTTGGCGACGAAGAGGAATTCGTAGGCGTCAGTGCCTTCCTCGTAAATGTCGATCTGGGCCGGCAGGTTGTTCCTGGTGTTCTTCTCCTCGAACATCTTGACCGGCGCGAGCTGCGAATAACGCAGGTTCTTCTTCTCGTAGGCGTCCATGACGCCGCGGGCGAGCGCGGCCGTATCCCCGCCCTCGGTCCAGACCCTGCGGCCCTTCTTGCCCATGATGATTGCCGTGCCGGTATCCTGGCACATGGGCAGCACCCCGCCAGCGGCAATATTAGCATTCTTCAAGAGGTCGTAAGCGACGAAGCGGTCGTTGTCCGTAGCCTCCGGGTCGTCAAGGATCGAGGCGAGCTGCTTCAGATGGCCGGGGCGCAGCAGGTGATTGATGTCGGCAAAGGCGGTTTCGGCAAGCAGCCGGATGCCCTCCGGCTCCACGGTCAGGATCTCCTGGCCCTTGAAAGTATCGACCGAGACATAATCGCTGCTGATCTTGCGATAAGGGGTGGTGTCTTTGCCGAGCGGGAAGAGATCGTCAGCCATCAATGTGACCTTTCTGGTGGGCGCGTCGCTAAATTGGAACCGATCTAAATGCCCTGTCGGGCAAAAGCAATCTGCATGCGGCGGAGTTTGACCGTTGCGGTCATGTCGTGCCGCATTTTGCCGTCGGCAGGCCACACGTGATAGGCGAGCAAAAGAAAGGGAGTGCCAGACATTTGGCGCAAAAAGACCGACTTCAGGTTGCTTTCAGTTCAAGCCCGGTTCATATTCCCGCAGCGTTAACCTGCCGGGGCTTCCAATGACAAATGCAAAGCCAACTGCTGTCGACGACCTTCTCGTTTTTTTCGAACATGACTGGATCAGGGGCGATCTGCTGCGCCTCGCCAGCGATCCCGAGGGAGCGGACATGTATGTTCGCTTCGTGAACGGCATCCGTATCGACGCCAAACATGGGCCTGACCATGAAACGATCATTGAGGGCAAGTACGGAACCTTCAAGGTGAAACCTGACGGTCACTTCACATATGAGCTGGATTACACGCTCGACGTGGTGAAGAAATTAGGGAAGTCTGATCAGCTCATCGAAAAGCTGAGCTACAAGATGTCGGACGGCTCGGGGGGCACGGACCTCGGCGTGCTGACGCTTGCGATCGACGGCGTCAACGAAGACGAAAAATACCACGAGGTCCTGGATTTCGATGATATGGGGGTTTTATCGAGGGCAGACAGTTTCTCTCTGCCCAATTACCGGGGCTTTGCTCTTTCCGTGAACGGCAGCCACGATGTGACGCTTCTGAACGGCATCGTCTATGATAGCATCCCGGGCGTCGACGCCATTACCGAGGACGGTTTTAGCGATACCGTTCTATCCCCGGGTTCTGCGCCTGTAAGCTTGAAATTACTCGATGGCGGGGAATTCACCTTTCAGAGCGTTTCGATCGCCGAACTGTCGGCATCGCCCTTTCACCTGACACTCACAGCCCTGAACGACGGCCAGATCGTCTATCAGCACGAGCTTGAGGTCACCGGCCCCAGTCTCGAGCTCAATATCGAAGACATCGAAGAAATCCGTTTCGATTTCATGGGGAATTCTGTCGTGCTGGACAATTTTTCGTTGTGGGTTTGAGGCTGCCGGATGTGACCCCGTCCGGTGCCGGGAGGCGGCGGGGGTTTGACCGCGATGGCAGGAAATAGGGGGGCCCACTCACCCTTCCTTATTCTTGTGCTCGTCACAGGAATCCGGTGCGTCCAAGTCCTTGGGCGCGACAGACTCTTTTCCTTGAAGTACGGATTCATTCACGGGGCGGACGCGCCGTGGCTGGATTCCTGTGACAGGCATAGGAATGAGGGAGCAAGTGGCAAGCTTGTCCGCTCCCTCTTGCTTCGGCCGTGGAGAAGTGAGGCAGACCTCCTCAACCCTCCTATTTCGGCCCGAGCATCGTTTCCGGGCGGACGATCGCGTCGTAATCCTCAGCCGAGACCAGACCGCTGGCAAGCGCCTCTTCCTTCAGGGTCGTGCCGTTTTTATGGGCGGTTTTGGCGATCTTGGCGGCGGCGTCGTAGCCAATCTTGGGTGCGAGGGCGGTGACCAGCATCAGCGAGCGTTCGAGGCCGGCCTTGATGTTGTCCTCGCGCGCCTCGATGCCGACGACGCAATTGTCGGTGAAGGAGACGGCGGCGTCGGCAAGCAGCTGCACAGACTGCAGGAAATTATAGGCCATCATCGGATTGTAGACGTTGAGCTCAAAATGGCCCTGGCTGTCGGCGAAGGTCAGGGCGGCGTGGTTGCCGAAGATGTGGATGCAGACCTGGGTCAGGGCTTCGCATTGGGTGGGGTTGACCTTACCGGGCATGATCGAGGAGCCCGGCTCGTTTTCCGGCAGCGCCAGTTCGCCGAGCCCGGCGCGGGGGCCGGAGCCGAGCAGGCGGATGTCGTTGGCGATCTTGAAGAGAGCGGCAGCCGCCGCATTGATGGCTCCATGCGAAAAGACCATGCTGTCATGCGAGGCGAGCGCCTCGAACTTGTTCGGCGCGGTGACGAAGGGCATGTCCGTGATGGCGGCGATCTCTTCCGCCACCTTTTCGGCAAAACCTACTGGCGCATTGAGGCCGGTGCCGACGGCGGTGCCGCCCTGGGCGAGTTCGCAGAGGCCGGGCAGTGTCATCTCGATGCGCTTGATGGCCGAGCCGAGCTGGGCGGCGTAGCCGGAAAATTCCTGGCCGAGCGTCAACGGTGTGGCGTCCTGGGTATGGGTGCGGCCGATCTTGATGATGTGGCTGAACTCGGTGACCTTCATATCCAGGGCGGCATGCAGGTGCTTCAGCGATGGTAGCAAGTGATGGGCGATCCGTTCGGCGCAGGCAATGTGCATGGCCGTCGGATAGGTGTCGTTCGACGACTGGCTCATATTGACGTGATCGTTCGGATGCACCGGCTTCTTGGAACCCATGACGCCGCCGAGCATTTCTATGGCACGATTGGAGATCACCTCGTTGGCATTCATGTTGGACTGTGTGCCGGAACCGGTCTGCCAGACGACCAGCGGAAAGTGCTCGTCGAGCTTGCCGTCGATCACTTCCTGGGCGGCGTCGACGATGGCTTTGCCCAACGCCGGATCGAGTTGCCCGAGCGACATGTTGGCGCGGGCGGCCGCCTGTTTGACGATGCCGAGTGCGCGGACGATCGACAGCGGCTGCTTTTCCCAGCCGATCTTGAAATTGCCGAGCGAACGCTGCGCCTGGGCGCCCCAATATCGGTCGGCGGCTACGTCGATGGGGCCAAAAGTATCGGTTTCGGTGCGGGTCGCGGTCATGAGCATTGCCTTCCTGTCACATGCTGTTTTCTGGCATCTTCGAAAGATGTGGTCTTATAGGTTGGAAACCAGGGCAAGAAAACCGCATGCTGTGCGAAATATTGATGATCACAGTCATGTTTGCGCCCGCCGGCGGCGTGCTTTTTCGGCCACGTTGGAAATTTTATGCATCGGCACGTTCTTGCCGTACTGGTTCGGCGGCGAAAATTCGGTAAAAAATTAACTAATAATTTCATAATTTTGTGTGAACTGCTGTGCGGCGGCGCGCAGGATTCCTCTCACATGAAATGAGTCCGCCGGCGCTGGCGGCGAAGGCCGGTTTCTGATCAATTAGGCCCCACGCTGCTTGAGTTTCGCGGGATTTGAGCTGAGAACAGCATGACATCGGGACTGGAATATATATGACGTTCGTTTTGAAAAGCGCGGTATCCGCATTGGCAGTTTCTTGCGGCCTGGCAATGATGGCCGCTCCCGCGCATGCCTATACGCTGATGGATATGCTGCGCGGCGACAGGCAGCGGACCCAGAGCACCATTTTCATGGATCAGATGCCGCCCGGGCGTGTGGCGCCGCGTGGCGGCGAAGGCGGACCGCTTGGCGGGCTTGACCCGGAGGCGCCGCTGCCGAAGGTCAGCGGTCCGCGTTATTACACCTACAGGACCGAAGCCCTGCAGTTCGTCGATACCAGCAAGTTCGCCGATCCCATCGTCACGGGTGCGGTTGCTGAGGTTTCGCCTGGGAGCGATTCCGAACCGGTGGTGCAGCGCCGCTTCCTGGCGCAGGCCAAGGTTCGCGCCAATGCCGACGTCGCCAAGGCGCTGGAAACCTATTACAGCGATAGCCGCAATCCGCTCGTCTGGGTCGACGGCAACCAGATCAACGAGCGCGCCCAGTCGGCAATGGCGGCGCTGGCCGATGCGGCTTCCGTGGGCCTCGACCCTGCCGATTACGCCGTGCAGGCGCCGGCGGTCGATCCGGCCAATCCCGATCCTGCCGCGCGCGACCGAGCGCTGACGCAGTTCGAGCTGGAACTTTCGGCCAAGGTGCTTGCCTTCGTGCAGGACACGGTCCGCGGCCGCATCGATCCGAACAAGATTTCTGGCTATCACGATTTCCAGCGCAAGGTCGTCAATCTGGCACCGGTGCTGAAGCTTGCGCGCATGAGCCCGAATGCCGGCGCCTATATCGCCAGCCGTTCGCCCGATAGCCCGCAGTTCGAGGCGCTGAAGGCGGAGCTTGCCAAGCTTCGCGCCGCCGACAGCAATGAGGAGCAGATCGTCATTTCGCTCCAAGGGCTGCTCAAACCCGGCGAGAGCTCGTCCGAGATCGCCAATATCGTCAAGGCGCTGCAGAAGCACGGGTCCGAGACGCTGAAGACGGATCATGCGGCGACGTTTGCAGCCTACGCGGGCAGCAGCGACTATTCGCCCGACATCGTCTCGCTCGTCGAGGACTTCCAGAAAGAGCACGGCCTGAAGCCGGATGGCGTCATCGGCCAGGCGACGGTGCGCGCCATGACCGGCGGCGACACCAATACCTCGAAGATCGACAAGCTCGTCGTTGCCATGGAACAGGTGCGCTGGCTGCCGGAAGATCTGGGTTCCCGCTATGTCATGATCAATCAGCCGGCCTACATGGCCTACTACCACAATGACGGTAAGGAACAGCTGTCGATGCGCGTGGTGGTCGGCGGCAAGAACAACCAGACCTATTTCTTCAACGATGAGATCGAGACGGTGGAGTTCAACCCGTTCTGGGGCGTGCCGCAGTCGATCATCATCAACGAAATGCTGCCGAAGCTGCGCTCGGATCCCAATTACCTCGATCAGCTTGGTTACGAGGTTGAGGTGAATGGCCATGCCGTCGCCTCATCCAGCGTCGACTGGTACGGCTCGACCGCGAATGTTTCGGTGCGCCAGCCGCCAAGCAGCGATAACGCCCTCGGAGAACTGAAGATCCTGTTCCCGAACAGCCACGCGATCTACATGCACGATACGCCCTCGAAGAGCTTCTTCAAACGCGACATGCGGGCACTGAGCCACGGCTGCGTGCGCCTTGCCAATCCGCGCGCGATGGCAGCCGCGGTGCTCGGCACGACGGCTGACGATGTCGCCAGGCAGATCGCGAGCGGCCAGAATCATGCGGTGAAGGTGCCGCAGAAGATTCCGGTCTACGTCTCCTATTTCACCGCCTGGCCGAACAAGGATGGCGTGGTGGAGTATTTCGACGATGTCTACGGTCGCGACGCCTATGTCGACAAGGCTTTCGATGCGACGACCAAGGCGCGTGGGGCGCAGATCTGATAATAGGATTTGATTGTTATACGGGCGGGCGGTCTTGGGCCGCCCGTTTTGTTTTTGGCGTGGTGGTGTCTCAGAGAGTACTGGCCGTGTGGCCCCCTGATCCGACCCTACGGGCCA
Organism: Rhizobium etli CFN 42; assembly: GCF_000092045.1. Lineage (NCBI taxonomy): Bacteria > Pseudomonadati > Pseudomonadota > Alphaproteobacteria > Hyphomicrobiales > Rhizobiaceae > Rhizobium > Rhizobium etli. The sequence goes on along the minus strand of NC_007761.1, from coordinate 2,490,525 downwards.
TCTTCTCTCCCCGGTGGGAAGAGAGAGCAAGCGGCAGGGCTATAACCATATGAAAAAAGCCTAGATTGGGGAGCGAGGCTTCGCGGTAACGTCCTTCTACCCCAGCGGGGAGGTGTCGGCAGGCGGATGGGGGGCAGCGACCGTAAAGGCATCGGCTTGATCGCCACGCCTCAGACAGCAACCTTGGCCGCAGAACCCTTCAGCAAACCTTCCACCAGTTCCGGCGTCAGTTCATCATAATGGGTGATGATGACATCCGGATCGAGGCTTGAAACCGGCACATCCGAATAGCCGAAGGGAACGGCGATCGATGGTACGGCGGCGTTTCTGGCCACGGCGATATCGTTGATGCTGTCGCCGATCATCACGGTTCGGGAAATATCGCCGCTGGCGCGCTCGATGGTGCCGGTGAGGTGGCGGGCGTCGGGTTTGCGGTATTGGAAGGTGTCGCCGCCGGTGATTGCTTCGAAATAGCTGACAAGGTCGAGCTTGTCGAGCAGACCGACCGCGAGGCTCTCCATCTTGTTGGTGCAGACGGCGAGGCGGTAGCCAGTGGATTTCAGGCGGTTCATCGCGGCGACCAGACCGGGGTAGGGTTCAGTATGGCCGGGCATATTGCCTGCATAATGGGCGACGAAGCGTTCCACCAGTAGCGGCAGGCCGTCTTCCGCGAGGGAATGGCCGCGCAGCCGGCAGGCGCGCTCGATCATCACCCGCGCCCCCTGGCCGACGAGATGGGTGAGGTCGTCATAACTGACCGGTTCGAGGCCGAGGGCTGCGATCGTATGGTTCAGGCTTTCGACGAGATCGGCATGGGTGTCGAGAAGGGTGCCGTCGAGATCGAAGACGACGAGCGGGGCGGGGGCAGGGGTCAAGGATTTGCCTCTTGGTGCGATGGGCGTCTTGCGAGCGGCGTCGATGGAGTGACGCGTCGTTCCCGGGAATGATGATATCGTTCCTGAGGTAGGCGATCGTGGGGCGGAAAGCAACGGTCTGACGATTACCGGGAAGCCGCAGGCGTTTGTTTCGGCTTTTCATTTTCCGTGATGATTTTGACTTTCGTTTGCCAGGCGAGCCGTGTAAACAGCACATCCAATGCAATAATTCGGAGCTGGCGGCGCATGGATGCGCGCGAAATGAAGATCAAGGCCGCCGAGGCCGCGCTCGCCCACGTCGAAAGCGGGATGCGTCTCGGCATCGGAACTGGGAGTACAGCGGAGGAATTCGTCCGCCTGCTGGCGGAGAAGGTCGCGGGCGGCTTCCAGGTCGAAGGTGTTCCGACGTCCGAACGAACGGCGCGGCTCTGTGTCGAGCTCGGTGTTCCGCTGAAGTCGCTTGACGAGCTGCCGGCACTCGATCTGACGGTTGACGGCGCCGACGAGGTCGATCCGGCGCTCAGGCTGATCAAGGGCGGCGGCGGTGCGCTGCTGCGCGAAAAGATCGTCGCCGCCGCTTCGCAGAGGATGATCGTCATCGCCGACGAGAGCAAGCTGGTCGAAACACTCGGCGCCTTCGCGCTGCCGATCGAGGTCAATCCGTTCGGTCTCGTCTCGACGCGGATCGCCATCGAAAAGGTTGCCGCCCGGCTCGGCCTTTCCGGCGAACTCAACCTGCGCCAGTCCGGTGACGGAGAGTTTACCACGGACGGCGGCCATCACATCATCGATGCATCTTTTGGCCGCATTCCTGATGCAGAGGCGCTTTCGAGCGAGCTGAATTCCATACCCGGCGTCGTTGAACACGGGCTCTTTATCAATATGGCGGCACTTGCGATCATCGCCGGTCCTGCGGGTGCGCGCACACTGCAGGCGAACAGATAACAGGAGCATACACTCATGATGAACATTGCAGGTCTTGGCCGTTTTGCCGCTGCGACGATTGTTCTTTCCGGGCTTGCCTTCGGCCCCGCCGTCAAGGCGCAGGAAGTTTCCGAAGAGCAGCTGAAAGCTGCGCGCGCGGCGATCGACGCGATCGGTGCTACGGCCCAGTTCGACAACATCCTGCCCGGCCTTGCCGAGCGCCTGAAAGCCGGCCTGATCCAGGATTCCCCGAACTACCAGGACGTTATCTCGTCGACGGTCGACGCGCAGGCGCTGAAGCTGGCGCCGCGGCGCGGAGATCTGGAAAAGGAGGCGGCGCTCACCTATGCCAAGGCCTTCACGGTCGACGAGCTGAAGGCGATTGCGGATTTCTATAATTCCGACGTCGGCAAGAAGCTGCTGCGCGATGGTCCGGTCGCCTCCCGCGAAACGGCCAAGGCTGCCGACATCTGGGCGCAGGGCATTTCGCGAGACCTGGAAAAGCAGAGCAATGCCGAGCTGTCCAAGGTCATCAAGGCGCCACCGCCGGCAACCGACAGCCCAGTGGCTCCGGCACCCGCTCCGGCGCCGGCCCCGGCTGCCCAGAAGTAAGGGCTGCCTCCGCAGATTTGCAAAAGCCCGGCATCGTCCGGGCTTTTTTGTTATGATCTATCCGGCAACGGCGGCGAGGTTTTGGTGAGGCGATATGTCCGATCATAACGAGGCGGTGCGAGTGCGGATATCAGGCAGGGTCCAAGGTGTCGGTTTTCGCATGTGGACACGCGATGAGGCGCTGCGGCTCGGCGTAACGGGTTGGGTGCGCAACGAAGCGGACGGATCCGTGTCCGCCTTGATCGCTGGAGCGGATAGCGCGATTTCGGCAATGATCGAGCGTTTGAGGCGCGGACCTGCAGGGGCATCGGTTTCAGGTGTCGAGACGGAAGTGGCTCAGCTCGAGAATATGCCGAGGGATTTCCGCATTACCGGCTGAGAGCGGCAACTCCTCGAGAAGGAATTACGCCACAGGCGATCAGCCCCAATCCTTCGAACTCTTGGCCAGCTGCCATACGCCAGTCTCATCCGGCTCGACGCGCTTGTTGCCGCGGTAGAAGATCGGCAGCCCTGTTTTCTTGTCCATCGCAAATCGGCTTGGCGTGAATTTCTCGCCCTCATGGCCCTGGATGGCAAGGTTGAGAGCTTCCTTGAACTTGCCGGCCCTGCACAGGTTGGCGAAGAGAGTTTGATCCATCTTTTGCTCCGGCATCCTTTCAGTTTCGTGCATTGCCTGCCAGCCTCAGCCGACGGGGTCAACCATAAACGGTGACCGGAGCAACTTCCGATCAAGATTCGGCTATGGAGCACGGGAAGACGCAGGAGCGGGGCTTTTGTTTTCATGATGATCGCCCCTATATCAGGAACGTCCTTCCTGCGATTCCCCTTCCGGAGCTTCTCATGTCTTCCTATGACTACGACCTTTTCGTCATCGGCGGTGGTTCCGGAGGTGTGCGCGCTGCGCGCGTCGCTGCCTCGCTCGGCAAGAAGGTGGCGATCGCCGAGGAATATCGCTATGGCGGGACATGCGTCATCCGCGGTTGCGTGCCGAAGAAGCTGTTCGTCTATGCTTCGCAGTTCCACGAGCATTTCGAGGATGCAGCGGGTTTCGGCTGGACGGTCGGCCGAAGCAGCTTCGACTGGAAGAAGCTGGTGGCCGCCAAGGATGCGGAGATCGCGCGACTGGAAGGCCTCTACAAGAAGGGGCTCGCCGGCGCCAATGCCGAGATCCTGGAAACGCGCGCCGAGCTCGTCGATGCCCATACGGTGCGGCTCGTGAAAACAGGGCAGACGGTGACGGCCAAGACGATCGTGATCGCGACCGGCGGACGCCCGAACCCGCATGTCGCGCTTCCCGGTCACGAGCTTTGCATTTCCTCCAACGACGCCTTTCATCTCGAAGAACTGCCAAAATCGATCGTGATCGCAGGCGGCGGTTACATCGCCGTCGAATTCGCCAATATCTTCCATGGCCTCGGCGTGGCGACAACGCTGATCTATCGCGGCGCCGAAATCCTGTCTCGCTTCGACGAGGATCTGAGGCGGGGCCTGCACGAGGCAATGGTCGCCAAGGGCATCCGCATTCTCTGCCATGACGCGCTGCAACAGGTTTCGAACGCCGAGGACGGGCTCGTGCTGGAGACGCTGAACAATGGCACGCTACAGGCCGGTGTCGTCATGCTGGCGCTCGGGCGCGATCCGAATACGGAAGGCCTCGGCCTTGAGGCAGCCGGCGTCGCCATGGACGAGCGCGGCGCCGTCATCGTCGACGATTATTCCCGTACCAATGTCGAAAATATCTATGCCCTCGGGGATGTCACCAATCGGGTGCAGCTGACGCCGGTGGCAATTCACGAGGCGATGTGCTTCATCGAGACCGAGTACAAGAACAATCCGACCCGGCCGGACCATGAACTGATCCCCACCGCCGTCTTCTCACAGCCCGAGATCGGCACGGTCGGCCTGTCGGAAGAGGAGGCGGGCAAGCGGTACAGTGAGCTCGAAGTATACCGCGCCCAGTTCCGACCGCTGAAAGCGACGCTTTCCGGCCGGCCCGAGCGAATGATCATGAAACTGATTGTCGAATCTGCGAGCCGCAAGGTGGTGGGGGCTCATATCCTCGGGCACGATGCCGGCGAGATGGCGCAGCTACTCGGCGTCACGCTGAAGGCCGGCTGCACCAAGGACGATTTCGATCGGACGATGGCGCTGCACCCGACCGCGGCCGAAGAGCTCGTCACCATGTATGCGCCGAGCTACCGTATCCGTGATGGGCAGCGCCTCTGAGCCCTGTCAACTGGTGATGCGCGGCGCGCGGATGACTTTGAGGAAAAGCGCCTTCATCGCATCGGCAATGCCGTCGGTCGGCGTGACTTCGAAATAAAGGCCGGGCGAGGCACAGGCCTGCATTTTCGTCGGTATCTCGTTCTGGAAGGGCTTGATCCAGGTGTTATACCAGCTGTTGCTGGGCAGCGGCAGGTAAGTCGTATAGAGCACGGCGATCTTAACGCCGCGGTCCTTCAGCGGCTTGCAGAAAGTCGTGTCGATCGGCTCCTGGCAGCGACCGCCGGTCGTCTTCTTGGTACATGTCGAGGGCTTGTAGCTGTCGCCGACGCCGTCGGCGACGAAAAACAGGATTTTTTCCGGACTAATATTCGAGGTTCCGTCGCCCGCCGGGTCTATGATCGTGTTGATCTGCGTCATCGCGCTGTCGAAGCTCGTGAGCTGGTCACTGTTGTAATTCTGGTAAGGAATTGTCATCAGATCGACCGCGTTGGTATAATTCTTGACCTTTGTCAGGTCGGAGGTGAGGCCGGAAATCGTCGTCAGCTTCGCGTCCTCGGCCTTGGTGCCGAAAGTGTAGACACCCATCCGAAACTGATCGCTGCTGACGCGCTCGGCCTTGGCCGTATCGGTCAGCGCCTGGGTAGCCTGGCGAACCACGTCGATGCGCATGGTGACGCCGAGGCTCTTGGCTATGGTGTAGTTGTTGGTGCTCTGGTCCATCTGGTGACAGGCGAAAGCACAGCCGGTCTTGGCTTGCAGCTTCGAAACGTCGCTTGCGGTCGCGCCGACGCCCATGGACGGCGTGTTGTCGAGCAGGATGTAGAAATCCATGAAGGCGGCAGTCTGGTATTCGGCTGTCGCCGTGCCGGAGATGATGATCGAATCCCGGCCAAAAATGCGCATGAAGGTCGTCGGCACGGTCGCGGTGAAGGAAACCTGCGAGTTCAGCTTATTGGCGGTCTTGGTGACGTCGATGCCGAGATCGATATGAATGTCGGTCAGCTCACCCGACGTCTGAGACATGAAGATGTTGCGGGCGTCGGTCTTGCCAAGCGAGACCGTGCCGTTGCCGTTCATTGTCATTGCGGCGGCGACCGCGCCCGATTTTTCGGCGATCGAACCGACGGCCGCAGCATCGGCGGCGGCGTAGAGCTGGGTTCTCAGGCTCAGTGCGTGGGCCACATCCACCGCCATGCCGGCCGCACCCATGAGCGGCACCATCAGCAATGCCGTCATGATGCCGAAATTGCCCGATCGGTTCGATATGAAGCCGGGCGGAAGGATCGCCATGACATGTCCCCGATGTTGAAACTCCGTCAGTTTCTACATGCAAAGTCTGAAATATGGGGAAATCGACATGGTATATGCTGGTTTAAAGCTTCCGGTGATTGGCCTTTGCAAGCTTGATCTAAAGGTCTATAAGCCGCCGGATATTAAGACAGGGCATCCGAGGAATGGATGTGAGTGAGGTTAGTGAAATGGCAGAGAACTGGACCCCGAGCAGCTGGCGGCAGAAACCGATCCTGCAGGTTCCCGAATATCCCGATGCAGCTGCTTTGGCGGCAACGGAGGCCACGCTCGCCAGCTATCCGCCGCTCGTCTTCGCAGGCGAGGCGCGCCGCCTGAAGAAGCATCTCGCCAATGTCGCCGAGGGTAACGGCTTCCTACTGCAGGGCGGCGACTGCGCCGAGAGCTTTGCCGAACACGGCGCCGACAATATTCGCGATTTCTTCCGCGCCTTCCTGCAGATGGCTGTGGTGCTGACCTTCGGCGCGCAGCTTCCGGTCGTCAAGGTCGGCCGCATCGCCGGCCAGTTCGCCAAGCCGCGCTCATCCAACGTCGAGAAGCAGGGCGACGTGACGCTGCCCGCCTATCGCGGTGACATCATCAACGGCATCGAATTCACTGAGGAGTCGCGCATTCCGAACCCGGAACGCCAAGCCATGGCCTATCGCCAGTCGGCCGCGACGCTGAACCTTCTGCGCGCCTTTGCGATGGGCGGCTACGCTAATCTCGAAAACGTGCATCAGTGGATGCTCGGTTTCGTCAAGGACAGCCCTCAAGGCGAGCGTTACCGCAAGCTTGCCGACCGCATCAGCGAAACCATGGATTTCATGAAGGCGATCGGCATCACCTCGGAAAACCATCCGAGCCTGCGCGAGACCGATTTCTTCACCAGCCATGAAGCGCTGCTGCTCGGCTACGAGGAGGCACTGACACGCATCGATTCCACCTCCGGCGACTGGTATGCCACGTCAGGCCACATGATCTGGATCGGCGACCGCACGCGCCAGGCCGACCATGCGCATGTCGAATATTGCCGCGGCATCAAGAACCCGATCGGCCTGAAATGCGGCCCATCGCTGCAGGCCGACGATTTGCTGCAGCTGATCGACATTCTGAATCCGGGGAATGAAGCCGGGCGCCTGACTCTGATCTGCCGCTTCGGCCACGAAAAAGTCGCCGAAAATCTGCCGCGTCTCATTCGCGCTGTCGAGCGTGAAGGCCGCAAGGTCGTCTGGTCCTGCGATCCCATGCACGGCAACACGATCACGCTCAACAACTACAAGACCCGTCCCTTCGAACGGATTCTGTCGGAAGTCGAAAGCTTCTTCCAGATCCACCGCGCGGAAGGCACGCATCCCGGCGGCATCCATGTCGAAATGACCGGCAAGGACGTGACGGAATGTACCGGCGGCGCCCGCGCCGTCACCGCCGACGACCTGCAGGACCGCTACCACACGCACTGCGATCCGCGCCTCAACTCCGACCAGGCGCTCGAGCTCGCCTTCCTGCTTGCCGAGCGCATGAAGGGCGGCCGCGACGAGAAGCGCATGGTCGCCAACGGCTGAGGACAGGCCGAAACGGGTGACAAAAACCCGGAGTGACGCCGGGTTTTTTATTGCTTTTCAGATACTCGCCTGAACGCTGTGCAGGTTGGCGTAGACGCCGCCTCGCGCCATGAGCGCGTCATGTGTTCCCTCTTCAACGATGCCATCGCCCGTAAGGACCAGGATGCGGTCGGCGTGGCGGACCGTCGAGAGGCGGTGGGCGATGACCAGGGTGGTGCGGCCGTTCGCCAAGCTCAGGAGCGCCTGCTGCACCGCCCGTTCGCTCTCGTTATCGAGCGCGCTGGTCGCTTCGTCGAAGATCAGGATTTTCGGATCTTTGAGGAAGGCGCGGGCGATGGTGATGCGCTGGCGCTGGCCACCGGAGAGCTTGACGCCGCGCTGGCCGATATCGGTGTCATAGCCATCGGGCAGGCCCATGATGAAATCATGCGCATTGGCGGCGCGGGCCGCCGCTTCGAGCTCGGCATCGGTAGCATCCGGCCTGCCGTAGCGCAGGTTTTCCGCAACAGTACCGGCAAAGAGATAGACATCCTGCTGCACCACCCCGACATGGCGCCGCAGTGAGGCGAGCGTGAGGTCGCGGATATCGCTTCCGTCGATGCGGATTGCGCCCGCCTCGACATCGTAGAAACGTGGTATGAGCGCGCAAAGCGTGCTCTTGCCTACTCCCGAAGGGCCGACCAGGGCGACAAACTCTCCGGGGGCGATGGTGAGGGAAAGCCGCTCCAGCACCCTGGGACCATCGGCTTCGTAGCCGAAGGCGACGTTGGAAAAACTGATCTCGCCTCTCGGTACTGGCATCAGACGCGCGTTCGGCCGATCGGTGATATCGGGATCGATCTCGAGGATTTCCATGGCCCTGATGAAGCCGGTGTAACCCTCCTGCCAGAGGCGCACAAAATTCGCGAGCCGCTGCACCGGATCGACCAGCACGCCGACGCAGAGCAGGAAGGTCAGCATATCCGGGACGGTCAGGTCCGCCGTCAGGATGCGCAGGCCTCCTGCGATGATCACCAATATGGTGACGAGCTGGGCGAAGGTTTCGGTGCCGACCGAAAACCAGGCCTCGCTGCGGTAGCCGTCGGCGCGGCTTTGCAGGAAACGTTGGTTCTGGGCAGCGAAGCGTTGCCGTTCCAGCGCCTCGTTAGCAAAGGACTGGACGACGCGGATTCCCGCCAGCGCATCCTCGACGCGCTCGTTGACGGCGGCGATCTGCCGTTTGCTGTCTTCGAGTGCGCGGTTCATGCGCCGGTTGAAATAGAGTGCGTAGACCACCGCCACCGGAGTGAGCAGCAGGATGAGGGTCGCCAGCAGCGGGTCGATGAAAAACAAGACCAGCATGGCGCCGCCATATTTCAGAACGGCAATGGAGAGATCCTCGGGGCCGTGGTGAAAGAGCTCGCCCAGCCAGAGGGAGTCATTGGTGATGCGGCTCATCAATTGCCCCGTGCGCTGGCGATCGTAGAAGCTGAAGGACAGCTTCTGGCAATGCTCGAAGAGTTCCTGCCGCACCGTCGCTTCGATGCGGGCGCCCATGACATGGCCGCGATAATCGACGAAGAAAATCGCCGCTATCTGGACCGTGAGAACGGCCAGCATCACACCGCCCATGGCAACGATCTGAGCGAATGCTTGGGGGGCATCGGGCAGAGCGAGAAGACGGCTCGTGACGATATTGGCGCAGAGGGGCAATGCCACGGCGGTGCCGGCCACGAGTATGGCGCAAAGCAGATCCGCCAGCAGCAAAGGCAGATGCGGGCGGTAATAGGAGATGAACTTGCGCATGCGCAACCAGCGCCGTTCGCGTTCAGCGGCGTTTGAATAGTCGCGGAAGAAGTTCAGGAAGAGGTTATGGCGTCGCGAGCTTTTCCTCGCGCGGGAGAATGGCGTGTGCATGAAGCAGAATGTCCTTGTGGGCGATGTTTCCTTTCTGTCTGGACAGGGTCGCTCTCATGTCAGCCTCCCGGCGGTTGCATAAATTGAGCCTATAGTATCACCGATAACAGTGTCCGGTTCAACGCAGTGACGAGAGGAGATCGGCGGGTGTTGTCAACGGGCAACAACCGGCGGCCCGTGAACGCTTCAAGATTTCTGATCATTCGTTCAGGGGAATGGATTTGACGACGAGGTCTCGTGGCCGCAAGTTTCTCCAGGAGCGAGGGGAGAGCGATCATGAGCGAACAACATACAGGCGGCTGTCTTTGCGGCGCCGTGCGATTTTCAATTCGGGCAAAGCCCGGGCCTGTCGTCGGTTGCCACTGTTCCCAATGCCGCCGGCAGACAGGACTCTATTATGCTGCGGTCAACGTGCCCCGCGCGGCGCTTTCGGTGGAGGATCCCGGCGCAGTCCGTTGGTATCGGTCGAGCGGCGAGGCGAAACGCGGCTTCTGCGCCAATTGCGGCTCCGCGCTGTTTTGGCAGGGGGATGACTCGCCGGAGGTTTCGGTCCTGGCCGGAGCTTTCGACGAACCGAGCGGCCTTGCCTTCAGCCATCACATCTATTGCATCGACAAGGGGGACTTCTACGACATAACAGATGGTCTGCCGCAATATGACAGGTATCCGCCCCGTTGATTTGAGGATGCCCCGCGTCAGGTCTTGGCTGCGAGCGCCGCGCTGAGACGAGCGACGTCTTCGCGCAGCGCCGTCAGCTCGGTCAGGACGCGCATATCGATCTTCTGGTGCAAGGAGAGCACTTCGAGTTCGGCTTTGAGATTGACTTCGTAATCCTTGGCCGCCGCGAAGCGGTCGCGCTCAGCCTGACGATTCTGCGACATCATGATGATCGGCGCCTGGATGGCGGCGAGCATCGACAAGATCAGGTTCAGGAAGACGAAGGGATAGGGATCGAAGGCGCCACTCGCCAAAACGATGGTGTTGATTATCGTCCAGACGACGAGGAAGGCCAGGAAGCCGAGGATGAAGGACCATGAGCCGCCGACACGAGCGATGCTGTCGGCGATACGTTCTCCAAAAGAGGCCTCGGCAGAAAAGGCGGCGTTGACATCGGTCGAGATGATCTTGCGCTCGTGCGCTTTCGCCAGCACGCGCTTTTCCGTGTCGCCGAGTTCGTCGGCCGGTTTGTCGAAATGATGGTGCACGAAGTTCGAAAAGTTATTCATGGCCTGTTTCCGATGACCGTTATCGATGCTGCCGCTTTCATGCGTCAGTATTCCGCTCCGCCGGTAAATTGCAATCCATCGGTGCCGTAAGCCTCCAGCGCGCCTGTTCACGAAAAATTCGTGAGCTCGATGCAACGCTTTGGTCGCGAACGTGTTGCGGTAACGGGAGCCGCAGGCTAAATAAATGACATGACACAGGAAAACGCTCTCTCCGATATCTTCCGCATCGCTATCGGCCAGCTCAATCCCACGGTCGGTGATGTCGCCGGCAATCTTGCCAAGGCACGTGAAGCACGCGCTGATGCAGGCCGAGAGGGCGCGCATCTGCTCGTGTTGACCGAGCTTTTCATCTCCGGCTATCCGCCGGAAGACCTGGTGCTGAAGCCGGCCTTCATCCGTGCCTGCTGGAAGGCGGTGGAAAGCCTTGCGGCCGATACCGCCGATGGCGGGCCGGGCGTCGTCATAGGTTTCCCGCGGCAGGATCAGACCGGACGCTATAATTCTGTCGCCGTGCTTGACGGCGGCAAGGTCGTCGCGGTTCGCGACAAGGTCGATCTACCGAATTACGGCGAGTTCGACGAGAAGCGGGTTTTCGTGCAGGGGGCCATGCCGGGGCCGGTGAATTTCCGCGGCGTGCGGCTCGGCATTCCAATCTGCGAAGATATCTGGGGTGATCTCGGCGTTTGCGAGACGCTGGCCGAAAGCGGGGCGGAGATCCTGCTGTCGCCGAACGGGTCCCCCTATTATCGCGGCAAGGTCGATATCCGTCACCAGGTGGTACTGAAGCAGGTGATCGAGACCGGCCTGCCGCTGATTTATGCCGCCCAGCTCGGGGGGCAGGACGAGCTCGTGTTCGATGGGGCGAGCTTCGCCTTCAACGCCGACAAATCGCTCGCCTTTCAGATGAGCCAGTTCGAGACAGCGCTTGCGGTGACGACATGGAAACGTGGGGAAGCGGGCTGGCACTGCGCCGAAGGACCGATGGCGCGTATCCCCGAGGACGAGGAGGCCGATTATCGCGCCTGCCTGCTCGGCTTCCGCGACTACGTCAACAAAAATGGTTTCAAGACCGTCGTTCTCGGCCTTTCCGGCGGCATCGACTCGGCGATCTGCACAGCGATCGCGGTCGACGCTCTCGGAGAGGAGCGGGTGCGAACGGTCATGCTGCCCTATCGTTACACCTCGGAAGATTCACTGAAGGATGCAGCCGACTGCGCCAAGGCGCTCGGCTGCCGCTATGACATCGTGCCGATCGAACAGCCGGTAACCGGCTTCAGCAGCGCGCTGTCCAACCTCTTCGAGGGTACGGAGAGCGGAATCACCGAGGAGAACTTGCAGAGCCGCGCGCGCGGCGTCATCCTGATGGCGATCTCCAACAAATTCGGCGCGATGGTGGTGACGACGGGCAACAAGTCGGAAATGTCGGTCGGCTACGCCACGCTGTATGGCGACATGAACGGCGGCTTCAATCCGATCAAAGACCTCTACAAGATGCAGGTCTATGCGCTGGCCCGCTGGCGCAACGAGAATGTGCCGCCGGGCGCGCTAGGCCCGTCGGGTGAAGTGATTCCGCAAAATATCATCGACAAGGCACCATCGGCCGAGCTGCGTCCCGATCAAAAGGATCAGGATTCGCTGCCGCCTTATCCCGTTCTCGACGATATTCTCGAGTGCTTGGTCGAGAAGGAAATGGCTGTCGAGGAGATCGTCGCGCGCGGCCATGACGTAGCGACCGTTCACCGGGTCGAGCATCTGCTCTATCTCGCCGAATATAAGCGCCGGCAATCGGCGCCGGGCGTGAAGATCACCAAGAAGAACTTCGGCCGCGACCGGCGCTATCCGATCACCAATCGATTCCGCGATCGCTGACGCAATCGACATATCAGTGAGGCAACATGCGCAGCTCGGTCGAGATCTACAATGTCGGGACGGGCAGGGCTCGCGAGGTCTGGCAAACGGACAGGCTGGTGGAAGCGCCGAATTTTTCTCCCGACGGCTCCTATCTCCTGCTGAACGGCGACGGGCTGCTCTTCCGGCTGCCGCTCGATGGCGGCGAGGTGGTCAGGGTCGATACCGGCTTTGCCGTCAATTGCAACAATGATCACGGCATTTCGCCCGACGGCACCGAGATCGTCATCTCGGACAAGAGCGAGTTCGGCAAGTCGGCGATCTATATACTGCCGATCGAAGGCGGAACGCCGCGGCTCGTCACCCGGAACCAGCCCTCCTACTGGCATGGCTGGTCGCCTGATGGCCGCCAGCTCGCCTATTGCGGCATCCGCGACGACCTCTTCGATATCTATACGATCTCCGTCGACGGCGGCGCCGAAACGCGGCTGACGCATGGCGAAGGCCGCAATGACGGGCCGGACTATTCCGCCGACGGGCAATGGATCTATTTCAATTCCAGCCGCACCGGGCTGATGCAGATTTGGCGTATCCACCCCGACGGCACGGGCCTCGAGCAGGTAACGTCGGACAATCAGGGCAACTGGTTCGCCCATCCGTCGCCGAGAAATGACAAGGTGCTGATCCTGTCCTATGACCCCTCGGTTTTCGATCACCCGCGCGATCTCGATGTGCGGCTGCGGCTGATGGACATGGATGGCGGCAACCTGAAAACGCTGTTCGAGCTTTTCGGCGGGCAGGGCACGATCAATGTGCCCTGCTGGTCTCCTGACGGCGAAGAATTCGCCTATGTGCGTTATTTCCCGGCTGGTTAAGCCGCCGCCGCTTTGCGCCGCGCGCCAGCGGCTTTCGCCAGGTCTTCCAATACTGCTACCGACATGTCCCAGTCGATGCAGCCATCGGTGATCGACTGGCCGTAGACCAGCGGTTTGCCGGGGACGAGATCCTGGCGGCCGGCGACGAGGTTGCTCTCGATCATCATACCCTTGATGTGGCGGTTGCCGGCGGCGATCTGCGAGGCCACGGATTTGACGACGCGCGGCTGGTTCATCGGATCCTTGCGGCTGTTGGCATGGCTGGCATCGATCAGGATGCGCGGGGTCACGCCTAGCTTGACGGCCTCGCCGACCACAGCTTCGACATCGTCCGCTTCATAGTTCGGCTGTTTGCCGCCGCGCAGGATGATGTGGCAGTCCTCGTTGCCCTTCGTCGAGGCAATGGCGGCCTGCCCGTCCTTGGTGACGGCGGGGAAGTGATGCGGCTGCGAGGCGGCCAGGATGGCGTCGAGCGCCACACGGACGCCGCCGTCGGTGCCGTTCTTGAAGCCGATCGGGCAGGAGAGGCCGGAGGCGAGCTGGCGATGGATCTGGCTTTCGGTCGTACGCGCGCCGATCGCGCCCCAGCTAACAAGGTCGGCGATGTATTGCGGCGTGATCGTCTCGAGGAATTCGACGCCAGCGGGCAGGCCCATTGCGTTGATGTCGAGCAGCAGGCGCCTGGCAATGCGAAGCCCTTCCTCGATGCGGTAGCTGCCGTCGAGATGCGGGTCGTTCATCAGACCCTTCCAGCCGACCGTGGTGCGGGGCTTTTCGAAATAGACGCGCATGACGATTTCCAGATCGCTGGAGAGGCGCTGCCGCTGTTCCGCCAAGCGCTCGGCATATTCGCGTGCTGCAGCAGGATCGTGGATGGAGCAGGGGCCGATGACGACGATCAGGCGGTCGTCTTCTCCCTCAAGGATCTGATGGATCGCATGACGGTTGCTGGTCACCGTCTCGCTGACGGCAACGGTGCGGGGGATTTCCGCGATGATATCGGCGGGTTTGGTCAGCGGGGTGATCTCGAGGATACGCAGATCATCGATGGTATCGGGCACGGCATGGCTCCTGTTTGGTCATACCGTGCGGAACAAAAAAGCCGCCAGGTAGACTAGCGGCTGTTCGGGTGGTCGTCGCGTCGAATTCAGTTACGCACGGGCCCGCATCCGCTGGGAGCAGCGGTACCAATAAAATCGCGAGGCGTAGACAGAAGTGATCGACATGCGGCGTGTTTAGCGTGGCGGCCTTCCGTTGTCACGCAGAATCTGCGGCCTGAAAGAGGGCTTGGGCGTGCAGCAGTCTCCAATGCATCGAGCGTGGTCGTGACCAGCGGCCGCCTGTTTACCGGCACGTCAGGCGGAAAAATCGCTGTTTGCCTAACGGCCTCATCGGACTCGGCTGCCTCCGCTTGCCCGCGAAGCGCTTTCCTGAAATAGATACCTCGTCAGGTGCCCGCTTTCACGCGGGAGAATCGGGAATCCGGTGCAAGACCGGAACGTGCCCAACGCTGTAAGGCCGACGCCCGCCGCTTCATCATGCCACTGGGTTTTGCCGGGAAGGCTGCGGCAGACGGATGACGCCAAGTCAGAAGACCGGCCTGGCAAGATAGACCCAACCCGCGCGGACGGCGGGCGGTTGCGTTGTTGGGGATTTGACGATGCGACCCTTTGTTGAGGATGCCCTGTCGGAGGCATCCGGTTTTTCTCCGGCCGAACGCGAGGCCGTGTATCACGTGATCATGACCCGACGCGACGTGCGCAGCCAGTTCCTGCCCGATCCGTTGCCGGACGATGTCGTGGCGCGGCTTCTGACGGCCGCCCATCACGCTCCCTCCGTCGGCTTCATGCAGCCGTGGAACTTCATCCTGGTGAAAAGCGAATCCGTGCGCGCGCGTGTCCGGGACGCTTTTGCAAAGGCCAACGAAGAGGCGGCACTGATGTTCGACGGCGAACGGCGGCAGGCGTACCGCTCCCTCAAGCTCGAAGGCATCGTGGAGGCGCCGCTCGGCATATGCGTGACCTGCGATCCCACCCGCGGCGGCAGCGTGGTGCTGGGACGGACGCACAATCCGCGGATGGATTCCTATTCGACCGTTTGCGCAATCCAGAATCTCTGGCTTGCAGCCCGCGCCGAAGGGGTCGGCATCGGCTGGGTCAGCATCTTTCGTGAAGGCGACCTGAAAACAATCCTCGGCATACCCGAGCATATCGAGGTGGTCGCGTGGCTCTGTGCCGGCTTTGTCGACCGGCTTTATGACGAACCGGAACTCTCGGTCAAAGGTTGGCGGCAGCGGCTACCGCTCGAGGAACTCGTTTTCCATGATGGATGGGGACGCAACGACCCTTAGCAATTACTGCTGTTGTGGTTGCGGGCCCGGCGTTGCCGGATTGGCAAGGTCGATCGAGCCCTGGTCGCCGGCAAGGAATTGCGGGCCGACCTGACGGACCTTGTTCTGCGTGGGGTCGTAGGGACGTTCGGGAACGGATGGCTGCGGCGGGACTGATGCTGCCGCGGTATCTCTCGCCGGCGGATTGGTGCGGACCGTCGTGATCGAGCCCTGCTGCGGCGGTTCGCTCAGGGCCTGCTTGCCGCGCATCTCCTCGTAATAGGCGGTGAGATTGCAGGCGCAGGAATTTTTCTCACCAGGCGCGCGGTTCTTGTAGGCAAAGGCGTTCTTCATGGCGCTATAGGGCGCGCCCGTTGCGGCCGAGATCATGTTCGAGGCGTCGGTGCTGGTCACGTCGCGATAGAAGAGCTCCGTCTCGATGCCGGGGCACATCTTGGCACAGGTCTGGGCATCGCGGCCGAAATCGACCGAGGTGGTGTTCGAGCTGATCGGGAAGAAACCGCCGTCGCAGCTGCGAACGCAGATGGTGCTGACCGGCGAAAGCATTTCGGCCCTCGGCAGGCCGTAACGCGGATCGGCCTCTTCACCGCCGCCGAGCGGAATGAAAGTGTCGGTGCGCATCGCCTGTTCCTCGACGCTTGGGGCGGGCTCGCTGGCGCTGCGCTCTGTCGGGGCATAGAAATTTTCGCTGTTGCAGCCATTGCGTTCGAGTGCCGCCGTCAATTCTCGGCGCGCGTCGTCATCGCCGGCCTGGCTGCGCAGCTCGTTGCGGCGGTCCTGGAGATAGCGGATATTGTCGATCATCCGGGCTTCGGCGTCAGAAAGCTCGGCGCAAAAATCGGCATTCTCACCGCCGATCACGACCATGCTGCCTGAGGTGCAGCCATAGCTGCGCAGATCGTTGCGGACTTTGCGCAATTCGAGGTTTTGCTCGGCGATTGCGCTGGCATATTGGCGCGCTTCCGGACCGTTATTGTTGCCGATCGATCGTGGTAGGTCGGCAAGGCGACCGCGCAAGTCGTTGCAAATAGCGCTACTCTGTGCGGCGGCCGGCGATGCCAGCGCAAGCACAAGAGCAAGAGACAGGTGTCGGCGTTTCACGGCGTTGTCCGGGAATGAGAAAGTGTCGATCGGTCAAAGGTGGCGTCCATCCGCCGTACCTTGTCTCTTAACGTGTTTCTCTTAATAAGCTTGGATCAATTCCTAGCGCATTTTCGAGATTTTATCCAGAAGATGCAGGTAAATCCGTCAGGTAAGTCGGCACAGCCTTGCACCCGGAGGCGGACACTGCAGCCGTCAACAGCAGTTCCCTTCTTCATACGAATTGTTATTCTCGGCGCTCGTTCCTGTGGGGAATTGGCTTTCACTGAGGATGAAGCAATGCGCTACATGCTGATGCTGCATGCGGACGAAACTGCCGGGAGCTCCATAGCGCCCGAGGACATGGCGCGCTTCATCGGGCAGATGTATGCCTATCAACAAGCGCTGGAGAAGGCGGCTGCGTTCGTCTCGAGCAATGCGCTCGTCAACTCCTCTGAGGCCAGTCTCGTTCGTGTTCAAGGAAACGAGGTCAGCGTTCTGGACGGCCCTTATGCCGATGTTCGCGAACAGTTCGGTGGGTACTTTATCATCGACGTCGCCGATATGGACGAGGCCAACAAATGGGCGGCACGCTGCCCTGCCGCGACCTGGGGAACCGTTGAGGTTCGTCGCATCAGGGACGCGTCGGAATATGCGGGATGACGGTTTCTGGTTCCAGCGTTGCCCGAGGTGTAGCAGAGCGGGTGGCGCGCGAGAGCTACGGCCGACTCGTCGCTTATCTTGGCGGGCGCTTGGGTGATATCGCGTCCGCCGAGGATGCGCTCGCGACGGCTTTCCTCACGGCTCTCGAAAAATGGCCTGTCGATGGCGTGCCCGACAACCCTGATGCCTGGCTGTTGACCATCGCCCGCAGGCGCAAGCTCGATGACTGGCGCAGGGACAAAGTGAAGGCGAAGAGCGCCGATCATCTTGCCCTCATTGCTGAGGAACTCTCGACCGCGGCGGAAATGGAAGAAGAGATTGCGGACAGGCGACTGGCGCTCATGTTTGCCTGCGCACATCCCGGCATCGATGTCTCGGCGCGAACGCCGCTGATCCTCCAGACCGTGCTGGGCTTGACCGCTGCAGATATCGGCGCACGGTTTCTCGTCTCTCCTGGGGCCATGGGGCAGAGGCTTGTAAGAGCCAAGGCGAGGATCAGAGATGAGAAAATTCCGTTCCTTGTGCCGGAGAAGGAGGAACTGTCGCACCGCTTGCCACCTGTACTCGCCTCTATCTATGCCGCCTATACCAGCGGGTGGATGGACCTCGACGGGGCGGAAGCGCTTGGACAAGAGGCAATCTGGCTCGCAAGCGTGGTCGTATCCCTGCTTCCGCAAGAGCCGGAACCGAAAGGTCTTCTCGCGTTGATGCTTTATACGGAGGCGCGGCGATCGTCTCGCAGAGGCCCCGACGGCGCATTCGTACCGCTGGATAGCCAGGATGTCGGACTTTGGGATCGCAGGCAATTGCGCCTCGCCGAAGGACTCCTCAGAGAAGCAAATGCAAACGGTCCGACCGGCCGCTACCAGATCGAGGCGGCCATCCAATCTGCTCATGTCGCGCGCCGTTTGAGCGGTATCTCAAACTGGCAGGCCGTCGTTTCTCTCTACGACGTACTGGGCAGGATTGCCCCGTCGCCTGTCGTGACACTCAATCGGTGCGTGGCCCTCATGCGGATAGGGCAGGTGGACGCGGCTCTTGATGACATACATGCGCTTGCCCGCGATCCGCGAATGGCCGACTACCTGCCGTATTGGACGGCCCGCGCGCAGATTTGCGCCGATCTAGGCAGGCATGTCGAGGCGGCGGAAGCTTTCACGATCGCTATCGGATTGTGTTGGTCGGAGGCAGAACGACGCCACCTCGAAGGACAGCGCTCAAAAATTTTGTGTTGATGCGAGCATTTTTTGCGCGGCCTGTCGAAATCGAGAACTCCTCCACGACATCCATTTGTCCAACCAAGGAGTACGATATGACCACCACTTCAATAACTGTCCAGAGCATCTTCGCCTCCGCCGCCGTTTCCAACTTTGACGAGGCGCTCATCTGGTATGAGAAGCTCATGGGACGTCCCGCAGATAGCAAACCGATACCGGGCATGGCTCAGTGGCGTAATATGAGCGGAGCCGGCCTGCAGGTCTGGAAGGATGACGAACGTGCCGGCAACGGGATCATAACGATCGTCGTCCCCGAGCTCGAGGTTGAGCTCGAAAGGCTTTCGCGTCAGGGCTTGCAACTCGCCAACAAAATCGAAGGCGACTTTGGGCGCGTGGCTCAGATATTCGACTGTGAGGGCAACCGGATCAACCTGGCCGAGCCTCCCAAACGATCTGCGAACAGCTGACGTCGCCGTCTCCAGGCCGTTCAGCCTTTGGCCCAGAGCAATGCCTGCTTTGGGCCAAGGCCAGAAGCGGCTGCCAGACCATCGGCGCCGCTGACATCAGTAGTTGACACAGCGGAAGGTACAATTCCAATGTCCGCTTGGGGCAACGGGCTTAGCGAAGGCGAAAATGGCAGTCATTTCCAACGAGCTATGCTCCCCCGCAATGACAGCCGGGGTGCCGGAAGCTCAACACGGGCTCCACGTCTTCGTGGACGGTTGTTATGACCCCTGTTCCGGGCACGGAGGCTGGGCCTTTGTCGTCTATCGCGAGGCGGCGGAAATCGCGTCCAGCTTCGGCGGTGTGCGTGATTCCGCCAATAATTCGATGGAATTGACCGCCGTCTTGCAGGCAGTCATGTGGATCAATAGCGAAGCAACGGGCGAAGCCGCGACCATCTGGTCGGATTCGATCTATGCCGTCAAAGGCTGCAACGACAGGCGGCACATTTGGAAGAATAACGGCTGGAAGAAAAGCGGTGGGAATGGGAACGCCCGAAGCCGGACCATCGCTAATACGGAACTCTGGAAAGCGGTCGATCTTCAACTATCACAGAATGCCCTGGTAACCATTGCCTGGTGCAAGGGCCATTCCGGCATAGCCGGCAACGAACGCGCGGATGAGCTTGCTGATGGAGGGCGGCTGTCGGCAAGGGGCACGTGATCCGGGATTTGAACGGGCTGCTGATGCTTGGGACATCCCTATGGCTGTCTGGCTCGGGCCCAGCGGCTGCACCTTACCCTGATCCTTGCCGGGGTCGAGCCACTGGTCTCGACCCATCCTGCGGACCCCGCAAACGGGGCGACGGACGTGCCCTGCTGGGAACGGAGAGGTTCGGCATGGTTCCTTCGCCCGTTTAGGTCCAGCATCAGCTGACGGCGTCATTGGAGCCAATCAAGCTTGAAAATGTGCCTGCGCGTCAGCTTCGTTCATGCGGGCGCGACGACTGATCCTTCTTCTTGGCCAAGGTGTTTCTCCTGGCAAGCTCGGATACCCGGATGCGATCATTGGGCGAAGGTCCCGCCGATATGATTGAAGGCATGCAGCACCGTTACTTTGGAAGGCGTGAATGCGGCATCTCGTGGAAACTTCGAGTGATCGAGGGCCAATCGGCGTTGAGATCGGGGATCATGTGGAGCCCCGGATGACGAGCTTGCCGGGCAGGGAAACGGTCTCCGCATCGACGCGTCCCGTTATCATCCCGACGATCAGTTCGACCATCTGGTGTCGCGGCTGCTCGTATGTGGTGAGGCTATAGGCGGAGGATCCGCCGAGTTCGTAGTTGTCGAAGCCGACGATCGCCATGTCTTCCGGCACTCTCAGGCCGTACTTCCCTCGCATTTCATCCATTGCCCCGATCGCAAGAATGTCGTTCTCGCACATCAGGACATCGACGCGGTCGGTCGCGTTCGTACTGTTCAGATACTGGCGAACCGCCTCTGCTCCCGCCTGCGCGCTGTATCTTTCCGCTGACAGAACCGCGATGTCGCGCACGCCCTTTTCCTCCCAGAACTCGGCGAAGTGCTGCCGGCGTCTGAGCGCGGTCGAAAGCACGGTTGCCCCGGTCATGAAGCCCGGCCGCCGATAGCCGCGTTCATGCAGGTGATCCACGATGTCCTTGAGCGCCCGTTCGGCATCGCAGACCACTGCCGGGACCCCATCGATCTGGCTGTCGCGCGCCAAAACGAACATGGGCGGCATGCCGCGTCCGAGCTGATGATCCGTCAACGTTTCATTGCGAAACGCCGTACCGAACAGGATGATGGCATCCACCTGTCGTTGGTCGGCATGGAGCAGGGCATGAACATGGTCGAAATGATTGTTGATATTGATGAGCATGACGACCAATCCGGCCGCCTGCAGCCGTTCGGTGAGCGTCTCCAGAAATGGTAGCTTTTGCGGGTTGGCAAAATCGTCGACGAAGACGGCAACCTGGTGCGTTGCGTTGGTGGCAAGACTGCGGGCAAGAAGGTTCGGCGTATAGTTGAGTGCCGCCGCTGTTTCCAAGACCTTACGTTTGCTTTCCTCAGTTATCGACGCGCCGGGTGTGAAGGCTCGGATAACAGTCCATTTCGAAACGCCGGCCGCTTCCGCCACCTGCTTTGCAGTCGCCCGCTTGCGCATTACGCCTCCCGAAGCAAATGGAACAAAAATTCCATTTGCGGATTCTAGTGAAATGATTGCTTGATTTTAATTCATTCGCGAATATCATGCACCTGTTTGCACCCGGTAGCAAACATTTTGCACCCGGTAGCAATCGTTTTAGCCGCACGTTGGAGTGGGCGATGTGGAGGAGGACAACATGAAGTCTATTTTGAAGA
The DNA here is from genome assembly GCF_000092045.1 of Rhizobium etli CFN 42. Lineage (NCBI taxonomy): Bacteria > Pseudomonadati > Pseudomonadota > Alphaproteobacteria > Hyphomicrobiales > Rhizobiaceae > Rhizobium > Rhizobium etli. The sequence continues at coordinate 2,469,056 of NC_007761.1, read as the reverse complement.
AGCTTGCCTATAGCATGGTTGTGGTCGGAATCGCGGCCTCGTGGTCCGTCGGCGCGAACGCACAGGAACAGCCGAGCATTATCGCCGTTACGCACGGCCAGGCTTCCGATCCGTTCTGGTCGATCGTCAAGAATGGCATGATGCAGGCGGGCAAGGACAGCAATGTGAAGGTGGACTACCGCGCGCCGGAGACCTTTGACATGGTGGCGATGGCGCAGCTCATCGAGGCTGCGGTGAACCAGAGCCCGGCCGGCATCATTGTCTCCAATCCTGATCCGGATGCTCTTGGCCCGGCAATCGAGAAGGCAGTCGCAGCCGGCATTCCTGTCATCTCGATGAACTCCGGCATCTCCGCTGCCGAAAAACTCGGCATCAAGCTGCATGTTGGCCAGGACGAGCTGCCAGCGGGCATCAAAGTCGGAGCAAAGCTGAAATCGCTCGGGCTCAAGCATGTCCTCTGCGTCAACCAGGAGGTCGGCAATGCGGCGCTCGACCAGCGTTGCGCCGGCACGGAGAAGGGATTCGAAGGCGGTAAGGTAACCGTTCTGCCGACCACCGCCGATCCCGCCGAGATCGAATCCAAGATTCAGGCGGCACTCACCTCCGATCCCTCGGTCGATGTTGTGCTCGGCCTTTCCGCTCCGCTCGTCGGGGAGCGTGCCGTCGCGGTCGTCGACAGAATGGGCGCTGCCGACAAGGTGAAAGTTGCTTCCTACGACCTCTCGGCGGGCTTCCTCAAGGCGGTCGCCGACGGCAAGGCCTTGTTCGCGGTTGATCAGCAGCCCTACCTGCAGGGTTACCTGCCCGTGACATTCCTCGCGCTCAGCGCCCGCTATGGCACGATCCCGGCAGGAAACGTCGCCTCCGGCCCGAGCTTCGTCGAGAAGGACACGGCCGCGCAGGTCATCGAAAAATCCTCCCAGGGTATCCGATAAGCAGAGCCCACGGCAGCCCCTGACCTGGGGGCTGCCACCATCACTGCAGGCCGGCACACGCGTGACGACACTGTCCGCCTGATGACCGGTTCGTATGGACAACAAATAATTCAGAGGAAACAACCATGACGCTGGCGAACGAGCAGAACGGGGCTGCGACCCGATCCGATGAGCGCCTGAAAAAGGTTTCGGCGGTGACCGCGCTGCTGCGGCGGCCCGAACTTGGCGCGGTCGCCGGTCTGGTGCTTGTAACCATCTTCTTCTTTTTCACCGCCAATCCGGCGATGTTCACGCTGGCGGGGGTGATCAATTTTATGGCTCCGGCCGCCCAGCTTGGAATCCTTGCCATCGGAGCGGCTTTGCTGATGATCGGAGGGGAATTCGACCTTTCGATCGGATCGATGGTGGCTTTTGCCGGCCTCGTCTTCGGCACCGCGCTTGTCGTGCTGCACCTTCCTTTGAGCGTCGCAATCCTTATCGCGATGGGTTTTGCCGCGGTGATCGGCGTAAGCAACGCCCAGATCACGATGCGTACCGGGCTTCCGTCGTTCATCGTCACGCTTGCCTTTCTCTTCATTCTTCGCGGCCTGACCCTTGTTGGCCTCAAGTGGGCGAGCGGCGGCGCCACGCAGCTGCGCGGGATGAAGGAGGCCGCGGTCGGTAGTCCTCTCGCGCCGATCTTCTCGGGCGATGCCTTCACCGGCTTTTTCACCTGGCTCGGCAGCCGCGGCATCATAGAGACCTTCCCGAACGGGCTTCCGAAGGTGGCGGGCATACCGGTCGAGATCCTGTGGTTTATCGCAATCGCCTTCGTTGCGACCTGGGTGCTGCTGAGGACACGTTTCGGCAACTGGATCTTCGCCGCCGGCGGCGATCCGCGGGCAGCCCGGAAGTCGGGCGTTCCGGTGGCCCGCGTGAAAACCACCCTTTTTATCATAACAGCGCTCTGCGCGACGCTGGTTGCCATCCTCACCGTGCTGGATGCCGGTTCCACCGATGCTCGCCGCGGCTTTCAGAAGGAATTCGAGGCGATCATCGCCGCGGTCATCGGCGGATGCCTGCTGACCGGCGGTTACGGCTCGGCGATCGGCGCCTTCTTCGGTTCCATCGTTTTCGGCATGGTTCTGATCGGGCTGACTTACACGTCGATCGACCAGGATTGGTATCTCGTGTTCCTCGGCGGAATGCTGCTGATTGCGGTCATCTTCAACAACGTCATTCGTAAACGCGTCACGGGAGAACGCTGATGAGCATGTTTCAGACGCCACTCGTCGAGGTCAGAAACCTCGTCAAACATTTCGGATCGGTCATCGCCCTCAACGGCGTCTCCATGAGCGTGAACGCAAACGAAGTGCTTTGTCTGCTCGGCGATAATGGCGCCGGCAAGTCCACCCTCATCAATACGCTGGCCGGCGTGCATAAGCCAACCTCCGGTGATTTTCTGGTTGAAGGCCAGCCCCGGCTGTTTTCCGGTCCGCGAGAAGCTCTCGATGCCGGAATTGCGACCGTCTATCAGGACCTTGCGATGATCCCCTTAATGTCGGTGACGCGAAATTTCTTCATGGGACGGGAGCCGCTGAAGGGATTTGGCCCTTTCAAGAGAATGGATATGGAGCTGGCCGACAACGTAACGCGCGACGAGATGCATCGGATCGGTATCGACGTGCGTGACCCCCAGCAGGCGGTCGGCACGCTCTCCGGCGGCGAACGCCAATGTGTGGCAATCGCACGTGCGGTCTATTTCGGCGCCAAGGTTCTGATCCTCGACGAGCCAACTTCCGCACTCGGCGTCGCACAGACATCGATGGTTCTCAAATATGTCAGCCAGGTACGCAGCAGGGGGCTCGGCGTGATCTTGATCACCCATAACGTCCGCCATGCATATGCGGTCGGTGATCGCTTCACCGTGCTCAATCGGGGCAAGACGCTCGGCACCTATGCGAAAAGCGAGATCGGCATCGAAGCGCTGCAGAATCTGATGGCCGGCGGCAAAGAACTGCAGTCGCTGTCGGAGGAACTCGGCGGAACCATCTGAGCGCCCCCTCCGGACGCACTTCATTCGGTGCGGCGCCCCGGTGCCGCGCCACCAAAACTCATACCCGAAACACAGGGAAACATCTGCATGACGACTGCCAGGAACTCTTCCTTCCCGCTAGCAGCCTGCGCTGAAATGCTGTGGCGCGACAAACCGATCGAGTGGCGCGCGTCTCGCCTCAAGGAAATGGGCTTCGGTGTCGGTCTCTGGAACTGGCCGGAGCACGACCTGAACAAGCTCGAGGCGACCGGTGCGACCTTCACGATCATGAATGGTTATCTGACCGGCCGGTTGACAGACGATGAAGGCGCCGACGAACTTCTCAGGACGGCGCGAGAAACGGCGCAGGTCGGAAAGCGGCTCGGCGTTCAACGGCTCAATCTGCATGGCACGGGGCTCGGAAATCGAGGACTGCCGCTTCAGCCGGTCGAAGTCGTTACGGGGGCAATGTGGCTGAAGGCACGCGACACGCTCTGCCGCATCGTCGACATGGCCGAAGAAGAGCGCGTCACGTTTACGCTCGAAAACCTCAATCTGCCGGTGGACCATCCTGGCGTGCCGTTCGGCCGCGCCGAGGACACGCTGGCGCTGGTCTCGAGCGTCGATCATCCGCGGCTCCGGCTTAACCTCGACCTCTATCATGCTCAGATCGGCGAGGGGAATTTGATCGAGCTTTGCCGGAAATGCCTGCCCTGGATCGGCGAGATTCAGGTCGCCGACGTACCAGGCCGATGCGAACCGGGAACGGGCGAGGTGAACTGGAACGGCATCGCCAAGGCACTGAGTGCCATGGGTTATTCCGGCCCGGTGGGCATGGAGGCCTGGGCCGCCGGCGATGCGGACTCCGCGCTCGAAGCCTTCCGCGCTGTATTCACCCTCTGATCAATCACAATCACACTGGACCCATCAGATGCCCAAGACCAAATCCATCAATATCGGCCTCATCGGTGCCGGCCGCATAGGCTCCTTTCATGGCGAAACCATTGCCCGCCGCCTCGTCGATGCCGAGCTCGTTGCCATTTCAGATCCGGCACCGGGTGCCGCCGGCAGGCTGGCCGAGACGCTCGACGTCGACGCAGCCTACAG